>JALVTE010000066.1 GCA_027024155.1 Campylobacteraceae bacterium
GATAAAGAGAGAAGAGAGATAAATAATAAATGCCTTAAAGAATTATCATTTAATAGTAAATTTAAAACTAAAGGTTTAATATGACTAATATAATACTATGTGGTGGAAGTGGCACGAGACTCTGGCCGATAAGCAGAACTTTGATGCCTAAACAGTTTGTAAAACTCTTTGATGGAAAGTCTCTTTTTCAATTAACAGTTGAGAGAAATAGTAAAGTATGTAATAATCAGTTTATAGTTTCAAATACAGAACAGTACTTCTTAGCACTTGACCAGCTTGAAGAGTTAGGTAAAGAGGACAATAGGTACTTACTAGAACCAGTAGGAAGAAATACAGCTCCAGCAATAGCTCTTGCTTGTATGGCACTAGATAAAGAAGAGATAGTTTTAGTTACTCCATCAGATCATCTTATAAAAGATGAAATTGAATATAAAAAAGTTCTTACTCAAGCCCAAGAGTTGGCAAAACAAGATAATCTTGTAACATTTGGTATAACACCAACATTTCCTGAAACAGGGTATGGTTACATTGAGACAAAGCCTGAAAATGATGAATTAGGAATTTTAAATGTTGAATTATTTCATGAGAAGCCAGATTTAGCAATAGCAACTAAATATATAGAAGAAAATTCAAAATTAAGCATTCAAAATTTACCATTAAAATATTATTGGAATAGTGGGATGTTTATGTTTAAAGTTGGAGTGTTTTTAGATGAGCTTAAAAAGTATTCTCCTAATGTTTATGATGCATCTTTAAAAGCTTTAAAAAATTCTTCAAGTGATGATATGATTAGAATCAAACATAATGATATGCTAGCTATTCCTGAAGATTCTATAGACTATGCAGTAATGGAAAAATCAACTAAAGTAAAAGTTATTCCATCAGATATAGATTGGTCTGATGTTGGTAGTTTCGATGCGCTCTATGAAGAACTTCCAAAAGATGAAAATGGTAACACTCTAAACAATAAACATATATCTATAGACTCTAAAAATAATCTTATACATGGTAAAGATAAATACATTGCAACAATAGATGTAGAAGACCTCATAATAGTAGATACTGGAGATGCTCTTTTAGTAAGTAAAAAAGGTAGTTCTCAAAAGGTGAAGCAAGTTGTAGCTGAACTTAAAAAAACGACACAACTTCATAATATTCATTTAACAGGTCATAGACCATGGGGAACATATACAGTTCTTGAAGATACACCAGGGTATAAGATAAAAACAATCGTAGTAAAACCAGGTAAAAGGTTGTCTCTTCAAAAACATTTTCACAGAAACGAACACTGGACGGTTGTAAGTGGAACAGCTACGGTAACAGTAGGAGACACAACTAAACTGATAAGACCAAATGAATCAACTTACATAAAAATGGGAGAAGTACATCGTTTAGAGAATAAAGGAAAAATACCTGTCGTTATGGTAGAAGTACAGGTAGGTGAATATACTGGGGAAGATGATATAATTAGACTTGAAGATGATTTTAAAAGAAATTGAGCCCTCTGAAAAATAACCCAAATCAAACTCAAAAAATGCTAAAATTAGAGAAAACAAAAGAGAGATAAGAAAGATGCAAATACCAACATTTTTTGATTATGCCATACAAGGTAAAGGTGGAAAAAGAACAACAAAGTTTCCAGATAAGATGAAAAAGTATATACTATATAGAGAGTTAGAAGAGTTGTTAGCAAAAGAAGGAGTATATAAGCCTAAGATAGCAGGTAAAAGAGGTAGAACACCATATCAAAGTAAAGTATTGTTAGGAAGTCTATTTTTACAAGCTTGGTATGGACTAAGTGACCCGAGAACAGAAGAGATGATACATGATAGACTATCATTTAGAAAGTTTCTAGATATAAAAGCAGATGATGATATACCAGATGAAACAACAATATGTAATTTTAGAAATTCACTAATGAATAAAATACTGTTTGATAAGATATTTGCTCTAATAAAAGAGACAATGATAAAAAATAAACTTATCCTACAAGAAGGTACATTAGTAGATGCAACATATACCTCAAAAAGAGGAAGAAAATATCATGGCTTTAAAATGCATATAGCAAGTAATACAAATGAGATGATAAAAGAGGTAATAACCACAACAGCAAAAGAGTCAAATATAAAACAACTAGATAACTTAACAGAAAATGAAAAAAGCTTTGTGTTTGCAGATAGCGGATATATGTCAAAAAAAAATAAAAAAGCCTTTAGAGATAAAAGAGTATTTTGTGGTATAATAGTAAGAGGAGAAAGAAAACTAAGAAATAAACAACAAGATCACAATAAAAAGTTTTCTAAAGTAAGAGCAGTAGTAGAACTACCATTTGCATTTATAAAAAAGCTTATGAACTATACACAAACAAGATTTTTAGGATTGGAGAAAAATGACCAATATCATCTACTCCTAGCCATTGCCTATAATCTAAAAAGAGTACCAAGTTTACAAAGAAAGCTGGAAAATATATGAGAAATAGAGAAAAAGTTAGAAAAAAGGTTACAAAATGACTTCATATTGGCTAAATAGGGGGGGGCAATGCCATTAAATTAAGGAATCTATAACCATATAATGGAAGTGAATATTAAATAAAATTAATAATTTTCCAGCACCATCATTCCCCTGAGAGATTGTGAGAAAACTTACAAAATCTTGGAATCGATGGCTTTAGCCTCATGAAATAATACGCTTTTATGGTATTAAAGTTCAGTGCTAAAGCCACCGATTCCAGAAAATTATAGGTTTTTTCACAGTCTCTGAAAATGGGAATCTACAATTTTAACTGTCTATAAGTTGCAATTTAACTTTTTTTGACAATTTAAACCGTGGATTCCAACTTTCAGAGACTGTGAAAAAACTTAGAAAACAATGAAAATGAAGCTTTAGCCTCATCTTGTTATTGCCATTTGTTGGTAATATTTTTGTGAGACTAAAGTCTCACTTCCAAGAAATGCTAAGTTTTTTCATTTTCTCTCACGGGAATGACGTAGTGGCAAGATTTTAGCCTTGTTCTTTAAACTTATTTTATTTTATGGAGTTAAAATCCTTAACTTAATGGCATTGAGGAGGGATACTCTAATTAGATTAAGAAAATATGAAGTTTATTGGTTAAATTTATGGAGATTTAAAGAAAGAATTTTTATGAATTTGTTTTCAGAAGGTTCAATTAATAAAAATAAAAAGGAGCAACAAAATGAAAGGAATAATACTAGCAGGAGGAAGTGGCACACGACTCTACCCTCTAACAAAAGGTGTAAGTAAACAACTTATGCCAATCTATGATAAACCGATGATTTACTACCCACTATCGGTTCTAATGTTAGCAGGTATAACAGAGGTTCTAATCATCTCAACACCCAAAGACCTTCCAAGATTTGAAGAACTTTTAGGGGATGGTTCTGACATAGGGATGAAATTTTCGTATATTGTTCAGTCTTCTCCTGATGGTTTGGCACAAGCATTTATTTTAGGGGAAAAGTTTATAGGTTTTGATGATGTTTGTTTGGTATTGGGTGATAATATCTTTTATGGTCATGGGTTTACAGAACTTTTAGCTAAAAGTGTTAAGCATGCAAAGCAAGAAAATAAAGCTACAGTGTTTGGTTACTATGTAAAAGACCCTGAGCGATATGGTGTTGCTGAGTTTGATGAACAAGGTAATGTAATAAGTATAGAAGAAAAACCCAGTGTTCCTAAAAGTAATTATGCCGTTATAGGTCTCTACTTTTACCCAAACGATGTGGTACAAAAAGCAAAAGAGGTTAAACCCAGTGATAGAGGAGAGCTAGAGATAACTACTCTAAATCAAGATTATCTTGCAGAGAAAAGACTAAAAGTTGAGCTTATGGGTAGAGGTTATGCATGGCTTGATACTGGTACACATGAAAGTCTGTTAGAAGCAAGTATGTTTATACAAACTATTGAAAATCGTCAAGGGCTAAAAGTAGCTTCTTTGGAAGAGATAGCTTATGATATGGGGTACATATCTAAAGAACAACTCATAGAGCTAGCTCAACCTTTGAAAAAAAATCAGTATGGGCAGTATTTACTATCTAGAGCTGAGCAATAATGTTGAATATTTGATTTTGAATTAAAAGAGAGGAATTGATGAACTTTATAAGAACAGATATACAAGATGTAGTAATAGTAGAACCACAGGTTAATGGAGATCAAAGAGGTTACTTTGTAGAGACTTTTAGAGCAGATAAGCTTGAAGACTTTTTGGGTTATAAAATAAATTTTTGCCAAGATAATGAATCTAAATCTTCTCGAGGTGTTTTAAGAGGTCTTCACTATCAGTTGGCACCTTATGCTCAAACTAAACTAGTACGAGTTATTTCTGGTAGTGTTTTAGATGTGGCTGTTGATATACGAAAAGGAAGTCCCACATTTGGCAAGCATATAGCTGTTGAGCTTACAAGCGAAAATAAAAAGCAACTTTTAGTTCCTAGAGGATTTGCTCATGGTTTTGTAGTGCTTGAAAATAATACTATATTTGCTTATAAGGTTGATAATTATTATTCACCTGCAAATGATAGAGGAATAGCGTTTAATGATGAATCTTTAGGGATTGACTGGAAACTATTAGTTGATGAGTTGAATCTTTCGGAAAAAGACAAAGTTCAGCCTAAACTTAGTGAAGCAGATGAAATATTTGAATATGGAGTAGATTATTACAATGACTAATATTTTGGTAACTGGGGTAAATGGGCAATTGGGTTCAGAGATTAGAGAACTTTCATCAGGATACAAATATAACTTCTACTTTACAGATAGTTCTGTTTTAGACATTACAGACTTTGCCAAAGTAAAAGAGTTTTTAGAAGCAAATAAAATAGATATTATTATAAACTGTGCTGCATATACAGCTGTGGATAAAGCAGAAGAAGATGAAGTAAATGCAGATAGGGTAAACCATTTAGCAGTTGAAAACTTAGCGACTATCGCTAAAGATAGAAATATTAAACTTATTCATGTCTCTACTGATTATATTTTTGATGGCAAAAACTTTAAACCTTATATTGAAGATGATATTACTAATCCAACTGGTGTTTATGGAAAAACCAAACTTGATGGTGAGAATGCTATGAGAGAGATAACTCCTAAAAACTCTATAATTATTAGAACATCTTGGGTATATAGTAGTTTTGGGGATAACTTTGTGAAAACAATGCTTTGTCTTGGTAAAGAGAGAGATTCATTAGGGGTTATATTTGACCAAACAGGAACTCCTACTTATGCAAGAGATTTAGCTAAAGCTATTTTAGATATATTGCCAAACATTACTAATGATAGAGTCGAGATATATAACTACTCAAACGAAGGAGTATTAAGCTGGTACGATTTTGCCAGAGAGATTATGAAAATGGCTAAAATACATTGTAAAATTAATCCAATAGAGACAAAAGATTATCCAACTCAAGCGAAAAGACCATATTATTCGGTGCTTAATAAAAGTAAAATAAAAAAAGAGCTTAAATTGACTATTCCTTACTGGAAAGATAGCCTAGATGAGTGTTTAAGAAAATTAGGAGATAGAAGATAATGAAAAATATATTATTAACAGGAACAGCAGGATTTATAGGAAGTAACTTTGTACCATACTTTTTAGAGAAATATCCAGAATATAATTTAATCAATTTAGATTTACTTACTTATGCAGGTAACTTAGATAACCTAAAAGAGTGTCGAGATAATCCTAGATATAAATTTATTAAAGGAGATATTTGCAATCGTGATTTAGTAGAGTTTATATTTAACGAGTATGATATAAAAGGGGTTATTCATTTTGCAGCAGAGTCACATGTTGACAACTCCATTAAAAATCCTGGAGTGTTTATAGAGACAAATGTTAATGGTACTTTTACGCTTATTGATGTCGCTCAAAAGTATTGGATGTATAAGCCATTTGAATATAAAGAGGCATATAAAGGGTGTAGATTTCATCATATATCAACTGATGAAGTTTATGGAACATTAAATGAAACAGATCTGTTTACAGAAGAAACCCCATATGCACCAAATTCTCCATATTCTGCATCAAAAGCTAGTAGCGACATGATAGTAAGAAGCTACCAAGAGACTTATGGACTGAATACAGTCATAACAAACTGCTCGAATAACTATGGACCTAAACAGCATAATGAGAAACTCATTCCCACTATTATTAGAAAATGTTTAGCAGGTGAATCAATTCCTATTTATGGGGATGGTCAAAATATAAGAGATTGGTTATATGTGCTTGATCATTGTAAAGGTATAGATTTAGTCTATCATATAGGTAAAAAGGGAAATGTTTATAATATTGGTGGTAGAAATGAGAGAACCAATCTACAGATAGTTGATACCATATGTAGTATACTAGATAAAAAAGTTCCAAAAGAAACAAGCTATAAAGAGCTAATAACTTTTGTAGAAGATAGAGCAGGTCATGATAGAAGATATGCAATAGATGCTAGCAAAATAGAAACAGAACTTGGCTGGAGAGCTGATGAGAACTTTGAAAGTGGAATTGTTAAGACTGTAGATTGGTATCTGAAAAAATATTAATAACTTTTATTAGAGTGCTACGATAATTCAATCTTAAGCTTTAAATAAGGAGGAAGTGTAAATAGAGATATATAATGTACCCACAAAAACAAACCACTTAATACAACACTCTTATTAAAAAAGATACAATAAGAAACAAGAAAGTGAGGACAAAATGAGTACAAAAAGAAAAACATATAGTGCAGAGTTCAAAGCTAAAGTAGTATTAGAAGTTTTAGAAGCAGAACAAACCATCAATGAGATAGCAAGTAAATATGAATTACTACCAACCAATGTAAAAAATTGGAAAAAGATGTTCTTGGAAAATATGTCATTAGCATTTGATAAAAGTACAGTAGTAAAAGAGTATAAAGCAGAGTTAGAGATAGTAAAAAAAGAGAAAGATTTAATAGCTAAAAAGTTAGGCGAGACAATCGTCGAAAAGGAGTTTTTAGAGGGAAAGCTCGAAAGCTTGGTCTCACCTAAAGGAAGAAAAACTTTAGTAGATTCCAAGCATACATTATCAATAAATAAGCAATGTAAACTGCTCCATATAGCAAAGTCAACACTCTACTATGAGCCTGTTAAAAAGTTTAGTAGTAAAGAAGATATAAAGTTCCTAAATAATCTAAATGAGATACATTCAGAGTTTCCCTATTACGGAACAAGACGCTTGGTTACAGCACTAGTAAATAAAGGCTTTAAAGTAGGTAGAAAATTGGTTAAAACAGCTATGGAGTATATAGGCATTAAAGCCCTATATCCTAAGCATAAGACAACTCAAGCACATAAGGAACACTATAAATACAAGTACCTTTTAAAAGAGTTTAAAAATGATAAAAACCAAGTTATTATTGATACACCAAATAACCCCAATAATTCCATACCAAATTAGACAACAAGCCAACTTGCTCTATAATTAGGTACTTCAAAGCGAAAAAGTCACACTTCAAACTTTCACCTATTGGGTGCGACTTTTTCAACTAAGGATGGAT
>JALVTE010000067.1 GCA_027024155.1 Campylobacteraceae bacterium
TAAGAAATTATACAACTTTTATAATTTGGGACACCCGACTTTTTTCTTTTTAGTAAACAATATAGCCATTTTTAGGGATTGTTTTAAGTTGAGTTTTTTGGATTTTTCTTAGCGTTCAAAACAGGAAACTTGAAGCACAAAGCTAAAATCTTGCCACTGTGTCATTCCCACAAAAGTGGGAATCAACGGTTTAAATTGTCAAAAAGTATTTTTTTAAGATTTAGGTATTTGAAATCGTGGGAGTGTCGAAATGGATAGCTTTAGGATAAGAAATAGGTATAGAATCCTTAAGTTAATGGTAAAACGTGGAAGAGGAGAAAAAAAGAGTAGAAAATTGCTGTAACGGTAATATAGCTGTATTTTTATTTGGATAAAATGTTAAGTAACTCTAAACTCTTCTTTTATATATATCCTTTATTTTTTATAGTGTTTATAAAATTTTTATAATTTACTGCTTTAGGACAGTTTACTGTTCCCTCTCTTTTTTTGTAAATAGACCATAACATAATTCCACTATTTGTTTGACTATTTAAAAAGTTTATAAAGCTTTCTATGGAATAAGGGTGTTTTCTTGTATAAGTTATATAAGAGTTTCCACTTATCATTGAAGTTTGGTTACAATCTAGTGCATCATTATTTTTTGCAACTAATTCTGCACCACCCCAGCCTTCTGCAGGTATCTCCATACCTAATGCAATAGGTCCTTTATATATAGATTGATAGTTTTTATAAAAGCTTATTGGATCAAATCTATCTATACCACCATCGTAGCTCATAATCGAGATATAATTAAAAAGAGATTTTAAATTTTGACCATTTTGTTCAAATTTTTTAAATAGAAGCCTTTCTCTTCCTGCATTTCCACCCCAATATGAAATTTTATTTTCACAACCAATAGTGTTTATTGTATTGGCAGTACAGTCTGCCCCTGTTGACCAAGCAGCAATAGTTAAAATTTTATTGCCTATAGCCTCTTTTATTGCTAAAATAGATTTGTAGTATCTTGTTATATTAGCAGTGTCTGCTCCTTGTATTTCATAATCTACGTCGACACCATCTAAATTTAGATATCTAACTAAATCTTTTAATGCTTTTTTATGAACAGAGGTTGAGATATTTTGAGAGTATTCATTAGCTAAAGGTTGCCAACTCTTATAACTTTCTCCACCTATTGCTAAAAGTACTTTTACACCTCTATTTTGTAGTAGCTTTATAGCTTTTTTAGTGCTATTTAAATCTGAACTAAACTCTATACCTGTACCACTCCAATCTTTAGAGTTAAATGTTAAATTTGGCTTTGCAAAAGAGATAACAATATGGCTAAAAAGGCTATCTACAGTAGCTATTTTAGAAGATTTATAAGAACTTTCATCAAACCAAGGTATCGACCACGATGGCATATAGCCCACGGCAAAATGTTTTTTGACTTTAGAAGGTTTACTTATATTTATATCTCTATTCTTATTTGTTTTATTAGCCCCTCCACAACCTATAAGTAAAAAATATATTAATAATAAATAAATAATCTTCACAAAGAGTCCTTTTTTGTTTTTATTTTTACCTAAAAAGCTCAAATTATACTATTGTTTTATAAAAGATGATGATATCATAAGCAAGATGATTTTTATAGCAAGTAACCAAGTTCTTAACTCTATTAGAACATGATATTTGCTATTAGTAACTTCAGTATGTAATATAGGTAGAGATTACTCAAGACCTTCTAAATCTACATTTGGGTAAGATATATTATACTGTTTCATTGACTTTTCTAAATGTTCAATCGCTGCTTTTTTGTTTTTAAATATAGTTTCGCCAAGTTGTGCTTCTACTAAATCTTTTATATCTTGTAGCGAAGTTTTTTGTAAATCGATAAATGTATTCAATTTATCTCTTGTTTCTTTTGTAATTTCTATTCCATTATCTGGATTATGGTCTTTGTCTAGTGATTGAAGGAGTATAATTAGCTTTATTACATTTTTATCAGTAATGTTACTTCTGTTTACATTAACTATATCTTGTGGTAAAATTATTCCATCTTTTGGCATATCATAAATTAGCCCTAATTTAATTTCTCCAAGTTTTAATGCAAGTGGCATATTTAGACACTTAACTGTTCCATCGGCTGGAGTATATTTCACATCACCTGCACACTGAACCTCTAATCCTCCTACTGCGGAATCTATAACTTTTGCACTTTTTATGGTTGTCTCACCGCAACCTGCAAAAAATGATATAGCTAAAATTGATGTTAAAAGACCTTTTTTCATATATACTCCTAAAATTTGAACATTGATTATTTATAGGGTACCTATTTTTAGAGGTGCCCTACATTACCATTAAGTTAAGGATTTCATATCCATTTCTTAGCATTAAGCTTAAAGCTAGCCACTTCGTCAATCCTTTGAGAGTGAAGTCTACGATTTCACTCTCTCTTACGAAAATGATGTGATGGCAAGCTTTTGGCTTTCTGCTTTAAGCTTAGTGCATGTTTAAAACTCTTAACTTAATGGCAGTGGAGGTGCCCTATATTTATATTGCCATAGAATGGCTTAAATATTTTAATAAAGTAATTATAGCATAAGTAAGTACATTTTATTGACATATTTTAACATAAAATGAGAAAAAAGTTAATTTTATCGATTTAACGTATTGTTTTGTTGTATCAGAACTACTCTTGTACTGTAGTTTGGTTCAGAGTAGGCATAACTTAATCAAATTATGCTAAAATATGCTTTTTAATTTCATACCGTAAAATGTGTGATAAAAGTCAGAACTTAGGAATATAGCCATGAGACACTTTTTAACATTAGCAGATTTCTCTAAAGATGAACTTTTAGAGATGATAGATTTAGCCATAAAGATAAAAAAGCAAACAAAAGCGAAAGAGTTTGTGCCATATTTAGAGAAACAGACGCTTGGGATGATTTTTGAGAAGAGCTCTACAAGAACAAGAGTTAGCTTTGAAGTTGGTATCTATCAGTTAGGTGGTGTTGGGCTGTTTTTATCTAGCAACGATTTACAACTTGGGCGTGGCGAACCTTTAAAAGATACAGCAAGAGTAGTTAGTTCTATGGTCGATATGGTTATGATTAGAACTTTTGAGCACTCTAAAATAGAAGAATTTGCTGCATACTCTAAAGTGCCTGTAATAAATGGTTTAACAGATAGTTACCACCCAGTGCAGTTAATGACAGATTATTTAACTATGATAGAGTTTAATAAAGCTAATAACCCAGTAGTTGCGTATGTTGGCGATGGTAATAATATGACACACTCTTGGCTCTATTTGGCAGCAAAGCTTGGTTTTGAGCTTAGAGTTGCAACACCAGTTGGTTATGAGTGCGATGCTGAGATTGTAAAAAGAGCTTTGGAGATGGCAAAAGAGAGTGGAGCAAAAATTACATTTGGTAACGACCCAAAAGAGGCTGTTAAGGGTTGTGATGTAGTTACAACAGATACTTGGGTATCTATGGGGCAAGAGGCTGAAAAAGAGAAGAGAATAAAAGATTTTGCAGGTTTTATGGTAGATAGTGAACTTATGAGTTTAGCTAAAAGCGATGCTATCTTCTTGCACTGTTTGCCAGCATATAGAGGTTATGAAGTTAGCGAAGAGGTATTTGAGAAACACGCAGATGTAATATTTACAGAAGCAGAGAACAGACTACATGCTCAAAAGGGTATTATGGTTTGGCTAGATAGCAAAAGAGGCGAATAGATGAGTATAGATTTAGAGCAGTATAGCAAATACTCAAAGCCAGGACCTAGATATACAAGCTACCCAACAGCACTAGAGTTTAAAGATGACTTTACATATGATAATTACATAAACTATTTAGAGAGTGGCGACGAGAAGTTATCGTTGTATGTTCACTTGCCATTTTGTCGAAGTGCTTGCTACTTTTGTGGGTGCAATGTTGTATTTACCTCTAAAGAGGGCAAACTTAGCCAATATGTTGAGTATTTGAAAAAAGAGATAGATATATTAGCAAAGCATATAGACACTTCTCGTGAGGTTATACAGTTTCACTTTGGTGGCGGTACACCAACCTATTATAGTGCCGTAGAGCTAGATGAAATTGTAACTTATATAAAGAGTGCTTTTCCAAATTTCAGCCCCGAAGCAGAGATAAGTGTCGAAATTGACCCACGCTTTTTTAACGAAGAGCAGATGAAGGTATTTAAAAAGCATGGTTTTAACCGTATTAGCTTTGGTGTGCAAGATTTCGACCCAAAAGTGCAAGAGGCAGTACATAGAGACCAGCCTTACGACTTAACAAAAAAAGCGGTTGATTTGGCTAGAGAGTATGGAATAAACAGTATAAATACAGATTTAATTTATGGCTTACCATATCAGAGTTTAGATGGCTTTAAGAAGACACTAGAAGAAATTTTAACACTTAATCCAGATAGATTGGCAGTATTTAACTATGCACATGTGCCGTGGCTTAAAAAGACAATGCGTAAGTTTGACGAAACAACAATGCCAAGCCCAGCAACAAAGTTAGCAATTTTTCAATACACAATCGACTTTTTAACTGACAATGGTTATAAGATGATTGGGATGGACCACTTTGCCAAGCCAGAAGATGAACTTTTTGGTGCGATAGAGAAGGGTGAATTGCATAGAAACTTCCAAGGCTATACTACAAAAGGTGGAGCAAACTTAGTAGGAATTGGCTTAACAAGTATTGGTGAGGGTGCTAGATATTATGCCCAAAATACAAAAGATATGAAAGCTTACGAAGAAGCGATAGATAGCGGTAAGCTACCATTTGAGAGAGGTGTAGAGTTAAGCGAAGATGACTACATAAGAAAGCATGTAATCATGGAGCTTATGGCTAACTTCTCTATAGATATTAAGCGTGTAGAGAGTGAGCTTGGCATTAACTTTAACGAATACTTTGCCGATGCAATCAAAGATTTAAGCGAATTTATAGATGCAGGTCTTGTAACTTTAAGCGAAGATAAGATAAAAGTAAGCGAAACAGGAACTTTGCTAATTAGAAACATAGCAATGCCATTTGATGCATATATGAAAAAATATGCAGGCAGTAAGAAGAGCTTTTCAAAAACTGTGTAACAGTTTTTGAGCATAAAGCTAAAAGCTTAAAGCACAAAGCTAACAAAGTAGCTTCGCTATTTTTTATGTGGTAAAGTTAAAAATAAATGAGTATGAAGTTGCATAGCCTAAAGCTTTATATAGATAATTTTATATTTTTAAAAATGCTTTTGGCTTTAAGCTTCAAGCTTTGTGCTTCTAAAAAGGTTATGAATGAGTAATAAATTTAATTTTATGGCAACAAGTGATGAGTGTATTAAGTGTGGTAAGTGTATTCCAGTATGTACAATTCATCAAGTAAATGCCGATGAAGTAACAAGCCCTAGGGGTTTTATAGACTTGCTTGGAGCTTATGGACGAGATGAATTAGAGTTAGATAAGCAAGCAAAAGATATTTTTGAGAGTTGCTTTTTATGTACGGCTTGTACTGATGTCTGCCCTAACTCTTTGCCAACAGATATGGTTATAGAAGAGGTTCGTGCCGATATTGCCCAAAAGTATGGCATAGCTTGGTTTAAAAGAGCCTTTTTTACACTTCTTCGCCACCGCTGGCTAATGGATATTATGATGAAGCTAGGTTGGGTATTTAAAACTTGTGGCTTTAAGCAAGAGCCTAAAAAGGGTGGAATGCTACCACGCTTTAATTTACCAATTTTAAAAGCCGATAGATTGCTTCCAAGTTTAGGCAAAACTAGCTTTTTAAATAAGTACCCAAAAGAGATAAAAAATGGTGGTACAAGAAGAGTAGCAATTTTTATTGGTTGTCTTGCAAACTACAACTACACAGGAATTGGCGATAGCTTGGTAGAGGTGTTAAAAGAGTTAAATATAGATATTTTCATCCCAAAAAAGCAGAAGTGCTGTGCAGCCCCTGCATACTTTACTGGAGATTTTTATACCGTAGAGACTCTATCGAAACAGAACATAGAGTATTTCGAAAGCTTTATAGATGATGTAGAGGCAATTATTATTCCAGAAGCAACATGTAGTGCAATGATAAAGCACGATTGGGAAGTATTCTTTAGAAACCGCGGAATGGATGATTGGGCAGACAGAGCCAAAGAGTTAAATAAAAAGATATTTATGGTAACCGAGTGGCTCTATAAAAATACAGAGTTAAAAGAGTTGCTAGATAGCAAGGGCATTAACTTTGAAGAGAGCATAACCTATCACGACGCCTGCCATGCTAAAAAAGTACAAGGCATAGAAAAAGAGCCAAGAGAGTTACTAAAGAGTAACTTTACAATAAAAGAGATGAGCGACCCAAACAGATGCTGTGGCTTTGGTGGAGTAACTATGCAAACCGAAAAGTTCCACCTAGCCCAAGCTGCTGGACAACCAAAAGCTGCTATGATTAAAGAGAGCGGAGCAGATATAGTAGCCGCAGAGTGCAGTGCCTGCAGAATGCAAATTAGCAACTCTTTACATCAAAACGATGTAGATGTAGAGTTTAAAAACCCAATAGAGTTGATTGCTAAGGCACTTAAGGAGAAGTAACGGCTACCGTGAGGAATAAATTAGACATCAGAGTAATTTATTCCTCTACTCCTACTTGGCATGCTTTAATGCTAGAAATGCACTTGTTCAACTTTTTATCAAATGTAATAATTTCATCATTATTTGAATAAGCACATAGTAAACAATCTACAAAATCTAAGTTTTTAGTTTTAAATATTTCAAATGATTTTTTTATTACTTCATAATTTGATACGAATATATTATAAAAATTTATCAACTCCAATAATTGATTTGAAATATCTACTCTTGATATTTTGTAAACTCCAAGTAAAACATAGACAACCTCTGCTAATATTTCATTTGATATAAAAACATCTTTTGTCGTCAGTATCTCTTCTGCAATATCAGCCATTTCAATATTATCATTAACTAAATATCTTATTATATAGTTTGTATCTATTCTAATCATTTTGTTTAAATTTTTCTACAACATAATTTTGCCATGCACTATCTTCTAAAGATATTTTTGATTTATCTGCATATTGATTAAATACTCCCCTTAATGATCTTTTAACTTTTTCTTTTTTTACATCTTGATTTACATCTTTTTTACTAATAGGAAAGATTATAAGCTCAACATCTCTATCAATATAATCTGTTGGTATATTTATAGTCAAGTTTGTATATTGTGGTCTAATAATTTTTCTTATCATGACTGACTCCCTATATTTTAAAGTATATTTTAGCATAAATTTTAGATTTAACAAAACTTTATAAATTTAGTAAAGAATTGCTCATTTGATACAATGATTATAACGATTATCGTGAGGAATAAATTAGTCGTCATGGTAATTTATTCCTCTCCTTGAACTTGTTATGCTTTTTGCTTTCATTGTAAAAGTTAAAGGCATTATACCAACCAAAAGTAATAAAATCGATAAAATTGAAACACCTTCATATTGATAATTTTTCCATACAAGAGCAGGAAGTAATG
>JALVTE010000068.1 GCA_027024155.1 Campylobacteraceae bacterium
CGAGAACAACACCAATATGAAAATTGCTGTAATGTCAGATATAGGCAGAACTGTAAAAGAGGAGCTTTTACCTAAAGAGGATTCGGTTGTAGATATGGTTAGAATTGCTACATACATACACCAAATCCCAGAAGCTATAGAGCTTGTAAACGAAGCACACGCTAAGGGTTACGAGACAACTATAAACATTATGGCAATAGCAAAATCTTTTGAGAGTGAGTTAGATGAGGCACTAGAAGCAGTGAGCAAAACACCTGTAGATGTTATCTATATTGCCGATACTTTCGGCTCTTTCTACCCAGAGCAGATAAGAAAACTTACAGAAAAGTATTTAAAAGTAGCACAAGATAGTGGTAAACAAATTGGAATACACGCACATAACAATATTCAATTAGCTTACGCTAACACAATAGAGGCTATGATGTATGGAACAAGCTTTTTAGATGCTACAATATCCGGTTTAGGAAGAGGTGCAGGTAACTGCCCACTAGAACTATTAATAGGTTTTTTAAAGAATCCAAAATATAAACTTAGACCTATACTAAAATTTATAGAAGAGCAAATAGTACCGCTAGAAAAAGAGTTAGATTGGGGCTACAGCATCCCTTATATGATAACAGGCTTACTAACAGAACACCCAAGAAGTGCCATGAAAGCAAGAGCCGAAGATGACACCGAATATGTAAAATTCTACAACTCTCTACTAGATGCACAACAGTAGGCTTCGCCTAAGCATAGAGCTGAGGGCTTAGAGCTTAGAGCAACTAGTGGTGGCTTCGCCTCTAATTTACTTTATCACAAAGCTTCTGGGTACCTTCATTGGCATTAAGTTAAAAATTTTAACTCCATAAAATGCATAAAGATTAAAGCACAAAGCCAAAAGCTTGCCACCATGTCATTCCCGTGAAAACGGGAATCCACAGTTTAAATTGCCCAAAATATACTTTTTAAATTTTTAGATAGTTAAAAATAATAGACTCACACTCTTAAAGGAGTAACAAAGCAACTAGCTCTCGGCTCTTAGCTTATTCATAGCCCTGCTACCCACTCATAAAATGGCAAAGCTGTAAAGGTTGTATCTTTTATTTCAAAGCTATAATTTGCATTAACGGTTAGTATTGTTACCTTTTTGATTTTATTATTTGTATAGAAACCAAAGTTTTGTTGAGCCTTTTGCCAACTTTGGTTTTCATGATAAAATGGAGCAAGTTGGTAAAATTCATTTTCACTATTTAAGTAACCTAAAGGCGAAATAGTAGCTTTTACTTCTATTTTGTACTTCATTAAAGCCAAAGCAACTAATGAATCGAAAGTTGTATTAAATGGTTCATGTTTATTTAAGTATTTGCTAAAGGCGAAATCATATATAAAAAACTTATTTCCGACACCCCTCTCTAGCGTAGGAATCTGTATTAATAAACCCTCTTTTTCATACATTTTAATAGTTTTATAGAGCCAATCTTTCGATATTTTAAAGTACTCTTTAGCCTTTTTATAAATCAAGTGTGAAGTTGCGATTTTGCCTTGAAAAAGGGCTAATACTAAAAATACTTTACCCTCTTGCTCATCAAATTTCTCAAAAAATAGTTCACGACTACTAAGTGCAGGATTACTGCTTTTTGCAACTCGTGGAAGTGAACCAAATTTTGTATATAGACTAAAAGTACTCTCGATAGTAGTTGTCTTTTTAAAGTTAATAAACTCTTCAAAGT
>JALVTE010000069.1 GCA_027024155.1 Campylobacteraceae bacterium
AACTAGCAAAAGTGAATCCATCGGTTGTAACAGCAGTTGTTGCATCTGGCGAGAGCGATATTAACGAACTATTCAAAAAAATAGATGCACTAAATAGCATAGTAAGCGATAAAAACTCTAAAGAGCTATTTACTACATTTAAGCGTGTGGCTAATATCTCTAAAGATTTAGACTTAAACAGTGATTTAACAGTTGATGAAAGCCTCTTTGTAGAGCCACAAGAGAGTGAGCTTTACAGTAAATTTAAAGAGCTAAATGCTAAAGAGTACAGCAGATATTTAGAGAAGTTACAAGCACTATTTGGTTTAAAAGAGCTTTTAGATAACTACTTCGATAGCGTACTTGTAAATGCTGAAGATGAGAAGCTAAAAACAAACAGACAAAATACAATCGCCTCTGTCTATAAAGCCTTTAGAGATATTGCAGATATTAAAGAGGTAACAGTTTAAACCCTGTGCAAAAAGTTTACGATTTAGTTGTTGTAGGTGCTGGAATAGCAGGCTGTTCTATCGCCTACACCGCACAAAAAGAGAATAAAAGAGTCTTAATAATAGACAAAGCCTCTACACCTGCTACTGGTGGTAGCGGAGCGGCTGGGGCGTTTATTTCGCCAAAACTTGGCATTGAGAGTCCACTACTTAACTTAACTAATTTAGCCTTTGGCTATTCTAGCAATTTTTACAAAACTAATTTTCCTAAATATTTTGACCAAAGCGGTATTGTTAGGCTTCCAAAAGATGCTAAAGATGCTAAAAATTTTGAATACTACAAAAGCATTATAGATGCTAACTCTAAAATTTTAACACCAGATGAACTAAAGCAATTTGGTGTTAAAAGTCAATTTGACTCTTTGTATTTTAGAGATGGCGGAGTTTGCGATGCACAAGGTATCTGTAAAGTTATGGTAGAAGATGTTGAGTATCTACAAATGGAGTTAAGTAGCCTAGAGTATAAAGAGGATAATTGGATTCTAAACAGCCAAATAGAAGCAAAAAATGTTGTTTTAGCGACTGGCTATATTGGCTACAAAGATTTGCTAGGGTATATGGGTATTAACGGAGTTTGGGGAAGTAGGGGAGACTTTTATACCAATAGCGATATAAAGGTATGTATGCACCAAAATATTTCGGTAAGTGCACTGCATAATGGCATAATAAAAATAGGTGCAACACATGTTAGGTCTAAGAATCCATGTATGGTTTGCGATGGCGAGCCACTTAAAGGGCTAATTGCCAAGGCAAAAGAGTTAGCCAATATAGATGAATTAACATTAAAAGAGACATTTTGCGGAATGCGAAGCTCTAGCCGAGACCACTTTCCAACTATTGGCAAAATTATAGATACCAAATATATGTTAGAGAATTATCCAAATATTAAAAAAGGATACAACAAAGCTCCATTAAAACATTTTAAAAATTTGTATGTTTTTAATGGTTTAGGAGGGCGAGGCTTTGTATTTGCCCCACTAATGGCAAAATGGCTATATGCACATATTTTTGAAGATGAAAATATAGATAGTAAGGTATCGCCGGATAGACTATTTCTAAAATGGGCTAGAAAATTATGAGTTTTAAAACTATTTTTGCAGTAAATATGATAAAATCATACAAAAAGTAGAAAAATGAGAAGACGATATATTGCAGCTATTAGCGTTATTATTCCTATAATTATAATCTCTATTATTAAATACTTCTATCCTGTCTCTTACGATGTTTTGTTTGGGTATATGATTGCAGTTGCAATTTTGTTTAAAACGGCATTAATATCTTTTTTTATGGTATCTAAGTTAAAATTAATAGCTTTTTTAAAAGGTCTTACACTCCTGCAAGCTATAGTTTTATTAGTAAAAAGGTGGCTTTTAGATAATGTATTTACTATATGGTTGAAAAAGAATATAATTGACCATATTACTGGAGCATTTATAAATACATTTAAATACTATAGAAGTTTAAATTTTAAAAAAAAATTAAAAAACTTTTTTGCTCCATTACTTATAATTCTTGGAACATTATGGTTTATATATAGTAGTGGATACTTAGATAATATCTTACTATTTACTGAATTAAAAGTTTTTATTATATGGCTCTCTAAGAGTGCAATATTGGTTATTACTAAAACCATTGGTTTTGTATTGGATTCTTGGCTTACGCCAATTATTGAAGTATTTGCACTTAGCTTTTTACTTACAAAACTAGAAGATTGGCTAGGTAAGGATAATATTATTATAAAAAGTATAAATTGGTTAGGTGAAAAACTTAATAAGCTTGCATCTATTTTTGGTTCCTTTAGTGAAAAATATATAGACCCTATGCTCAATGAACCAGTAAGTAAAAAGTCTAAAGCATTAGGTGATTCTATAAATAACTACATTAACCATAAAAAAACAGAATATGAATATGAACAATTTGAAAGATTAGAGACCAAACTTTTAAAAGGACATATAGATGCTTATCATACATTTAAAGGTATGGAAAAGATTAGAGATAAAAAGAAATTATATAGTTTAATCAACAAGCGTACAAAAGATTATTTAGATATAGTAGCGTATGTATCAAGAAATAGAAAAGGCGATTTAGTACCACAAGAGGTTGATGACTCTTTTTATCACGATATTTTTATATTAGAGGGGGTTGCAAGTTCGCATAAAGAGGGCGTAAAGAAACAGCACGAATCAAAACCAGATTACACAGATTTTTGGATTTTAAATACTAGCAATTATCCAGTGTGGCTACTTGCTAGTGATAAATTTGATAAGCAGTTAATAGAGCCTAAAAGTGTAACTTTTATTAAAACAAGCGAAGAGATAGATTATTCTAAAGATAAAATATGCTTTGAATTTAGAGATAAACAAGAGTGTGCAGTAGTATTGGATTAAGGAAAAAATATGATAGAGAAAAAAGATTTAATAGCACTATTTATAGATTGCGACAATATATCGCACAGAGCAATAGAGGGAATTATTACAGAACTTAGTCGGTATGGTGTTGTAAATATTCGCCAAGCGTATGGCAACTGGAGTAAAGAGAATTTAAAAAATTGGGAAGATAAGCTTTTAGAGTATGCAATTAAGCCAATTCAGCAGTTTGATTACTCTAAAAACAAAAATGCAACCGATATTTTAATGACAATAGATGCAATAGACCTTTTGCATACTAAAAAAATAGATGCCTTTGCCTTTGCCACAAGCGATAGCGACTTTACTCCTGTAGTTATGCGACTACAAGCAGAGGGTATAAAAGTTTTTGGTTTTGGAGAGAAAAAAACGCCTAAATCATTAGTAATAGCGTGTTCACAATTTGTATATACAGATAATTTATTAAATGATACTAAAGATATTAAAGAGAAAAAAGCTGTTAAAAAAGTTAAAAGAGAATTGTTAAAAGATAAATGGCTAGTCAATTTATTACAGAGTGCAGTAGAACAGACTTCAGATGAATATGGTTGGGCTAATTTAGCAGATGTTGGTAGTTTTATAAATAACTCTACATCGTTTTCGCCTCTTAATTATGGTTATAAAAAATTAAGTTCTATTATAAAAGAGATAGAGTTATTTGACATAGCTTTTGATGAAGTAAGTTTGCAAATGAGTATACGAGATAAGCGATATAAAGATGATTTTTAATTTCTTTAGTAAATAAGATAAAATTACTCCTAATTTAATCTCTTTTAAGTTATTATTGATATAATTAATAAAAATTATTATTTAGGAGATAAATATGTTAGTAACTAAAAAAGCACCAGACTTTACAGCAGCAGCAGTTTTAGGAAATGGAGAGATTGTAGAAGATTTTAATCTATACAATAATATTGGAGAAAAAGGGGCAGTATTATTTTTCTACCCATTAGATTTTACATTTGTATGTCCATCTGAGCTTATAGCATTTGACCATAGATTAAAAGAGTTCCATGATAGAGGAATTAATGTAATAGGTTGTTCTGTTGATTCTCAGTTTAGTCATTTTGCTTGGAGAGAAACTCCAGTAGATAAAGGTGGTATTGGTAGAGTGGGTTATCCAATAGTAGCAGACTTAACTAAACAAATAGCAGCAGATTATGATGTACTTTTAGATGGTGGAGTAGCACTTAGAGGCTCTTTCTTAATCGATAAAGATGGTACAGTAAGACATGCAGTAATCAACGATTTACCACTTGGAAGAAACATTGATGAAATGCTAAGAATGGTAGATGCAATGATATTTACTAACGAGCACGGAGAAGTTTGTCCAGCTAACTGGGTAGAGGGTAAAGAGGGTATGAAGCCAGATGCAGATGGTGTAGCAGATTACCTAGCAAAACATGCGGAGGAGCTATAAGCTTCTTCGAATTTATAAAGGAATAGAAATTATGCAAATGAAAGTAGTTAATAGCTTAAAAGAGCATGGGTTAAAAGTTACACCTCAAAGAGTTACAATATTGAGTGCAATAGAAAAGAAAGGCCATGCCAATATTGATGAAATATATCAAGAAGCTAAAACTACAAATCCTACAATGTCATTAGCAACTGTATATAAAAATATAACTTCATTAATTGAAACTAAACTTTTAAAAGAGGTTGCTATAAATAATCAAAAATCTAAATATGAATTAAGTAAAAAGCCTCACTCTCATTTGATTTGTAAAAAGTGTGGTAATTTAGAAGATATAGATTCTCATAACCTTTTTACTTTAAATAGTGATAAATTAGATTTTGATATTGAAGAGGTAGAGTTAAATATATATGGTATATGCAATCAGTGTAAAAAGAGTAATTAATGGCATCTTAAATGCCATTAAGTTAAAGAAGTTATAGCTATATAATGGAATTGATTATTAAATAAAATTAATAATTTTCCACCGCCGTCATTCTCGTGAAAACGGGAATCTACAATTTTAACTGTCTATAAATTACAATTTAACTTTTTGGACAATTTAAACCGTGAATTACCACTCTCAAAGTAATGACGCAGTGGCAAGATTTTAGCCTTGCTCTTTAAAGTTATTTCAATTTTATGGAATTAAGATTCTTAACTTAACATCATTTAAGGGTAGTTCTAAAGTTTAGATAGTGAGTGTTGTAGAAATATTGTTAATAGTACCAGTAGAGATATTCCAGCAGGTTTAGAATACATTTTATTAGCAGTAATAAAGACTAACATAAGTGTTGAAACTATTAGTACAATAATATCAAAAGTATATTTAGAAAAGTCTAAGTGTATAGGGTTAGCTATTGCAGCTCCTGCTAGCGCTACAGATATATTTGCCATATTTGAGCCAATAATGTTACCTATTGCCATATCGGCCTTACCAGCTTTTGCTGCCATAACAGAAACTATTAACTCTGGCAAAGAGGTACCAAATGCAACTAAAATTACACCCACTATCCAATCACTAACACCAAAAGATTTTGCAATATTAGATGCACTACTAATAGTATAATCTGCACCATAAATTACTGTAATAAAACCTATTAAAATTAAAACTACTGTTTTAGGTAAATTAAAATCTTTTTTTATCTCTTCGCTATCTTTATCTATACCAAAATCTACTGTATCATCTGAATGGTTAAGTAAAAAAAGAATATATGCAAACATTAACATAAACATAGCAACACCGCTTAATCTTGTAATTTGATTATCAAAAGCAATAGCTACAAATATAAGCACAGGGAATAGAGCCCAAGAACTATCTTTTGCAAAGAAATCACGATTTGGATTTATTTTTTTTGATATAAGTAAAACAACTCCAATAACAAGAGTAATATTTATAATATTACTTCCGATTATGTTAGAGACTGCTAACTCTGCTTTACCGTGAATACTAGCACTAATACTTGTAGCCATTTCTGGTAAAGAGGTACCAAGGGCAATTAGCGTAGCCCCAATTATATATTCAGATATACCAAATCTTAGCGCTACTTTTTCACTCTGATTTATTATAATATCTGCCCCATAAATCAATACAGCTAAAGATACAACAAAAATAATATAATCCATTTTCTACTCTCCTTCGGTTCTAATTATTAAACTATTTGGTAATTTAAATTGATTAATCAACTCTCTTTCTACTTTTCTCATTTCTCCATTATCAATTTCATGGTCATAACCCAACAGATGTAGCAGTCCATGTATAAATAGTAATGTAATCTCATCATCTATAGAGTGCTTTAAATTATTAGCTACCTCTTTTACTTTATCTATAGAAATAATAATAGTTCCCAATGGCATATGAGGAATATTTTCAAGAGGAAAACTTAGTACATCTGTGGCTTTATCAACGCCTCTATACTCTCTGTTATACTCTTGAATATTGCTATTTGTTGTTACAATTAGCTCCACATCTTTTGCAATTTCTAAAAAATTACATATATTTTCTAATTTTTTTAAATCTATTTTTGTATCTGTTTTATTATCTAGTAAAATCATACGCCAATTTTATCTAAATTCTTGTAAAATTATATAAAAAAGGCATAAAATGAATAAAAAAGCTATATGTATAATCTCTGGTGGTATGGATAGTGCACTAGCTGCTACAATAGCAAAGAGAGATGGTTACGAAATAATAGCCTTACATTTTAACTATAATCAAAGAACACAAAATAAAGAGTTAGAGTGTTTTGAATTAATCACAAAAGATTTAAATGTAAAAGATAAATATGTAATAGATTTAGATTTTTTTAAACAGATAGGTGCAACAGCTTTAATTGGTGATGAAATAGATGTACCAACAGAAGGCATAAAACCAGGTGTACCAATTACATATGTACCATACCGAAATGGGATATTCTTATCTATTGCTGCGGCTATTGCTCAAAAACATAATGCAGATGCCTTATTTATAGGTGTAGTAGAAGAAGATAGTAGCGGATATCCAGACTGTAGAGAGAGCTTTATAAACTCTATAGAGAAGTCAATAAATTTAGGGTTAAGAGATGATAGCAATTTAAAAATAGAAACACCACTAATCCATTTAAGTAAAGCAGATATAGTTAAAAAATCTTTAGAATTAGGGGTAAAGCTAGAACATACTTGGAGTTGTTACAAAAACAGTGACAAAGCATGTGGAGTATGCGATAGTTGCCGGTTAAGATTAAAAGGATTTAAAGAGGCAAATACCAAAGACCCAATAGAGTATGAAAATTAGAGTAAATTATTTGCATCAAAATAGTAAAAAGGCTTTTTCTCGCTAATCTCTAGTTCTAAATTTAAAGTATCTAATATCTTTATAAAAGTAGCAAGCGAAATCTTTGGTATCTCGCCTTTTTCTAATTTAGATAGCGTCTGGCGGGTAATTCCAACTTTGCTTGCTAACTCTTGTTGTGTTAAATTGTTTGATTTTCTGTACTCTTTTATTGTAGAGCCAATATTAAAAAATTGCATTCGATAAATCCTTGCTACTTGTGTCTATATTCTTAATAGAGTAGGTTAGTATTTTAGTAAACCTATCTCCAAACTCTTTAAAGTCACTGTTTTTAGATATATGTTGTTCTATATCTTTTATAGTTTTTTTAATAGCTTCTATTGAGTTAGCTATTGTATCTTTTGCCTCTTTTTGAGTAAGCAGGCAGTTTATTACTCCAAACTCTATTAACTCTTTTTGGTCAAACCACACCTTTTTACCTGCAAGATTTAAGGCAGGTTTATCTTTTGGCAGATATATAACTGTATTTATTACATCATAAGCTGGGGCTAAAAATCTATTTTGCTTATCTGAAGTATAAAGCATACCAAAGTTTTTTAAATGGGCATCGCCATTTTTTAGTAGATAATTCATAACTATCATTTTGTAAAACTCTTTTAAATCTTCGCTTGCTTGGGTGCTAATTTGTGCGATTGCCTTTGTTATCTGCTCGTAGCTTCCTTTGTACTTTTTCTCTTTATTGTAACCAAACAAAACACAAAACTCTTCGAAACCATAGAAGCTGTCGTTATCTTTTTGGTAGGTAAACTTCTCCATAATAAATAGCTTCTTATTTTTTGCAAGCCAAAACTTTGGGGTTTTTATACCTGCATATCTTAGAGCACTCATACAAAAATACTCATTCTCTGCCAAATGTGGAAACTCGCTAGAGAAACTCTTTACTATGTACTCTTTGGTACTTAGAGTTGCCTTATCGTAAAGTGGAACTAAAACTTTTGGCTGAACACCAGCTATTGCTGAGTTTTGTAAAAACTGCTCTACAAGTTTAGAAAATATATCATTTTGTGTTGTATTAATAAGCGAATCTAGTGTTAAAGTATTATCTATTTTATTATGCTCTTTATATGTTAAAAAGCCCTCTATATTTTTACTCAAATGAGAAAATAGAATATAGTCATCTATCTTACCATACTCTTTTATTAACAAATTTTTGAGAAGCTCAAACAGGTAGCCTTCTGGCATATTCATATCAAAAATTGGGTGCAGATTGTAGTGAGATATATAGCTTTTACTAGAGTAGGGCATAGTTAGAGATATAGGGTTGTTCTCTTTATAATTAAATATAAACTCTTTACTCTCTTCACTGTAATCTAATATACCTGCTGGCTTTTTATCTGCAAAAACTTGAATCATTTTAACTACTTTTTGTTAATATTAGTTTACATTTTAGCAAAAATAGCACTAAATGTCAAATTATATTAACATAATTGTATCTTTAATCTTCCAAAACAACTACTTTTGGTTTTTTAGATATAAATGGTGGTTTGGCGAACCAGATTAATAGAATTAGAGCTATGCAGATGTAGCTAGAAATAAGTAGAATATCGTCGTTTGCTCTTGTTGATGCTTGTTGGTTTATTATATGGTTTATCATTGGTAGTGGTGGAATTGAAAAATGTTTTAATGTGTGTATAAACTCTAATGTCGTATGTGAAAATTTGCTAATATGTTCGCTGTAGGTGGCATGATGAATATCGCCTTCTCTTGCCCAAGCTGTAGTTGCGATAGATGTTCCAAAACTTCCACCTAAAATTCGTAAGAAATTAACAAGCCCCATCGCCGATGCAACACGGGTTATTGCTATCTCTGAAATAATAATACTTGTAAGCGGAACAAAAAACATAGCCATACCTGCACCCATAAGTAGGCGTGGCATAAAGGCATCCATTAAGCTTATATTTACTGTAAATTGAGCCATCCAATAGTAACTAACTGCAAATATAATAAAGCTGATACTTACAAGAACTCTTAAATTGAGTCTGTGCATATTGCCACCCACTATTGGCGAGAGTAAAAATGCAAATATTCCAACGCCTGCCGATGCAAAACCTGCCCAAAAAGCACTATACCCTAATTGTGTTTGTAGCCACAGAGGAAAAATTACACCACCACCTAAAAAGATGCTGTAGCCTAAGCTTATAGCGATTGTCCCTATAGTGAAGTTTCTACTTTTAAAGAGTGTCAAATCTACAATAGGGTGTTCGTCGAAAATCTCCCAAACAACAAATATAGAGAGTGCAATCGTCGCGGTAACAGCCAAGATGATAATTGTATTTGAATTAAACCAATCTAAATCGTTACCTTTATCTAGCATAATTTGCAGTGCTCCAACACCTACTATTAAGAGTGCTAATCCTGTAAAATCTATCGGAAGTTTTAAAATAGTAGTTTCTCTATCTTTTAGCATAGTTATAACAACAAATGCACTAATAAAACCAACTGGTATATTTATATAAAAAATCCAAGACCAAGAGAAGTTATCGGTTATGTATCCACCTAAGAGAGGTCCTATTATTGGAGCTACAGTAGCTGTCATTGCCCAAAATGCCAAAGCTAAACCCTGTTTATGTTTTGGGTAGATAGATAGCAAAAGGCTTTGAGAGAGTGCCATCATAGGAGCTGCTACAATACCTTGTAAAACTCTTGCAAAAATCAGCATATTGTAATCGAGAGATAAGCCACACAGCCAAGAAACCAACGCAAAAGAGAAGGTAGAAAATGTAAAAAGATGTACTTCGCCAAATCGCTTAGAGAGCCAACCTGTAAGAGGCATAAAAATCGCATTAGCAGCGGCATAAGCAGTAATTACCCATGTTCCTTCGTTTGGCGTTACACCAAGATTACCCGAAATTGCGGGAATAGATACATTTGCTATTGTTGTATCTAATACTTGCATAAAAGTAGCAAGGGCAAGGGCTAATGTGGCTATAGTTAATTGAAGTGTAGAAAACTCTTTTTTACTCTCTTTGTTGCTCAACTATTTTGCCTTATAATATTTTCTGCTATTTTTTCTGCCTCTTTTAGAGCCTTTTTGTAAAGATAAATAGTTTTAGGAGCAATTTTTAACTTCGTCATAGCTTTGCCATCTTGTTCTCTTAAATTTACAGTAACTTCCATAGAGTTACCTGCATGCAATGGGTGTTTTTTTAACTCTTTTGGGTTTAATTTTATACGAATAGGTATGCGTTGAATAATTTTAATCCAATTTCCAGTTGCATTTTGTGGAGGAAGTAGAGAAAAAACAGCCCCAGTACCTGGTGCAATACCGGCTATTTTACCGTGAAATAGAACATCTTTTCCATAAAGGTCAGAGTACAATTTGACATTTTGACCAATCTTCATTTTGCTAATTTGTGTCTCTTTAAAGTTTGCATCTACCCAAAAGCCCTGTGTTGGAACAATAGCCAAAAGTGCAGATTGCAAAGATACATTCTCGCCTACACTAAAATTCTTTTTTGCAATAATACCACTAATTGGTGCGTATATATTACATCTTTGTAAATTTAGAAAACTCTGTTTCAGTTGTAAAATAGCATTTTTAACTTGTGGATTTTTAGAGATATTATCATCTTTTACTAAAGCTTTTATAGATAGCAGCTTTTGTTGCATAATTTTTAAATTTTGCTTTGCCTCTTCATATGCATATTTAAAATTCTCAAATTTATTTATAGCTAATGCGTGCTGATTTTTTACAGTTTGATTTCGCAGAAAATCACTTTTTGCTTTTTGCAATTTTATCTTAGCTAATGCAATCGCTAATTGTGCTTCTTGTTTTTGAATATGCAACTTTTTTACCAATCGAACAGTTTGTGCAAGATTTGCTTTGGCTTTATTGAATAAAATATTAGCATCGCGACTGTCTAGTTTGCCTAAAAGTTCACCTTGTTTTACAAATTGAGTTTTGTGCACTAAAACTTGAGTTACAACTCCTGAACTTTGAGGTGTAACATATACTATATTTTGCGATACATAAGCATCGTCGGTAGATTCGTAATATTTTCCATAGCTATAGTAATAAAATGCATACGCTACCCCACAAAGTATAAAAAATATAATAAGCAGTAAAATTATGCCATTTCGTTTTTTCTTATTTTTTGGCTTATGTTCTGACAAAGGGTATCCCTTAGTTTAAAAGTTACAAAATAATATCACAATGAAGTTAAAAAATGTTTAATTAGTTATGTATAATGGAAGTTTTAAATTGAGTGGCTCCGGATGCTGGATTCGAACCAGCGACCAAATGATTAACAGTCATCTACTCTACCACTGAGCTAATCCGGAATGGATAAATTTAACAAAAATAAAAAGTGGCTCCGGATGCTGGATTCGAACCAGCGACCAAATGATTAACAGTCATCTACTCTACCACTGAGCTAATCCGGAACTGAACAATAGTTGTTTTTGTGAGTGGCATTATAGTGAAAAGTTTATTTAAAGTCAAGCAAATTTACTTAAAATTAGAAATTTTTTGTATAATTGGGTCATAATTATAAGGATTTAGAGTGATTAATGATAATTTTTTTATGAATTTAGCAATAGATATAGCTTTTGAATACCAACTTCTTACATACCCAAATCCTGCTGTCGGTGCAGTAGTAGTTAAAAATGGGGCTATAGTTGGAGCAGGGGCACATAAAAAAGCTGGCACTTCTCATGCAGAGGTTGTGGCTTTAATTGATGCTTATGAAAATATTAGCAATACAAAAGTAGATTTTGATAGTTCAGATGCCAAAGCTTCACATGAGTTTTTGCTCTCTCTTCCAAAAGGTTTTTTTAAAGATTGCGAAATTTATGTAACACTAGAGCCTTGCTCTCATAGTGGCAAAACGCCATCTTGTGCTAATTTAATTAGCCAACTTGGGCTAAAGCGTGTAATTATAGGCACGCTAGACCCAATATCTAGCCACTCTGGCGGTGTAGATATGCTTAAAAGTGCTAGCATAACTGTAGATATTGGTTGCGAAAAAGAACGATGCGATGAGTTGCTAGAACCATTTAAAATATGGCAGAGTAGGGCATTTGTGCTTTTTAAGTTGGCACAAACTACCAATGGACAAATTGGTGGAGGCTACTTAAGCTCTAAAGAGTCGCTAACGCATGTACATAAATTGCGAGAGGTTTGTACAAAACTTGTTATTGGTGGTAACACTGTTCGAGAAGATAGACCAACACTAGATTGCAGATTTACAAATGCTAAAGCTGCTGATATTGTAATTTACTCTAAAAGTGACAGTTTCGATAAAACAATACCACTATTTGGTGTTAAAGATAGAATTGTAAAGGTGGAAAATAGCTTGGAATTTTTAGATAATAAGGGCTTTTATTTTGTAGAAGGTGGTGAGGGTATGCTAAATGCTCTTAAAAATCGTATAGATTGGTTGCTAATTTACCAGACTCCTAAGCTAAGTAGTAAGCAATTATCATATAATATCAATTCTAATTTGCAATTTTTACATACAAGCAGAAATAGCAAAGATATTTTAATATGGAGTAGGTTTCTTGGATAAGCAGCAAAAACAGGAAAAAATTGTAGATATGTTTGACGAAATCGCATCTACTTACGATTTGGCAAATAGAGTTTTGAGTTTCGGTATAGATATATCTTGGCGTAAAAAGGGTTGCAATAAAGCATTCGAGTATTTAGGGCAAAAAAATATAGAAAAAATCGTAGATGTAGCAACAGGCACAGGCGATTTACTAATACACTGGAAAACAGAGGCAGAGAAAAACAACATAACAGTAGAAAATTTTGTAGGTATAGACCCCTCGGTTGGTATGCTAGAAGTTGCAAAGAAAAAGGTAGATTTTGCCGACTTTTTAGAGGGCAAAGCACAAGAACTACCACTAGAAGATACCTCTTGCGAAATAATCTCGATAAGTTATGGTATTAGAAATGTAGTAGATAGAGTAGAAGCACTTCAAGAGTTTTACAGAACTCTAAAGCCTGGTGGAATTGTAGTAATTTTAGAGTTTACAAAGCAAGAGAAAAGTGGAATTACAAGTAAAATTGTAGATTTGTATATGAAAAAAATACTACCAGCTATTGGTGGACTTGTATCTAAAAATTACGCTGCTTATAAGTATTTGCCAGACTCTATAGAGCAGTTTTTAACTACTAAAATGTTAGTTCAAGAGCTACAAGAAGCAGGCTTTGAGCATAAGTACTCTAAAAGCTTCTCTATGGGAATATCGACACTAATAGTTGCACAAAAACCTAGATAAATAATGACAACAGTTAGCGAACTTAACGAAAAGATAAAGGCTATACTAGAAGCCACCTTTATGCATATAATGGTAGAGGGCGAAGTAGGCTCTGCAACATACCACAGCAGTGGGCATTTGTACTTTACTATTAAAGATAGCAAAAGCTCTATAAAGTGCGTAATGTGGAAGAGCAATGTTAAGAAGCTAAAGTTTAAAATAGAACCCGGAGAGCACATTGTAATAGATGGCTCAATAGGCGTATATAGCCCAAGGGGCGAGTACCAAATAATAGCTGTAAATATCGAGCCATATGGCAAAGGCGCTTTAGCTGTTGCTTTCGAGCAGTTAAAAAAGAAGCTAGAAGCCAAGGGCTACTTTAAGAGCGAAATTAAAAAGCCACTTCCAAAATTTCCTAAAAAAATAGCCGTAATTACAGCACTAAAAGCAGCTGCTCTGCAAGATATTTTAAAAGTAGCCCAAAAACGCTGGGCACTTTGCGAATTTGTAATAGTAGACACCCTAGTGCAAGGCGATATGGCAGCAGGGCAAATTGCCAAAGGTATAAAATATGCCGATAGCTTAGATGCAGATGTAATATTAGTAACAAGAGGCGGTGGCTCTCAAGAGGACCTTTGGGCATTTAACGAAGAGGCAGTAGCCGACGCAATTTTTGAGGCAAAAACACCAGTAGTAAGTGCAGTAGGACACGAAGTAGATTTTCTAATAAGCGACTTCGTAGCCGATTTAAGAGCCCCAACACCAAGTGCTGCAATAGAGACAATACTGCCAGATGCCAACGAATACCTATTTACCCTAAATGAGTTACAAAACAGATACAGCGAAGCCATAGAGCAAAAACTACACCAAGCCAACCAAGAGCTTACCCACATAAAACAGAGACACCTAGCCCTTTCGCCAAAAGAGAAACTAAACTTCTACATAAACGAATTTAGCAGACTGCAAAAAAGCTTACAAGAGATAATAAAACACAAACTAAGCATTTACGAAGAGAGCATAAAACCCCTAAGTAGCCGAGCAGAGAGTAATATATCTATAATCCTAAGAAAAAAAGAGAACCAACTAAGCAACCTACAAGAGCAACTAGAGCTAAACAACCCAAAATACAAAGTAAAAGATGGCTTTGCCGAGGTTACAAAAGAGGGCAAACGAATAAATATTTGCCAAGTAGGCAAAGGCGATAAGTTAGCACTAGTAAATAGCGAATGTCGAGTGGATGTGGAGGTTATTTAGGATTTAGGATTTGGGGTGTAGCGTGTAGGTGCGACCGTATCGCACATTATTTTTGAGAAGCAGAGAGCTTATCTTTTGCAATATATTCTAAAATGTCAAATAAGTTTTCTTGAAAATTAGAATCAAATTCAATCTGCATATTTACTTTCTAAATATTTTTCAAAATTATCAACTCTATTTTCTAACTCTTTTAAAGATAAAGTTTTAGATTTACCATTTTTTATATTTTTTCTAATTTCTTGTAACTCTTTTTGTCTTTCATAAAAAAATGGGTCTATTTCTAATTTTTTATCATTTTTAATAGTTACATTCTCTTTGAAATTATCTATTACTTTAATAAAATCTGCAATAAACTCATCTTTAACTTCAATAGTAAAAGTTCGCATAAAAAACCTCCGATTGGTTTATATTTAATATTATATCAAAAAAATATTATTTTGAAAAAAATTTACAGAAAGAAATTAAAGCCATACTAAAACAATACAAGTATAATATATATGAGTATTTAAAAAAGGTTCAATATGTCCACAATAGAATTTACACAAGCAGAAAAAGATGTTTTGGCTAATAAGATAAAAGCATATATGGCTAAGGAGTTAGATATAGAGGTGGGTCAGTTCGACGTAGAATTTATCTTAGAGTTCTTCTCTAAAGAGATTGGTAGCTACCATTATAGCAAAGGGCTAAAAGATGCCCAAGAGATTTTTTTAAACAGAGTAGATAACATAACAGATGCAATTTACGAGCTAGAAGTACCTACAGAATTTTTGGGAAAATAATATTTAACTTATAAGGAAAATAGCTAATATATTAGCTATAATAGGTATAAATATATCAAAAGGGATAATATGTTATCTTTTTTACCACCAACTCCATTGGAAGTTATGGAAAATTTAAAAACAAATTTTAGACAAAGAAGAAAAGCATTAGGTTATACTCAAGAAGAATTAGCGATTCGTTCTGGCGTAAGTCTAGGTACACTAAAACGATTTGAGAGAACAGGATATATATCTTTGGAATCGTTGTTGAAATTGGCTTTGGTTTTAGAGTGTTTGAATGAATTTGTTTCTTTGTGCAATACAAAAGAAGAAAACTATGAGAGTATAAATGAGTTACTTAGTGAAGTTAAAAAAGGATGATATATTATGAATGATTACGACTTTTCAACACTAAATGACAAAGAATTTGAAAATCTAACTATTGATTTGATTTCAAGAGATAGGGGTAAAAGATTTGAAAGATTTAAAGCAGGTCGTGATGGTGGTATTGATGGGCGTTATTATGGAGAAGATGGAAAAGAAGAGATTATACAGTGTAAACATTATTTAAAAACAGGTAATAGTGGTTTAATCTCTTCTCTTAAAAAGAAAAATAATGGTAAAAATGAAGTTGATAAAGTAAAAATATTAAATCCTGAAAAATATATTTTTGTAACTTCTTTACCTTTATCTGCAACCAATAAAAAAGAGATTAAAGAACTTTTTGAACCATATATAAAAAGTGATAGTGATATTTATGGACAAGAAGATTTAAATGACCTTTTAAAAGCAAATCCTGATATTGAAGAGAAGTATTATAAATTATGGATTAGTAGTACAACCGTTTTACAACGAATTTTCAATAATGCAATTAAGAGTAGAAGTGAATTTCTACTTGATGAAATAAAAGAGAAGATTAAATATTATGTTATTACTGAAAATCATAATAAAGCCATTAAAAAACTTGAAGAGTCACATACAATTATAATTGCAGGAGAACCTGGAATTGGTAAAACTACTTTAGCTGAACAGATTTCTCTGTATTATATTGAAAAAGGGTTTAAATTTTGTGTTATAGCAAAGGATATTAGTGAAGCAGAAGCTATTTTTGAAAGAGATAAAAAACAGATTTTCTATTTTGATGATTTTTTAGGAAGTAACTATTTAAATGCTTTAGAAGCTCATACTGATTCTCATATTATGCAATTTATTACAAGTATTAAAAAAGATAAAGATAAACGGTTTATTTTAACAAGTAGAACCAATATTTTTAATCAAAGTATTTTATCGAGTGATGAATTTAGAACTAAAAAACTTGATAGTGATGAGTTTATTATTACGGTTGATGAGCTAACCGAAATAAATAAGGCTAAGATTTTATATAATCATTTATGGCATAGTAATTTAAGTGAAGAGTATATTGATGAACTTTATAAGGATAAACGCTATAAAGAGATAATTAAACATAAAAATTTTAATCCTCGATTGATTGAGTTTATTACAGATATAGATAGAATTAGATCTAATTCAGCCACAACTTATTGGCAAGATATTCAAAATAATTTAGATAATCCTCGTGAAATATGGGCAAATACTTTTGATAGACAAAGCGATGAATATATCCGAAATATTGTTTCATTAGTTGTTTTTAATGGTAATAGTATTGAAGAAGAGGAGTTGAAAGAGGCTTATTATAGATTAAATAATTTGATGGATTTACAAAACAGTTCACATACTTCTAAGGAGTTTGATAATGTTATAGAGGAAACTGTTAAATACTTTTTAAATAGAAGATTAAGAGATAATGAAGTTGAATATTCTCTTTTTAATCCATCTATTGCAGATTATGTTATAAATAAATATATAAAAAATAAAAGAATGTTATCTGATGTTTTTTCCTCTTTATCCACAAATGAAAGTTTAGAACTTTTAGAAAGTTTAAAAGATAAAATAAAATATAATGAGATAGTAAATCAACTATATATTAATTTAGATATTGATTTTTTTATAAATAAACTTGGTATTTTAAGTAGATTTCTTTATTTAATAGATGTAACTGTAGACAAAAAACGATTTTACAATACTTATAAAGAGATAACTTTTATAGAAAAATTTAACAAAAAATTTGATTTAAACTTTAATCTTAATAGGCTATTAAAATTTTATAGATTAATTGATGAAAAAAGTTATATAGATAATTATATTGATTTTCCTTTATTAACAATTAATGATTTATATGAATTAAAAAAATTATATAAAAATAATAAAGAAGTGTATATAAAAAATATAAGTAACATATATGCCTCTTTTGAGATTGAAGATGCAGTAAATAAGGTAAATTATATAAGTAAACTCTTCTATTTAATTGATATTCCACTAGCTAAAAATAAGATTATTAATTCCTACCAAAAAGAAATAAATAAAATATATAATGCAGGAAAAGATGTCCCAGATGGATATAGCATTTCTATTTCTATTCAAAAATCAGATGCTTTTATTTTATCATTACTTAATAATTTATCATCTACTACATCAACTATAAATAAGTTTATTGAGTTAATAGAGTATCTTGAAGATTATAAAAATAAATATGAATTTAATTTTTCCAAATGTAAAAAATATATAAAAGAAAAATTAAATATTGCTATATCAGATTACATTGAAAGACAATTAAACAATTTAAAAATATTAAAAATAGAAGATGTGGAGTTTACATATGAATATGAAAATCATATTGGTCATAATAGTAATGGTGAACCTGAATTTGAATGGAAAGATAGTGACAGACCAATAGTAGAAAACTTTGATTATTATATAGATGAATTATTAGAGGATATTAATGCGTCTGAATATATTGATTTTGATAAAGTAAAAGAGGATATTGATATAAGTGATATAAAATCTGATTTGGAATTTGAATATCAAGAATCATTAAATTTAGATTATCTCTCAACGGATAAAAGTTATACAGATAATATGGATGATTTATTTTATAGGGAAAATAATGATAATTAACCTAAATATATATCTATTACAACAAAAAATAAGAAAAATAGGAACTCTAGCCCAAAAAGATAAAAAAATCTATTTCGAATACAACAAAGAGTTCTTAAATTCGGGCTTAGAGATTTCACCTTACAAACTGCCTTTAAAATCTGGTGTTTTTAGATGTGATGATGATACTTTCGAAGGGCTTTGGGGTGTTTTTGCGGATTCTTTGCCGGATGGTTGGGGGAAGTTGCTTGTGGATAGGCATTTGGCAAAGTTGGGGATTAATTATCGTGCTGTTTCTCCTTTGGACAGGCTGGCTATTGTTGGCAATAATGGAATGGGGGCTTTGAGTTATGAACCTGCAAATGAGGTTAAAAGTGAGTTTGAAGAGATAATTTTAGATGATTTAGCTGTTAGTTCACAAAATATTTTAGAGGGGAGCAGTGATTATCTACTTGATAAATTATTAAATTTAAGCGGGTCTTCTGCTGGGGCTAGACCGAAAGTCTTAGTTCAGCTTAGCAATGATTTAAAACAGGTTATGCATGGCAAAAAAGAGTTGCAAAATGGTTTTAGCCATTGGATGGTAAAGTTTGCTTCTAGTATGGACAGCAGGGATATTGGAGCGATTGAGTATGCTTATTCTCTAATGGCAAAAGAAGCAGGGCTTGATATGCCAAAGACTGCTTTGCTAGAGGGTAAAAGAGGGCGGTATTTTGCTATAAAAAGGTTTGATAGAATAGGGGATAAAAGAGTACATATGCATTCAGTTTCGGGATTGATACATACCGATTTTAGGTACCCGACACTTGATTATGATGATTTGCTGAAACTGACTATGCATTTGACTAAAAGTATACAAGAGGTTAAAAAGGTGTTTAGGCTGGCTTGTTTTAATCTTTTTAGCCATAATCGTGATGACCATGCAAAGAATTTTTCGTTTTTAATGGATGAAAAAGGGGTTTGGAGATTTTCGCCTGCCTATGATATTACTTTTTCTAGCGGACCTGGGGGAGAGCATAGCACAATGTATTTGGGTGAAGGTAGAAACCCAACGATAGAACATCTTGGAAAGCTTGGGAAAAAGTATGGTATAAAAGAGTATGATAAAATTATTGATGAAGTTAAAGGAGCAATAGATAATTGGAGCTACTTTGCAAAAGAGGCTGATGTAATGAAGATAAGTAGAGATGAAATTGAAAAAGTTTTAAAAATGCTTTACCAATAAACCAATATACAAATAACCAATCCACCAACCCCTCCAACTTTTCAACCGTGTTTTAACCTCTTTTAGATAAAATATCGGGTTAAATGGTTTAAGGAGAATTATATAAAATGAATGAAGCTAAATATATTTGGATGGATGGTGAGTTGAAGCCTTGGGGGGATGCTAAGGTTCATATTTTGACTCATACTTTGCATTATGGGAATGCTGTTTTTGAGGGTACTAGAGCGTACCAAACAGAAAAGGGTTTGGCGATTTTTAAGTTAGAAGAGCATGTAAAGAGACTTTATAACTCGGCTAAGATTGTTGCTATTACTCCAAATAGAGAGTACCAAGAGGTTTATGATGCTCATATAGAGTTATTAAAGGCTAACGACTTTAAAGAGAATGTTTATATTAGACCGCTTATCTATTTAGGGTATGGTGTTATGGGGTTGTATCATAAAAATGCACCTGTAAATACGGCTATTGCTGCTTGGGAGTGGGGTGCATATTTAGGTGATGAAGGTTTAGAGAATGGTATTAAGTGTTGCACATCTTCTATTACTAGAAACCCTAACCGTTCTACTTTTGGTAAGGCTAAGGCGGCTGCGAACTATTTAAATAGCCAAATGGCTAAGTTTGAAGCGGTAGAAAATGGCTTTGATGAAGCATTGATGCTTGATGAAAATGCATTTATTGCTGAGGGAACTGGTGAGTGTATATTTATTGTTAGAGATGGCAAGCTTGTTAGTCCTCCGAACGATAATTCGCTAGAGTCTATTACGCAGGCTACTGTTTTAGAGTTGGCTAAAGATATGGGTATTGAAATCGAGAGAAGAAATATTACAAGAGATGAGATTTATATTGCTGATGAGCTATTCTTAACAGGAACAGCAGCAGAGGTTACACCTGTAAATTCGCTTGACCATAGAGTAATTGGAAATGGCAAAAGAGGAGAACTTACAAAGAAATTACAAGAGGCGTATTTTGATGTAGTTTATGGAAGAAACCCTAAATATGAGCACTATTTAACCTATATATAAGCTAAAGTTGTGCATTTTATATGGTGCACAACTTTATAATTAAAGATGCCCTGCATTGCCATTAAGTTAAGAGTTTTAACTCCATAAAATACATAAAGCTTAACTTAATGGCATTGTAAGGAACCTATAATTGCATTGAAAGTATTAATTTTAAGGAGGCGTAATGCCAGCAGATATGAATGACTATTTTAAGAAGAGAAAACCAAATAGAGAACCAAACAATAGTGGTAATGGAAATAGCAACGGAGGCTCTAACTTTGAAAACCCTTTTGGAGGTTCTAATATGGGTGGAAAAGGAATTACTACTTTAGTAATTATTGCTATTGTTGCGATTGCTCTATTTGTTTTGAAACCATTTACTATTATAAATTCTGGAGAGGTTGGTATAAAAGTTACTACTGGTAAGTTTGAAAAGACTCCGTTAGAGCCAGGATTACACTTTTATATTCCGATTTTTGAGAAAATTATACCTGTAAATGTGCGTGTGCGTATGATTACATATAGTAATGAAAATAAGCGTGATATTAGTGATGGTAATTCAAGATACGAGGGTGGATTGAAGAGAAACCCTGCAATTAGAGTTATGGATAGCAGAGGATTAGATGTAGATATTGACTTAGCTGTTCAGTACCATTTAAGAGCAGAAGCGGCACCTGAGACTATTGCTACGTGGGGTACAGCTTGGGAAGATAAAATTATCAATACAAAAGTGCGTGAAATTGTGCGCGATGTTATTGGTAGATATGCAGCTGAGAATTTGCCACAGAAAAGAGAAGAGATTGCTAAAGAGATTCAGCAACAACTTATAGATAGAGTAAATGCTCTAAAAGGTAAGCCTGTTGTTGTTGATGCAGTAAATTTAAGAAATATATCATTACCACAAAAGATTAAAGCTAAAATAGAAGAGTTACAAGCAGAGAAGCAAAATGTTATGATTGCCGAGCAACAAAAAGAGCGTGCAAAAAGAGAAGCAGAGAGAAAAGCAGAGATTGCTAAAGGTGAGGCCGAGAAGAAGAGAATCGAAGCTCAGGGACATGCGGATAAGATTAGAATCGAAGCTGATTCTCAGGCTAAGGCGAATAAATTGATTTCTGACTCTTTAACAGATAAATTATTGCAACTTAAACAGATTCAGACACAAAATGCATTTAACGAAGCTTTAAAAGTAAACAAAGATGCAAAGATTTTCTTAACACCTGGTGGGGCTGTTCCAAATATTTGGATAGACTCTAAAGATAAGCAAAAAGTAACAACAACGAGTAATTAATATGCAGATAGATTGGAGTAAACATGAACTTTTGCCAGCGATTGCACAAGATGCAACAACTGGCGATGTTCTGATGTTGGCATATATGAATAAAGAGGCTTACGAACTTACTTTGGCAACTGGTTTTGCACACTACTTTAGTCGCTCGAAACAACGCATTTGGAAAAAAGGCGAAGAGAGTGGACATACACAAAAGGTAAAAGATTTACTTATAGATTGTGATGCTGATACTATTTTAATGAAAGTAGAGCAAGAGGGTGTAGCGTGCCATACTGGTAGAAAAAGTTGCTTCTTTACTTCAGTAACTCAAGGCATTGAGGTACTAGCAAAAGAGGTAAATGTTGAAGATAAATATAGTGTGGTAGATGTATTGTATCATACTATTTTGGAACGTAAAAATGACAATAGTAAGAAGTCGTGGACTAAAAAGTTGCTAAACGATAAAGAGTTGCTTCTTAGTAAAATAAGAGAAGAGGCAGACGAAGTTTGCGTAGCTATTAACGAAGAGAGCGATGAGCAAGTAATATACGAAAGTGCCGATTTACTATACCATACACTTGTAGGTTTAGGTTATCGCAATGTTAGCCCTGATAGAGTAAAACAAGAGCTAGCTAGACGCTTTGGAATGAGCGGAATAGAAGAGAAAGAGAGCAGAGGGGATAAAAAAGCTTAGAGCTTAGAGCAAATACAGTAGCTTCATATTTATAAGCTTTAGGGATAAAGTTCAATATTATTAAGTTAAGGTTTTATATAGATAAAATGGTATGCTATAAAACAATGCCATCTCTGTCATTCTGAGCGGATGCGAAGAATCTAGTTTAAACCGCTGTAAAGCTAAGAGTTATATCAGCTTTTTAAGTTAGATTCTTCGCATCCGCTTAGAATGACGGCGATTGTAAGCTTTAAAATTACTACAATTTATGGAACTAAATTTATTAACTTAATGGCTTTAGAGGTAAATTTTAAAGTTTATAAAACTATCTACGACTATCTAATACACAGTAAAATAAATATGAAAAAAATCTATTTTTTACTTAATTTGTCTTTTTTTACTCAATTTCTTTACTTTTTAATATTAATATTGTATAATATTATAAAATATCTTTTTAGGGGTATAGTTATGAAAAATTTAAAGTTATTAACATTAGCATTTATTTCGGCTACTGTTTTATCAGCTAAGCCAGCTGTAATGGGTGGTATTACTTATAATTTTGGTGGTAGTAGCAGTGGTGCTGAGGGTGCAGGTGCTACTATTAAGGTACTCTCTAGTGGAGAAGATAAAAAACCTGTTGTTGCAGCTGGTCTTAGTTATTTTCCGTGGGCAAAACAAGATAAAAAATTTGGTTTAGATGTTAGTGCTGGATATAATATTAAAAATACCGCTGTAATGGGTGGTTGGGATTTTTTAAAAAATCAACCAACTGTATCTTTAGGTTATAACAAAGAGATTTCTACTAGCAGTAATGATGGCAAATATGCAGGTATTCAAGATGCTGTATGTAGCCACGGAAAATAGTTAATAGTTAATGGTAGATAGTTGATAGTTTCCACCAAAAGGTGCAATGAGGGCACTGCACCTTTCGTATTATTTATGTTCTGAAAGCAGTACAAAGGTATTTTATTTTTCTAATGTTTGAATAAGATACTTCGCATTCGCTCAGTATGGCGGAGTTGGTAACTTTTAAAATTAGTACTATTTTAATCTTTATAAATCTGCTTTATACTTATCTCCAACATAAACAATTAACTATAAACTATTATCTATTAGCTATCAACAAATTTATGCGAAAAATCGCATAAATTTATCCTCTTTTGGCGTAAAACTCTTTTCTAAACTCTTCGTATCTTCCATTTAGTATTGCTTCTCTTGCTTGTTTCATAAGTGTTAGGTAGTAGTGCAGGTTGTGTATAGTTGCTAGGCGGAAGTATGTTATCTCTCTTGCTCTAAATAGGTGGTTTAGGTATGCTCTTGAGTAGTTTTTGCAAGTTAGGCAGTTGCAACTGCTATCTAGTGGTTGACTATCTTCTTTGTATCTTGCAGCTTTTATATTTACTTTGCCAAAGCTTGTAAATAGTGTGCCGTTTCTTGCATTTCTTGTTGGCATTACGCAGTCGAACATATCTACACCTCTATAGATGTTCTCTATTAAATCTTCTGGTGTGCCTACACCCATTAGGTAGCGTGGTTTATTTTCGGGCATAAAGGGTGTTGTGTACTCTACTGTATCGTACATTTGATTATTACTCTCGCCAACGCTTAAGCCACCGATTGCAAAGCCATCGAAGTCTAGTTCGCAAAGTTCTGTTGCAGAGATTTTTCTAAACTCTTTATCTGTACCGCCTTGTATAATGGCAAATATGTTATTTGTTAAACCTTTGCCTTTTTGTTGGTTGGTTCTATGGTAATTTATTGACTCTTTTGCCCACTGTGTTGTGCGTTTAATACTGTTTGTTAATCTCTCTTTTGTGGCTGGCAGGGCTACTAAGTCGTCTAGTATCATCATAATATCGCTATTTAAATTGTATTGTATATCTAATACTTTTTGTGGCGTAAATTTGTGTTTAGAGCCGTCTATATGGCTTCTAAACATTATGCCATCTTCTTCTATTTTTACATTGTCGCTTAGAGAGAATGCCTGAAAGCCACCACTATCTGTTAAAAAGCTTTTGTTGTATTGGGTAAAGTTGTGTAAGCCACCCTGTTTTGCTATTAGCTCGTCGCCCGGTCTTAGGTATAGGTGGTATGTATTGCCTAGTATAATTTCTGGTTTTAAAATCTCTTTTAAATCCGTTGCATCTAGTGCTTTAACAGCCCCAACTGTGCCAACGGGCATAAATACTGGTGTCTGTATTGTTGAATGGGCAGTTTTTATTGTGCAAGCTCTCGCTTTGCCATCTTTTTTATCTATTGAAAAATCCATTATGCTATAATGCCTTTACTGTTTTGGCTTCTTTAAATTACTAAGAAGTCTTTAGTTTTTTGAAATTTTATCTAAAAAGAAATAAAAGAGGAATATGAATAGAGTATTAATTATTGCAGATGGCGAAATAGCCGAAGGTTTTATAAAGAAAATATCTACTAAAAATATATCTGAACTTAATTATACTATAGTGGTAAAAGAGTGCAGTAGTATAAATATTCAAAGCCCAAATATCGAATATATAAAAGTAGATGCAACGAGTATATACAGACTCAAAGGTATATGTTCTAAAAGTAAATTTTTAGCTACATATATTATTATGCAAAATCCTGACGAAGCAAAAGCGGTTTACAGTAATATAAGAGCAATAAATAAAAAAGTTAGAATTGTCTTGTTAGATACTAATGAACAATTTAAAAAATTAGAAGATAGTTATACTAATATTGTAGATGTTGTTGAACTTTTAGCAAATAGACTGTACGATTTTTTACCCAATGTTCCAGTTACTGCTCAGACAATAGGCTTGAATGAAGGCGAAATAATGGAAGTAATTGTTCCATTCTCTAGTGCATATGCTTTTAGGCATCTTAGCTCTATTCCGCAAATAAAATGGAAAATTGTAGCAATTTATAGAGATAACAAACTTCTTTTGCCAACAAATGCAACAATGATACGCCCAAGAGATAGGCTACTTCTTGTAGGTAAGCCACAAGTTTTAATTAATGTTTATAAGAGAATCAGAAGTAAAAGTGGTATTTTTCCAGAGCCTTTTGGTAAAAACTTTTATCTATATTTAGATGTCGATAGAGATAGAGAGAATATAGAAAACTATATAGAAGAGGCAATTTATCTATTGGATAAATTCGATAACAAAAGTTTAATAATTAGAGTTGCGAATCCAAACGATTTAGAGATAGTTGAAAAAATTAAATCGTATGAAAATAGCAGTATTAGAGCTTTTTTCTCATATTCAGATATAGAAGAGGGTGTAATCGCTACAGATATTGATGAGTATGATATTGGCTTGATATTTATATCTAGAGATAGCTTGCTAGTAAATAGTTTTAGCAAAAAGTTATATGCTTATAAAAAGTTGGTATATATTTTTGGCTCTACTCCTATAAAAAATATAAAAGAGGCTGTAGTTGTTAAAAGTGATGATAAAGAGACAGAAGAGATATCGTCTGTAGCATTTTATATAGCAGAGACGCTAAAAGTTAAGCTATCTTTGAGAGATTATAACCCTCAGGGAGATTTTGAAGATAGTAAAATGATAGTAGAGCATTTTGAGACACTATCGCATGTGCATAGCATAATTGTACAAGTTGTACAAGAGAAAGAGAATCCAATACATGCAATAAAACAGAGTAAAGATATACTATTAGTAATACCTTTTAAAGAGAATATGAATTTTAATACACTTCTTGCTCTATTTAAAAGAGATGTAGATAGTCTGCTACTTAGAACTAACAGCCACCCTAAGCTTTTGATACCTATTGTTGATAGTTAGTAAACTTTTTACTATTTATATAGCTCTTTTGAGGGTATATCTAAATAAATTTTGTGTAAAATATATATAAAAAAGAGACAAGATGATAGTACCTATAAAGTTAGAAAAACCAGAACAGATTGAATATGATATAACTATAGATTCTCTACCAAATTTAGAGTTTGATAATAAGGTTGCGATTGTTACAAACCCTACAGTTGCGGGTTTTCATTTAGATAAAGCTCTTAGTGTTATAAAAGCACCACATATAGAGATTATAGAGGTTCCAGATGGCGAAGAGTATAAAAATATCGATACAGTTTTAGATATTTTAGACAAGCTATTTTTAGCAAAGTTCGATAGAAAATCTACTCTTATAGCACTAGGGGGTGGTGTAATTGGAGATATGACAGGTTTTACTGCCTCTATGTATCAAAGAGGAATTGATTTTATTCAAATGCCTACAACCCTGCTTAGCCAAGTAGATGCAAGTGTTGGTGGTAAAACTGGTGTAAATAATAAGTATGGCAAAAACTTAATAGGTGCATTTTATCAGCCAAAAGCTGTATATATAGACCCAGCATTTTTAGATACTCTGCCTTCTCGTGAGTTTTCGGCTGGAGTTGCGGAAGCTATAAAGATGGCAGTAATGTTTGACAAGGAGTTTTTTGACTTCTTTAAAAACAGCGATTTAAACAACAAAGATAGTGTAGTAGATGTTATTGCAAAATCTGTTACCTTAAAAGCAAATGTCGTAAATCAAGATGAAAAAGAGAGTGGAGTTAGAGCAGTACTTAACTATGGGCACACTTTTGGGCATGTGGTAGAGAATTTAACAAATTATACAGAATATCTACATGGTGAAGCTGTAGCCATTGGTATGGTTATGGCAAATGAGTTAGCTATTTTATTAGGACTTTTAAGCCAAGAAGAGGCAGATGAAATTAGAAAGCTTTTAGTTAAAAATAACTTACCTGTAGATTTTGAAATAGAGAGTGTAGAAGATTTTTATGAGCATTTTTACTTAGATAAAAAGAGCTCTCGTGGCTCTATAGCATTTATTTTGCCAAATGGCTCTATTGGAACACATATTATTAAAAAAGATATTCCAAAAGATATTGTTATAAAGGCTTTAAAGAAATTTGAGGTTAAAAATTAATGCTAAAACTCTTTACCATTTTTATTTTACTGTTTTCTATTGCTTATGCAGAGGGTAACTCTACTTTGGAGCAAAATAGTTCGAATAAAATAGTAGTTAATAACCAGAGTAAAGCTGAGCTAGATAATAAAACATTAGAGTTAGAAAATAAAATAAAAGATTTAAGAGAGCAACTAATTTCTCTTAATAAAAATAAAAAAACAGATAATGAGTGGACAAAAATATATAGTGGATATATTACTCATAAATCTCTCTTAGATAGAGAGAAAAATTTAACTAAACAGATTACAAAGTTAAAAAAAATTAAACATATAAGACCAAATCAGAAGAGTTTATTAGATAAATTAGAAAAAGAGGATAAAATTTTAAAAGATAAAATAAGTTTAATAAAAGATTTCGATAAAGACCCTTTTAAAAAGCTTATTACACCACCATCTTTAAATAATGCACCCCAAATTACAAACCCGTTCTCTTTAATTAGTGGTTTATCTTATATAAAAGAGTTAGCTAGTAATAAAGAGAAATATTTAGATAGATACAAACAGTTAGAAGATACTATATATTCTCTACAGAAACAGAGATATTTACTTTCAAAAATTGTAAATTTAAGTAATAGTGAAATAGATAAACAGCATTTAGAATTTGTAAAAAAAGAGATAAAGTACCTTTTGACTATAAAAGATATATTTAAAACAACAAAAAATATTTATATAAAAAAGGCTGATGAGTTAAAATTATCTATAGAGAACGATATTAAAAAAGAGTTAAAAAAAGTTGTATATGTTGGGGTTGTTGCTCTAATTTTCTTAATAATTTTTATACTTTTAAAGTTTTTAACAAGAAAATATTTAGCAGATAAAGAGAGTTTTTATACAGTTAATAAAGTCATAAATATAGGTTTTATAACAGTTCTTATTTTAACAATTCTATTTGCATATTTAGAAAATGTTAGCTATATAATTACTATTTTAGGGTTTGCTTCAGCTGGTATTGCTATTGCTTTAAAAGATTGGTTTATGTCGGTACTTGGGTGGTTTGTAATTGTAATAGGCGGAACAATTCATGTAGGTGATAGAGTAAAATTTGTGCGTGGTAATGTAGAGTATGTTGGAGATGTTGTTGATATATCTTTGCTTAGAATGACAATTCAAGAGGACATTACACTAACTACATATATGCATAATCGTCGTGCTGGAAGAATTATATTTGTACCAAATAACTATATTTTTACTGATATGGTTGCCAACTATTCACACTCTGGGCTTAAGACAGTTTGGGATGGTATAGATTTTTATATTACTTTTGATTCAAATATATCTAAAGCTACAAGTATTGCAAAAAATGTTGCCAAGCAATACTCTAAAGGTTATACCGATATAACCAGAAAGCAGTTAAATAAACTTAGAAGTAAGTATCAGTTAAAAAATACTAATGTTGAACCTAGAGTATTTTCGTTTATCGAAGGGTATGGGGTTAAAGTTAGTGTTTGGTATTTAACAAATGCTTATGCAACTTTGACACTAAGAAGTACAATATCTACCAATATTTTAAAAGAGATTTTAGAAGCGGAAGATATTAAAATAGCGTACCCAACACAGTCGTTTTATATCGATAAAGAGATACCAAAACCAAAACAGGCAGACGAAATGCCAACACTTACAGATAAAGAAGCATAATGAGTAAAAAAGTATATTTTAAAACATTTGGTTGCAGAACAAACCAATTTGATACACAGATAATGATAAGTAAGCTAGAGGATTTTAAATTAACCTTTAATGAAGAAGAGGCAGATTTAGTAGTTGTAAACTCTTGTACTGTTACAAATGGGGCAGACAGTTCAGTTCGTGGATACATAAATAGTGTTAAGCGTAAAAATGAGAATGCAAAAGTAATAATTGCAGGGTGTGGTGCACACTCTAAGGGTAAAGAGCTTTTAGATAAGGGGCAAGTTTTTGGTGTGTTTGGGCACTCGGAAAAAGAGAATATCAATAATATACTAAAGCACGATAACTCTTTTTACCAAATTGGAGATTTGGAGCATATAGACAATACAGTTGTTAGCGAATTTGTAGGCAAGAGTAGGGCGTTTATAAAAATACAAGAGGGTTGTGATTTTAGATGTAGTTACTGCATTATCCCATATGTTCGTGGAAATGCGAGAAGCCTGCCTATGGAGCAAATTATCCATCAAATTACAAAACTTGCAAGTAATGGATTTGGAGAGTTTATTTTAACTGGTACAAATGTTGGAAGTTATGGAAAAGATATAGGTTTAAGCATTGCTAAACTTATTAAAGAGATTTCTAAAGTTAGAGGTGTAAGACGCATTAGAATTGGTAGCTTAGAGCCAATACAGATAGATGACGAATTTTTAGAGCTACTAAGCGAACCATTTATGGCAAAGCACCTACACATTGCCTTGCAACATACAAGTGACAAAATGCTTATGTATATGAATAGACGAAACAGTTACAAAGAAGACTTAAAACTCTTTAATAAAATTGCAGACAAGGGCTACGCATTAGGAACTGACTATATAGTAGGGCACCCAGGAGAGAGTGATGAACTCTGGAGCGAAGCAATAAAAAGGGTTGAAGAGTTGCCACTAACGCATATACATGCATTTACATACTCACCACGTGACAATACGCCATCGGCACAAATAAAAGAAGTAATTAATGGAAAAGTTGCTAAACTAAGACATAAAGAACTAACATCTCTAGTTAAACAGAAAAACTATGAGTTTAGAAAAGCACACAACAAAAACTTAACAGTTTTAATAGAAAACTCTAAAGAGGGTATATTTAGAGGATATGATGAGTACTATAATCAAGTAATTGTAGAGTCGCAAAAAGATATAGAGCACTCTTGGATACTTATAGATAGTTGTAAAGCAAAAAGCGAAGGGAATTATGCAATTTATTAAAAATAAAAAAGCAAAACCTATTATTATTGTCTCTGCTTTGATAGTTATTGCTATTGTTATAACTGTGCTTATAAAAAGTATGGGTATAAGTTTGGTTAGTGCTAATGAGTTTAATAAAATATTAGAAGATAATAAACAGAGTAAAATTTATATACAAGACAGATATATATATTTAAAAAATAGCAAAGGTAAGTTTAAGACTGCTCTTAGTGGAGTAGATAGAGCTAAAATATACTCTAAATACCCTGTAGAAGTTTATAGTAAAAGTAGTAGCTCTCTTCTTTATATTGCTGTACTGCTTTTGTTATCTATTTTAATAGCACTTCTTGTAATTCTAAGAAGAAATGGCAATAGTTCGCAAGCTGTTGGGGCTGTTAGAGAGCAAAACAGTGAGCTTTTAGCAAACAATATTACACCAGAGTACAACCAAGATATAAGTTTTAAAGATGTTGCCGGAATCAGCAGTGTAAAAGAGGATTTAGAAGAGATAATAAGCTTTCTAAAAAGCCCACTTAAGTATAAAAAGTTAAATATTCGTATGCCCAAAGGCTTACTTTTAGTAGGACCTCCAGGCGTTGGTAAAACACTAATTGCAAAAGCTATATCTTCAGAGGCTAATGTTCCATTTTTCTACCATAGCGGAGCCAATTTTGTGCATATCTACGCAGGAATGGGTGCAAAAAGGGTAAAAGAGCTATTTAACAAAGCAAAAGAGATGGCACCAAGCATCATTTTTATAGACGAAATAGATTCAGTAGGTAAAGATAGAGGCAATTTAAACAGTGATGAGAGAGAAGCAACATTAAACCAACTACTTGTAGAGATGGATGGCTTTAGCTCAAATGCTGGAGTAGTTGTAATTGGGGCGACAAACAGAATAGATGTGTTAGATAGTGCCTTACTTAGACCTGGAAGATTTGATAGAAGAGTATTTATAGAGTTACCAAACATAAAAGAGAGAGAGCAGATTTTAAAGCTCTATTTAAAAGATAAAAAGCACAACTTTGCAGTAGCCGAAGTTGCAAAACTAACAGCAGGCTTTAGCCCAGCAGCACTAGAGACACTAATAAACGAAGCTGCACTAAATGCTATAAAACTACATAAAAACAGTATAGATTTAGAAGATATTTTAAGCGTAAAAGATAGAGTAATCTTTGGTAAAAAACCGATACCAATGCTTAGTAGCAAAGAGCGAGAAATTCAGGCAACTTATCAAGCTACAAAAGCCGTAGTTGCCCACTGGCTAGGCTTTAAGACAGATAGAGTAGGGCTATTAATATCAATAAATATGAACAAAGATACTCTGCTTACTTCTAAAGAGTCTATACTAAATTTAGCAAAAGTAGAGTTAAGTGGCTCGGTATATTTAAAGCAAAAATTCAACGACATTTTTAGTCAAGGAGTAGAAGATAGAGCAAAAGCAAAAGAGTTAATAAAAGAGGCAAATACAAACTATTCGCTAATAGACTCTAATTCGCAAGAGAGTAAATTAGAGAGTATTATAGAAGAGTTAGAGGGCATAATTGCAAGCTTAGAGCAAGCAATAGAAAAAATAGCAAAAAAACTACAAGAGAGAGAGCAGATAGAGCCAAGCGAAATAGCAAAGGAGATAGATGCTCTTTTTTAGTGGTTTTGGGCTAAAAGGTGAAGAGTCACTATTTGACTTTTGGCTAGAGAAAAACGACTTTTGCGTAGCAGGCTTTAGCTATGGTGCTATTAAAGCCGTAGAGCATTGCTTAAATTCTAAAAGTAGGGTAGATAAGCTAATACTTCTTTCACCTGCTTTTTTTAACGATAAAGATAGCAAGTATAAACGAATGCAGTTACTCTTTTACTCTAAAGATAAAAAAGCCTACACAGAAAACTTTTTACAAAATATAGCTAGTGGCTCAAATATAGATTTAACACCATACTTAAACAACACAAGCAAAGAGCAGTTAGAAGAGCTTCTGTACTATACATGGTGCAAAGAGAAGTTACAAAAAATAGCAAGCAGAGGTACAATTATAGAAGTTATCTTAGGCGGAAAAGATAAAATAATAGACGCAAAAAACGCAAAAGAGTTTTTTGAAGATGTAGCCAATGTCTATTATATAAAAGATGCAAACCACATATTGAAATAAGGATAAATATGACAAACATAGTAATTACAGGATGTAGCACAGGAATAGGGCTAGAGACTGCACTATACCTAAAAGAGAGAATGGTAAAAGTCTTTCCAACAGCAAGAAAAGCAGAAGATGTCGAGAAACTAAAAGAGCTAGGCTTCGAGCACGCTATGCTTTTAGATGTAACAAAACCAGAAACAATAAGCCAAGTAATAGAGAAAGTATTAGAGATAGATGGCAAAATAGATGTATGGTTCAATAATGCAGGCTACGGACAGATGGGAGCAATAGAGGATGTACCAACAGAACTTGTTCGTGAGCAGTTCGAGACAAATGTATTTGGCTTACACGAAGCAACAAGACAGATACTCAAAGTTATGCGAAAACAGGGATATGGCAAAATAATCCAACACAGCTCTGTACTTGGGATTGTAGCCCTACCAATGCGAGGAATCTACAATGCAAGTAAATATGCAGTAGAGGGACTTACAGACACTCTAAGGTTAGAGTTAAAAGATACAAAAATCTACCCAGTACTACTAAACACAGGACCAGTAGAGAGCCACTTTAGAAAAAATGCAATTAAAACACTAGACAACTTAGATTTAGAAAATGCCACATTTAAAGATAAATACATAGCCTCAAAAGAGGGTAGAGCCAAAAGAGTACCATTCTCCCTACCAGCTGAGTCTGTAGCCTCTGTTGTACACAAAATCATCCTAACCCCACAACCACAACCTAGATACTACATAACTAAAGCTACATATATTTTAGGGTATGCTAAAAGAGTGTTAAGCACTTCTTGGTTGGATAAGTTGTTGTTGAAGGTGTAATTTTTAACTTTATGGAGATACCTTAAAGGCATTCATATATTGCCTTATTAAGTTAAGGGTACCTCCAATGCTATTAAGTTAAGGATTCTATATCCATTTATTGGCTTTAAGTTCAAAGCCCGAAGTGATGAAAATATTTACCATCGCAGTCATCGTATAATACAAAACCCCAAAGAAATAAAAAGTTTGACAATGTAAAAAACATGTTAAACTAAGGGGTGCTAAAGTAGAAAGAGGAAGATAAAAGAGGTCGCTGTCATTGGTTAATAAAAA
>JALVTE010000070.1 GCA_027024155.1 Campylobacteraceae bacterium
ACCCAACTCAAAAGAATCGTCAAGGCAATGACAGAGGCAACAATTACAGAAGCGAAATTTTTTATACCACGCCAGAGCAAAAACAAATTGCCATGCAGACAAAAGCAGAGTATCAAAAGCTTTTAAGCAAAGCTGGTTATGGAAAGATTGTTACCAAAATAGAGCCACTTAAACACTTTTACAGAGCTGAAGAGTATCATCAAGATTACCTTAAAAAGCACCCAAATGGCTACTGCCCAAACCATGCAACTGGTGTTAAGTTTGTGGCAGAAAAAAACAAGACCATAAGCCCAATAGGTGGCAAAGAGATTGTAGTAATCGATGCCAAAGATTGCCCATTTTGCGAAAAGTTTAAAAAAGATGTACTAAATGGCTATAAAGGGCAAGTACCACTTAGAGTTGCTAAATCGTATGAACTTAAAGGCTTTAAACTAAAGACAAAACTAAATGCAACACCTACAATACTATTTATTGTAGATGGCAAAGAGCTTTTTGCACACCGTGGTTACTGGAGTGCTAAAGAGTTTTATAAAGCACTTGGGCTTTTTAAATTAGGAAAAGATAGCGAAGCGTTTAAAGTAGCTTTCGCAAAGGGCACAGACTCCAGGTTTTGCAAACAGTATGACAAATTTAAACACACAGGCGATGGCGTATTTATTGATACACTATCTGGCGATATACTTTTTGATACAAAAGATAGATTCAACTCTGGTACTGGGTGGCTAAGCTTCTATAAAGCCGTGCCCGGAAGTGTAATATTTAAAGAAGATAATAGTTACGGAATGCAGAGAATTGAAGTAATAGCTAAAAAAAGTGGCATACATTTAGGGCATGTTTTCGACAGAGCAGATGGGCGTAAACGCTTCTGTATAAATGCTACGGTGTTAGAGTTTGTACCAAGAGAGGAGATTAAGAAGTAAAGTCTATAATAAAGATATTTTTTCCTTCTTGGTGTTTATAAAGAAGGGAAAAGCCATGTTTTTTTGTTATTAATTCAACGATACTAAGCCCCAATCCATGTCCGTTTGAGTTCTCTTTTATGAATGGCTCGATGTAGTAGTTAAACTCTTGTTTAAGTCTATCTCCATAACTTATAACCTCTATTCTATTCTCTTTGGCAACTATTAAAATAGGCAGTTTTTGTGTATATTTTAAAGCGTTATCTATAAGATTTTTCAAAGCAGTAGAGATATAGTGTATATCAGCTTCTATAAAAAAGTCGTTTAACTCCACTTGAATACTCTCTTCATCAGATATGTAGAGTTTATCAAGTGCTTCAATTATAACTGTTTGAGCTTTAAATTTTGTAATGTTTAAATTTTGTGTTGTTAGCAGGTTCATATTTAATACTTCACTAACAAATATATCTATATCTTTTATATTTTTTTCTAAAAGTTTTAAATCTCTCTTTTCAAGAGCAAATTTAGCTTTTGCTAGTGGTGTTTTTAGCTCATGACCTATATATTTTAATAAATTCTCTCTATCTTCAATACTTCTTTGTAGAGACTCTGCCATATTGTTAAAGCTTCTGTTGGCAACTTTTATCTCCTTGTCTCCATTTACATTTACTCTTATAGTATAATCACCTTTTGAAAAACTATCCATCTTTTTAGATAACTCTTTAATGGGCGATACAATTTTTAAAATAATAACATATATAAGAAAGAGGATTAATATATCAAATAGTAGCAAAGCTCTCGTGATAAATTTTTCTTCTTTAAAGAGCTCTTGAGTGTTGTCATAAAAGTTAAATTTCTCATCTAAATAGTTTATAGTTAAATAGTATCCTCCATCTTTTTTTATTATAGAGATACTCCCAAATGTCAAAGGTTTTTGAAAAATTGTAACCCCTAGAGTATTGCTACTTAAATTAAGTTTTAGCTCCTCAAGTTTTTTAGAGAGTATCTTTTTATCGCCATTAGCAACTATTGGCATTAACTCTTTTGTAGCAGTAATATACTTAGAGATAATAAGTTTTCTATTTTTTGAGTCATTAAGTCTCTCTACCCAAAAACTTAATATTAGCATTAAAATAAGACTTATAAAAAATAGTATAGTAATTTTTCTCTTGATACTCATATAAATTTATACCCTATTCCCCATACAGATTTTATATATTTTGGATTTTTAGAGTCGTCTCCAATTTTATATCTTATATTACTTATATGCATATCTATGGTTCTGTTTTTAGTATCAGGTGATAGAGATGTAGAGTTTATAATTTGCTCTCTTGATAATATTTTAGCTCTATTTTTAATTAAGTATAAAAATATCTCTAACTCTATTTTTGTAAAATCTATCTCGTAATCATCAATTTTTACCACTCTATTTGCTTCATCTATATAAAAATCTAAGATATTAATAGCACTATTTTTTGTTACTCTTCTAAGCACGGCTTCTATTCTTAAAATTAACTCTCTTGGTTCATATGGTTTTGCCAGATAGTCATCGGCACCTAATTCAAAGCCCATAATTTTGTTGCCTATATCTCCTCTAGCACTCGATATTATAATAGGAGTTTCGGTTTTTCTTTTTATCTCTTTGCAGACATCAAAACCATCCATTTGTGGTAGCATTAAGTCTAAGATAACTATATCAAAACTCTCTTTATCTAGTATCTCTAAAGCACTTTTGGGTTTATTAAAAGAGAGGACTTTATATCCATAATTAGAGAGATACTCTTGAATAAGCTTTTGCATCTCTATGTCATCTTCTATAAGCAAAACTCTACTCAATCTCCCACTCCTCAATATATTTAATAAACTTTTTTCGTTGTTTTTTTGTTAAGATGATATGAACCTTTGCAAAAAACTCAGCTTCGGTTTTGGCTATTTTGTTTTTTACATTTATGTTTTTTTTCATAAAGGCTCTCTTGTCAAAGCTATCTTGCAAGAAAAGTCTTTTTAACTCTTTTTCAATGCTCTCCTCTTTTTCATGTAAGCTTTTTAAAACTACTCTATACTCTCTTAAAATCTTTTTAAACTTATCTTTTTGTTCTTTTGTTAGGTGAAGATAGCTTAAGTCTCTTGGTACATGAAAACTCTCTTTGTAATCTTTGTAGTCATCATCACTAAATGCTAAATTTACAATTAATAAAAATATTAATATTAATCTCATCTTATGCCTTTGGAATCTCTATGTTTATATCTTCTATTATACCCTTTTCTATATCTTTATGGCAAGCTTTGCAATTTGCTTTAGACTTTACCTGTTTAGATTTGAATATTTTTTTATCTATATCTTTATGTGTTTTTTTCCAAAAAGGGGTTTGTGTTATTGCAATAGGGTAGTTTTTTAGACTTTGTAATATATATACAGCCGACTCTTTAGTAGAGTGTTCAGCACTATTTTTAACTAAATACTTCTCTATTTCAACTCTTGTAGCCTCATCTAAAGATGCATCATCTCCAAAGTGATTATCAAGCCCTGCCATTAACTTTTTCCAAGATTTAGCTGGTAGTGTAAATGGAGGATATAGGGTATGGCAAGAGGCACACTCCTCTACAAAAGAGGAGAGCTCCTTATCATACTTTATGGGTTTATATACACTTTTGGTTAATGGCGTTGCAAAACTTAAAGTAACAATAGGTGTCAAAATAGCTACAGATAAAAAGAGTGTTGCTACTAGCTTTTGTAAACTGCTTAAATTTACGCTTTTTGCATCTATATTTTTAAAACCGGTAAATATAGAGTGCAGTGTGCCAACCTCTTTATGCAAAAGTCTATCTATTGCCACACCACCAATATGTGCGCCTATTAATATAAGCAGTAGCGTAGATAGTGCTTCGTGTATCTCTTTAAAAATCTCCATCTCTTTAAAAAAGCTAGAGTTTAAAAATGCAAAAATGCCTCTTCCTTCTTGAATACCGTAGGCTAATACTCCTGTTATCACACTTAAAAAAGTAACGATAACAATTCCAAGCATAACAAAAGAGGCAGCAGGGTTATGCCCAGAATAAACTTTTGGGTTAAAGATATTTTTTGTAAACTCCAAAGCCTCTTTAATACTTAAAGGCCAATCTGAAAATTTTGAATATTTTGGTCCAATAAAGCCCCAAATAACCCTAAAGAGTATCAATACCCCTATGCCATAGCCAAAAGCTGAGTGCACTCTAAGAAGAGAGTCTTCATCTGATGTTATATACATTATTAAAATATATAAAACCAAAAGCCAATGAAAAATTCGAGTAGGTAGAGACCAGATAAGTGCTCTTTGCTTCATATTAATCGTCCCATCTTCCATAGTTTGGAATGTCTATATCTCTTTCGCTATAGTCTCCACTATCTGCTTTTTGATGGCAAGCTTTACAGTTTGAAAAACTCTTAACCTCTTTTTGGGTAATGAACTTTTTTGGAATTTTTCTATGCTCTTTTTTAAAATATGGAATTTCGCTAATCTTCATTATAGTTTTATCTTTTGGAATACTCTTTAAAAACTTTCTAAAATCTCCATATACTTTTTTGCTATCTGCCGCATTTGATGTTAGATACTTTAAAATCTTTTTGCTATCTTCATTATCTATTGTTGCATCTGTACCAAAATGGTCACTAAGTGTTGCCATCATCTTTTTCCAAGAGCGTTTTGGTAAAAACTCTGGCTGGTAAGCCATGTGGCACTCGCTACACTCTTTTTTATAGAGCGGTTCTAACTTGGCATTTTGCTTTGTTAATGTCTTTTTTGCATAGATTTTAGACTCTCCGTCACTATCAGCTATTGCAAAAGTTACTCCTATTGTACATATTAATATAGGTAAAATTATTTTTTTCATCTATTGCTCCTTAATTTTTTAAAATATATAAAAGAACATCACCCTTCTCTTGAGCTGTTCCCTCTCTTTTGTAAACATCTTTAAAGTTTCTTCTAAGCCACTTTTTTACCTTCTTAAGATTTTGTAATCTTTTTGGATTAGCTTTAGGCGAGAGAGGTTTAATCTTTTTACCTGTAAAAACATTCTCACCTGTTGCTTTTAAATCTGTTGTATGACAACTTGTGCAAGATATTTTTTTTCCTCTTTTACCAATGTGCTTAGAAGTAAAGATTTGCTCTCCTCTTTTTGCACTAAAGCCACTAAAGTTTAAATTCTCTTTTTTTGCTTGAGTTTCTAACTTTTGCAAAAAACCATCAATAGGTGCAGCAATAATAAATATTGGCACTACTGTAACTAAGATAATCTTTTTCATTTTATACCTCCTCTCTTTTATTTATTATATTAAAAGATTGTCAATACCAAATAGGTATTCTCTTGACAATCTCTTGATGATTAAAAAAGTATGTAGCTTAAGAAAATGTGTCTGCAAATAGATTTTCAGACCATTTAAACATCTCTCTATAGTTATAGGTTGATGATGGGCTCGATTTTGGATAGTAACTAGAATCTGTTAAAATCATATTGTTGTTTACTGCATCATATTTGTAAACTGCATTTAACCAAGAGGCTTCTGTACTTGATGTAGGCGAATAGCATGCTGAATTTGTTTTAGGATTTTGATATAGTGGGTTGTTGCTTAATATTCTTAATACTGCATCTGCACAAATTTTTGCTTCTGAATTTCCAATATGCCCAGCTTTTGGCTGTGAACTATGATGAGAATCTCCTATGATATGTATATCACTTTTTATAGTCGATTCATAACTTAAGAGGTTAACAGGTGCAAAGTTTCCACCGCCAGTTAGTCCTGTATCAAAGATGATTTTAGCTGCTTTTTGATTTGGTATAACATTTAAAACTGTTGCAGTAATAGTTTTTCCAGCTATAGAGCCTTCTGTATAAGTTAATGTTTTGTTAGTATCATCAACTTGTGTTACCTTACAATTTGGTCGATAATCTACACCATGAGCATTAAATGCATTTTGGAAGTTTTGCTTTTCGACAATTATATCACTATTTTCATCAAGTACAATTACTCTTGAGTTTGTAAAACCTTTGCTATTTTTTAAATAATCCGCCACAACACAAGCTCTTTCGTATGGACCTGGTGGGCATCGATAAGGTGATTTTGGAATAGTCATTACAAAATAATCACCATCAACCATACTATCTATTTGTGTTTTTAAAATATTTGTCTGCTCACCAGCTATCCATGCATGTGGAACTTTAGTAAAGTCATAGTTATTTGTTTTGATAAAGTCTATTCCAGGGGCTAGTATAACTTTGTCATACTTTACTCTACTATTATCACTCAATACAAGCTCTTTATTGACTGAATCTATAGTTGATACGCTTTTATATATCATATTAATTTGATAAGAGTTTATATGCTTATCATAATTAAACGACAACTGATTTGTTGTTATTTGATTATTAAGTACAAGATTACTGAGTATCGGTGATACATAGATACTATTTGGCTCAATAATTGTTACATTTATACTATCACCTCCCCAAAGTTTTAAGTATTTAGCACAAGTTGAACCTGCAAACCCAGCTCCTACAACAACTACATGAGGGATAGTTGCTACATTTGAACTTAAAGGTATAGTTGAAAACAGTGCACCTAAACTTAAGTATTTAATAAAGTCTCTTCTATCTAATCTATTTTTATTGTTCATTTTATATCCTTTTTAATCATCGTTATCATCATTACTATTATTATTTTTAGGTAAAGTCTTTAGCCAAGAGGCAATGTTATCTACTTCATTTTGAGTAAATCCATGTGCGACTGCACCCATTAAAGCATTTTCATCTTCGTAAAACTCTCCTGCTATATCACTTTTACCAGCAATAGAGTCCCAACTATTAACAGAATTTCCATTTGTGCCATGACATTGGGCACAATTAGCAGCCAACAGTCTGCCATCATTTACTGAAAACGATGTTGGCAGTGTAATATTTTGTGTAGTACCAGAAGGATTACTATCAACAGTAGTTCCACCTCCACAGCCTATTAAAGCAAACGAAGAAATAAGGGCAAGCCCCCACAGATATTTTGATTTTCGATATAGCATAATCTCTCCTTTTTTGTTATTGAACCCTCAAACTCCACAGATCTGTGTCTAGGTTAATTAGAGGGTTCTATTACAATGTATTATTGCTAAAACTTATCAAGAACCAATATAGATTCTCTTGATACTTTCTTGACAATTTAACCCGAATTTGGGGTTCATGAGGTAATACTTCCTTAACACTTCTTTGCTAAGATACACAAATTAAACATAAAAAAAGGAGTTTTAAATGCCAGTTAAAAAAAGTATAACTTCGATTCTATCGATAGCTATAGCAGGCATTATAGTAGTAGGATGTGGAGGTTCTAGTGCTGGTAATAGAGGAAAGGGTTTTGATTTAGATAATTATGAAAAAACAGAAAACTTAGCTCAAGATGTTAAAGATTCTTTGGCATATATGGGCAATGAGGAGCGTTTAGCTTACGATGTTTATATGAACCTTTACGA
>JALVTE010000071.1 GCA_027024155.1 Campylobacteraceae bacterium
GTAAAAAATCATTTCAAACCAAAGAGGCATCTCTAAAAACTATGAATCTTGCACAAAAATTACAAAATTGAATATAAAGGAACTTAAAAATATGTAAAATATAACTTTATAGCCAAACTTGGTGCTTCTGGATTCAAAAAAAGATGAGTCTTTTCTGACTTTTGGTGTGTGAGGTGTGTTATGGAATTATTTGGGAAAATTGAGTCGATTTGCTTTAAATATTATTTTATTGTACAATAATAAAAAAGGAGCAAAAATGGAAAATAAAAAAGAGAATATACTCTCAATGTTAGGCATTAATATAGCTAATGAAAAAATTGATATAGATTTAAATAAGACAAAAAGCTTTTTTGAGAGTTTGCAAGATACTTTAGAGAAAAAGAGTGAAGATTTAAGCAAAAGCATTAAAGAAGGAAAAGTAGACTTGCAAGATAGCGTTGGCATAAAAGTAGATGATGAACATATTTCACTAGATTTAAAAAAGACAAAAAGCTTTTTTGAAAATTTAACAAATAAAGTTGAGGGGTTCGTAAAAGATTTAGACTCTACTTTTAGCGAATTTAAAGATAATAAAAATAGCAAAGATAATGATAATAAACCAAAGCTTGAAGAGAGTACTAAGAGTTAAACCTATCTTTATAAGAGCACTTTAAGCACATCTCTTCGTTGCAGATATTTTGAGCAAACCCCTCTTTTATGCTTTTTGCTCGTTTGCCATTTAATATATCAAAGAGGCTCTGCTTCGTTAAATTACCAAGCTTCATAACAGCTTCGCTATCTAAACAGCAGGGCACTACATCGCCATTTGCCAAAATGCCAATATGCGAACTTAAGCCTTGGCAAGTTCCATGCCCATAGATAGGGTTAGCTAGAGAGGGCCATTGAAAATAGGTGTCGAAATGTAGTAGAGTTTTATATGCTAAGCGAACACTCTCTTTTGGATTTTTATACTCTATTTTTACCCCAAAGCTCTCTTCTAACTTTGTAAAAACCTCTTGATTGTAGCTATCTTCGCTTAATTTACTATCTAAATTCCACATACGCAAATTTATAAAAATCTCTTTTGCCTCTTTTTCTTTTGCTTTGCAGAGTGTTATAATTGGTTCGATATATTGCTCGAAAGTTATACTACTGTCATTTTTATTAAATGCATTTAGCGAAATATTTATCTGTTTAACACAGGGGTGAAAAAGTGTAGAATTTAGCTGCTTTTTCATATAGTAGCCAGATGTGGTCAGTAGTGCTTTTAATCCATATTTATCAATAATATCCAAATACTCATTTAAATTTGGCAAGGTAAATGGGTCGCCAACGACATGGCAGGCTATCTCTTTAGTATAATTTTTAGCTTGTTTAATAATAGATTCAAAAAAATCTAAACTCATAGTTTTATTTGGTAAGTTTTTAGTTGGGCAAAACGAACACTTAAGCCCACAAACATTAGTAAGTTCTATATATATTCTATAAAATTTCATAGTGCAATTATATCATCTATTATATTAGTTGTTCACTAAAACCCATAAAATGAGATTAAAAGTATAAATAGTGTATAATTAATTAGTAAATTAGGGGGAGTATATTAAATATGGAAATAAAAAAGTCTATAATCGTTGCAACAGTTTTATTAACACTTGCGGGGTGTAACTCTAGCAATACGAGTTCTAAAAAAGAAAATATTAATGTACCGACAGCAAGCCATGGGTACTATTTAGATAGTGCTGTTGTGGGGGCAAATTATATATGTGGGAATATTAATAGCAAAACAGATAGTAGTGGAGAATTTAAATTTTACAAAGGTGACTCTTGTAAATTTTTTATTGATAATGTAGAGTTAAGAGAGGTAGAGTCTAGCAAATTATATAATGGCGTTAAAATTTATGAAGACAACTTACCAGTAGCAAGAATTTTGCAAACATTAGACAAAGATGGAAATCCAGATAAAAATGGTATTGAACTTGCATCTGATAGTGCTAAATGTGTCAAAGAGACTTTTAAGAGTAAATCTATTCAAAATGAGGTAACCGATGAAGATATAGATAAATTATACAACTGCTTAAAAACAGATAAAAGTTATAAAGGCAAGGCTGTAACTTTGAGTGAAGCCAAAGCCCATATCGAAAGAACCAAAGGAAGTAACGATACAACTCCTCCAATAATTAGCTTAAATGGGGCAAACCCTTTAATTTTAGAAGCAGGTAAAAACTTTACAGACCCAGGAGCAACCGCAAGAGATGATAGAGATGGCAGTGTAACTGTTACAATAAGTGAAGATGTAAATACATCTAAAGTTGGAGAGTATACTATAACTTACAGTGCAAAAGATAGTGCTGGTAATAAAGCAAATACAATAAGAGTTGTAAAAGTGGTAGATACAACTCCTCCAACAATAAGCCTAAAAGGCGATAATCCTATGATTTTAACAGAAGGTAGTTCTTTTAACGACCCAGGAGTTAATACAAGTGATAATGCAAATGGTGAGATTAAAGTTACAACAAGTGGTAGTGTAGATACAAATAAAGTTGGAGAGTACAGTTTAATTTATATAGCTACAGATAATTCTGGAAATAAAGCTAAGGTAACAAGAGTTGTTAAAGTTATAGCCGAGAAAAAGAGTGATACTATTAATTTAAAATCCCAGCAAGAGTATCAAGATAAACTAGAGTTTTCTCAGGATGGAAACTATAGTTTAGAAAATGCTCCAAAAGGAATGGCTATATACCCAAATGGCACAGTTGCATGGACACCGACAAATGACCAAGCGGGCGACTATACAGTTACAGTTAATTTGAAAAATGGCGATAGCGTAATAGAGAGCAAAGATTTAGATTTTCATGTAACTAATGCCAATAAAGCGTATGATGGAGTTTTTGTAGATTTAAGTGGAAAGAGTAGTGGAGATGGTAGCCCACAAAACCCATATGGTACCTATTCGGATGCTTGTGATAATTTAAATGGTAAGCATAATATCTACTTAAGAGGTGCGGTCTATAAAAATCCTGGTTACCATAGCGATTACAATAAAAGTGGAAGATACCCAGCTGTTGGTGAAGAGTGTCAAGGCACGCAAAATAACCCAATAGTTATCCGTCCTTGGGGTAATGAGTATGTTAAACTCAAAACTGATGCTCTTTATGGTATTAGAATAAAACCAGGTGCCAAGCATATTACTGTGCAAAATCTTGAAATCGAAGGTGAAGCAAAGAGTATTACACTTAATGATGCACTAAAGTATTGGTGGTGGGACAATAACGATACCATGCAAAGTAGTGGAATTGTTGCAAGTGGAGATAATATTATTATAAAAGATAATGTAATTCATAATATGCCAGGAAGTGGCATAAGTGCAAGTGCCGGTGCATATGCTGATATTGAAAAGAATATCGTTTATAATTGCGATTGGTGGACGATAGCAGGAAGTAAAGGTATTGGTATTACCTCTGCAAAAGGAAGTGATGCTAATGGCAAGTATAAAAACAAAATTGTTGGCAACCTTATCTTTAATATAGAACAAAGAGTTTTCTCTCATGTATGGAAAAAAGGATTTGCAACTCTAAATATTGATGAGGGTGAAGCCTTTTTAATCCAAGAGGGTAAACAGCAAGATGGCACTACAAGCAGTAGTTACAATGGAAAATATCTGATTCAAAACAATATTATTATGTATAACGGGAAAACAGGTGTTCTTAATTTAGCTAAAGATATAAATTTAACTAACAATAGCTACTATAACAATGGTGGGGCGACTAAGCAGTCTGGTTTTAGAATTAGCCATACAAAACATTTAAATATTACAAATAATGCAATAGAGTCTAATATTGCTAATACAATTATCTACTCTCGCGACCACTCTAGTAGTGATATTAATTTAACTAACAATTACGCTAAAGGAGAAATTACAAAAGATGGTAGCACAATTACAGGCATTGAGAGTGTTAGCCAAATTTTTAAAGACCCTGCAAATTTAGATTTCTCTATAGTATCTGATTTACCACAAAATATTGGAGCAAGTAGCAGTGCTATTAATAATATAAAAAGTAAGTTAGCACTCTATAATATAAAAGTAAACAGAGAACATATGGATATAAATAAGACTGCACAGACAAAATATATAGTAGAGCATGCTCCTGGAACAATAGATTGTAGCCATTACGAAGATGCTAATAACCCATATGTGCTTATTACAGATATCAATAGTAGCTATCCTCTTGTGAAAGATTATAATATTACTGAATTTAAATTATATATTGATTACAACTATGGCAAGTGTAATGTAAATGATTTTACAATTTCAAAAAGTTCAGATAATATAGGCGATATAATAGGGAACTTAGGAGAAAAAAATTCACAAGGTAGTAAATTAACTTATACCATAATTGGCGATACTCCATTTATAATTGATGAAGATGGAAATTTAATTATTAATGACTCTTTGGAAGTAAAAGATTACGAATTTGATGTTAAAATTAGCGATGGAGAGAATGAAACTATTCGTCATATAGTTGTTCATTCTACTGTAAATACTCAAAGTTTAAGCGAAGCAAAAGAGAGTTTTTTAAAAAAGGCTAGAGCATTTGATGATAAAAAGAGTGTTGATGATTTAGTGAATAGTTTTTTAGTATATGCTAATAAAAAGGCACAAAATGATTATGGTTTATATATATCAAAACCTCTTGATAGCGAAGTTTGGCAATTTATAGAAGATAATCCAACTATCAAAGAGGGGCTTTACGCTTCGAGATTTCCAATAGACCCATATGTTCTTAGAAATTTAAGTGATTTTTTAGCAAAATGGAAAGAAGATGGCAAAAGCGATGAGTTTATTCAAAAGTATAAAAATGTAGCTTTAGGTTTAGCAATAAATGCAAAAGAGCGTGGTATTTTTGAAGAAGCGGTGTTTGGGGACACAGGTGACCATAGAGTTATTGATTATTTAGATATACCAAAAGTTGATGCTAAAATAAAAAGATGGGTAGAGCATTTAGATTTTAAGAATTTAGGCTTTAATATCAGCTTATCTAATTTTAGAAATTTAATGGCAACAAAATTAAAACTATCGCGAAGCGAAAAAAACTCTTTGACACTTGGTGCTAGCAAACGATTAAAACAAGCTATTAAAGATGGTTACTCACCTGAAAATATGAGCTATAAAGAGCGAAAAAAATATAATATTTCGTTTGATGAAATGAATCTTTACAGATTAGCAAAAGGTTTAAATAGGGCAAATTGTAATGAAGATAGTAACCCTTGCGTAAAGATAAACGAATATATAGATAATGAGAATAATGCAACTATTAATTCAAGTTATGTTTTAGAACATTTTCAAAAATTAAAAGATAAAATCGGATTAATTAATGCAAGAAGCGATATGAATGATGAGTTAGCTAGCAAGCTTGGTATATTGCCAAAAGATCAAAGTAGTTATCGTTTAATGCCATTTTATGATTTAGCTAATTGGAAAATTACAAACGACAACATAACAGCAAAAGATTTTGGAGATGATGAACCGAATTGGCCACTGTTTAATATCTCTCTATCTAAATTACCTTGGCAAATTTTAGCCCTTGAACAAAATGCACAGAAACAAGAGTGCCAATATGTTAAGAGCCGTTTCTTTGAAACTGATAAATCAAAGCTGATAGATAGCTATCCACCAAATGCTGTAGATGGTGGTAAAAAAGCAGATAGACGATTTATTCAATATACTACCTATACTTGGGATTATGACAAGCCAGAAGTATGGTTTAGAAAAAGCGATTGGACACCGCATAGAAGTATATATAGAGTTCTTCAAGATGGTGGCGTATGTGGAAGACAATCTACAATGGGACAACATGTAAACGAATGTTTAAACCGCCCAAGTATTGGTGTTGGGCAACCAGGACATAGAGCGTGGGTTGGCGTATATTTAAATCAAGAAAATCCAGAGCAATTTCAAACAGATATTGGCTATAAAGTAGGTTCAAGAGAGTCTGCAACACCACATAGTAATACAATTTATAACCAATACACAAGTAGTATTAGAGCTACAGGATTAGAGAGATTTGCAGGTGTCGTAGCTGGTGTTAGCCCAGCAAGTGTGGGTGAACATAAGTATAACCAATCAATGATACTACAACACATTGGTAAAATTTTGGCAGATGAAGGCTCTAACAGTGCAGAGACAGTATTAAAAAAATCTGTAGATTTAGTTCCACAAAATGTAGATGCTTGGTATCAATTAGCTCTATATTATGCAAAATTAGATAAACCAGAAAAAATTATTGCTCTTGCAAAAGATTATATGCAAAAAAGAGATAGTTTCTTTATGGAACCAGACAGTAGAAAAGGTGCAGAGAATTTAGAAGTTGTAACAGGAAAAAATATTGCATTTGCAATAAACAGAGCACCAAGTATAAATGATGGTAAAGGTGATAATGCCCAATGGGGACTTCAAGCACTTTACGACTACTTAGATAAGTATGAAGCAGAAGATAGATCTATTAGAAGTTATAGAGACATAAATAGATATCTCTCAAATTACTACTTAATTAAAGAACAAGATAGTAGCGCCTTTACAAATGAGGTAGAAAAACTATTTAAGAGATTTGTAAACAACACTTCTAGCGGAAGATACGATGACTATTTCAATGGAGTGAATTTTGAAGATATTAATAAAACAAAACTATTCAACTCGTTGCAAGATATTACTGACTCAGCACAAATTAGTGATAAAAAGAGAAACAACATATATGAGAAAATTCTAAAAAGAGATTTAACAAAACCTTTAGCAGAGATAAATGTAAATGATATATGTTTAGATAATAATTTAAGCAAATGCCAAAGTGTGCAAGAGTTTACACTAAATGCAAAAGCTATCTATATACTAGCAGACAGTAAAATTGGTGAAGATAAAGAGGTAAACCCAACCGATAGGGGCAAAGAGGGCTACTCTACTCTAACAGTCGCGACAACTGATGATTTAGGGCACGATAAAGATATAATTATCAGAATGGCAAAAGTAGATACAAACGGAAAGTTATTAAAGATAAATGACCCTAGCGAAGTAGGCAGTGATAGTACTAGAGTTATTACTTGGATTAGCCCAGAAGATAACTCTTTAGATGATGGCAGAATTTATACTGCCCGACAAAGAGTTATTTTAAAAGTAAAAAAGAGAGTTACAAATAACGAAAAGAAAATGGGTACTGTGGTATTAGATATTAACAATTTAATGCAAGGTGTAAGCAGAGTAATAAATAAAACTGAGTTTACTAGCGAGACAATAAAAGAGAATAACAGTTCAATATATTTTGTAACTCTTAAAGATAACATAGGACCAATAAAAGGTGTATGGTGGAAAAAAGGATACACGACATTAAAGATTCCAGTAGTTGATAATAGTGGCAATAAATATACTATGAAACTTAGAGCATACAACGATGATGATTATAAAATGAATTCTGGATTAAGTGCAGATTGGGATAATACACTAAGTATAAAATACCTTAGTAAAGATAATCCAGATTTAGTAAGTGCTAAAGAGTATAAAACTATTAAACCATTTACAATAGATGCTAAGATGTGGCACAAAGATGATAAGTTAAAGATAAGATACTATTTTAAAGTAGACTTAACAGTACCATAAAGAGTTATGATACACTATTTGCTAACTTTAAAAAAAGCTTTAACGCTTTTTTCTCTTTGTAGCCCAAATTGTAGTGTATAAAATTTAAATACCAAGTTAGCTCTTTAGGGCTAATGCCTTTGGCTTTGGCAGCCTTTTTTAAGTAGTATTGGGGTATTTTAAACTCTTTAGAGCTAAACTCTTTAGCTAGCTTTTTAACTCGTTTACCATTTTTGTTGTAGCATAATCTTGCAAATACAAATGGTAAATTTTCTCTTTTATGCCACTCTAGTGCAAGGTCGTAAAAATCTTTACTCTCTCTATTTTTTAAATAGTATTTTAAAGCTTTATCTCCAATAGTTACTTTACCTTTTATCTTTAAAACTTTTGCCAATGCATTAGAGGTATCCGATTCACTATCGAAACTCTGCTCTTCATTAAGTACTAAAACACTATAAACAGCACCTTTAGCAAATATTCCAATATCGCTACATTTACAATTTTTACTCTTTATACTAGAGATAAAAGCAGCATCTATTTTTCTATTTCTAAACTCTTGATTTATTTTACTAGGTACACTCTTTTTATAATTAATTATCTGTTTAAATTGAGAGTTTGATATTCGTTTTTTTAAAAAAATCTGAAATGGCAAAAGATTTAAGTAAGAGATAGAGCCAAAAATTAACATATAACCCCATTTTTTAATAACGATTTTACCATATATGGGTTAAGATATTAATAAAAAAGTATACATAGAGCATAGAGATAATAACTTTTAGTTATTGAATCTCTCCTTCGATAAATGCACAGCCTCTTGATGTTGCAGGGGTTGATGTGCCTGTTAGGGTTCCTATATCTATTGTTACATCATCTCCACTTTTTGAAGCTTTACTCTCATCCATCGAAGAGCTTTGGCAGTCGCATTCTGTATTTATATCTTGAATCATCGAACCACCTTTTTTATAATCTATATTTTCTCTTCCATTTCCACTTAGAGTATCTTTTATTTTAACATTATCAGCATTACCTTCGCCTGTATTATCAACTTTAAAGCAGTATCTAATTATTGCACCTGGTATTCTTTTTGGTTTTGTTGTATCGTTTACAGGGTCGCTAATAACTATAGAACTTTTTGTAATATGCATATCTGGCATAGCATTATTATCTTTTCCCATAGAATCAATAAGGTCACTGCTTGCATCTGTATCTGTAGTAGGCAAATAGTTGCTACAGCCATTATCTGACGCATTACCACTTGTAGTTAGCTCCCAACAAGCTGCTTTATCACTATCGTTTCCATTAGGTGTTAAAGATATAGATTGCCCAGCTGCTGCACCAGCTAATTCAGAACCTTTATCATAATCAAAAGAGACTGTGTTACCATTTACACTTGTTGGTATTGCATCAATATTCCCACCGGTACCATTTTTACCATAAGCTATATAATCTATAGGTCTACCATTAAATACTTTTCTTGTATTTGCATTACTATGTGTAGATGTAGTTAAATCATCATCTGGCAAAATCAAAAGCACATCATCATTATCAGAAGAGTTGCTACTACCATTATTCCAATAGGGGTTAGAACCTTGATAAAAATGTTTTACTCTACCACTGCAACTATTATTAGCAGGGTCTCCACCAGTATGATGAATTACATAATCCCCTTTTTCAACATGACATGATGGGAAGCGATAATAATGAGTATCTTGGTCTGATAAAACAAAACCTTTTATATCACCAGCTTGAGTAACATATAACTCTACAAATTCATCATTATCTGTACCACTTTTAGTCTGTGCATACATTACTTCATTTATTTGCATACGAGTTCCAGGGTCTGAAATAAACTCGGTATTAAATGGTTGAGAAAAAGCTAATATAGATGCCTTCTCTGCTGTATGACTTCTCTCATCATCACTTGCTCTATCTTCATCAACTACTAATGTTATACCATCATCTTCTATCTTTTTTCGTCTAAACCAACCACCATCAGCTTCGTTACGAGAACTCTTTTTTGCAACTACCACAGGATTACTATATGTTTTGGAAAAATCTACTTTTACACCGCCATCATCCCAGCCATTTATCTTATTATCTGTTAAAATTGTTTCATACTCTATTTTATTCTGTTTACTATCTGCAAAATAATGATTACCACCATTTAAACCGGAATCTATTGCCAAATAAGCTATTGTCTCTTTATTATCAATAGTACCATCATTTGTTTCTGAACGCTCCAATGCTATCTTAAAGCCACTAGAACTTACATCTTTAACTGCAACAGTTAGCCAAGGTTGAGAAACACTATCTGGTACATTTTCATCTGTTCTCTCATTATTTCTTGTCTGAATTTCTGTTAAAACTGTTGGATTTGTATTAAAACCATTTAAACTTACACTATCCCAACTACTACCGAAAAAGGCGTATTTCTGCTGGTACTTTTTTGTAGATATAGTATCAGCAACTATTTTAGTACCATCTGGTAAGGTGTGGCTCCCCTTTTCTATTGCAATGTATGGAACTTTTGTCATCTTTGCATGTGGTCCATCTTCTCCTTGGGGCTCTATACTGTAAATATCGAAACCTGTTGTGCTAACATTTATTACTCTTAGAGTTGCAGGATTATTACCTTGTGTTGTTGGCAGAGTAAAAACAAGCGGTACAGTATCGTAAGTTTGTCTAAAATTTATATGTGTAATAGTATCATTTTTTGTCCTTTTAACAGTAATAGTATCTGCCTCCATCTTCCATGCAAAGAGGCTATTTAACATTAACGATAGTAGTAAAATATATTTAATCATTCTTTAGCACCTCTTTTATACTGCCTTGGTCAAATTTTACTTTTAATTGTAAATATACACCACTTCGGTAGTTATTTTGTCTTGCAAAGTCTTCATCTCTGAAGCCTACAATGTTATAACCAAATGTAATTACACTGTTTTTCCATGGCGAATACTCCATAAAAACACCGGCACCATAATCTAAATTTTTAGCAGTGTATGAGTGCAACAGGCTAACTTGTGCACCAAGGGCGAATTTATTGTTAATGTCATAAATAGCATGTAAACCTAAAAGGTCGGTTACAGAGCTTAAGCTTAAGCCATCTATATTATCTTTTACATACTTTAAGCCGTAGTGCATTCCAAGCTCTAGCCTATCGTTTGGCTTGTAATTTAGGTGCAGATTGTTAATAAACTTAATAGTGTGCTCTTTTACACCTTGCTCATTTTTTAAGTTATCTTTGTAATCAAATCTATCTAAGAGTATCCAATCTGTCATCTCTGGACGATATGCAAACGAGAAGTTGGCATTTATATCTTGCTCTAGCTTATCGCCACTCCAAACTCTGTAGAAATCTGCTCCAAATGCCAAGCCTAAAGCATCGCTCTGCTTTATATATACACCTGCATTTGCGGTTATCTTTTTCTCTATGTCTGAGACTTTAAAACCTAAGCGAAGATTAGAGCTAATATCTTTATGACTATAATTAAGTGCCATATTTAGGGCGTCATAATTGTTATTAGAGTTATTACTATTATACTCAATACTCTTTTCGTAACTAACTTTTAAATTAGCTGTTTTACTGAATTTAAATAGTTTATCTACCGTGAAATTTTGATATAGTCTTGAACTATCTTTACTATTTTCATAAACTTGTGCAAATCTAAAGTTACTACTATCAGATATTTTATAGTTTAATCCTGCATTTGCTTTATAGTCTGTACCACTATTTTTAGCTTCTCTACTAAGAGTTGCAAAAACAGATGTTTTTTTATTTATGCGATAATCAACCCCAATAGTTGTAGTTGTTGGGTAGTCGCTATTTTCAAAGCTTCCTAGTGTCTGTTCGTGGCTAAGAGATAGCGTTAAATTATCATCTACCTTTCTCTCTACAGAGGCAGTAAGTTGGTTTACTCCCTTTTCGCCACTACTCTTAGCGTATCTATAACCGATAGAGTTATTCCAAACTTTAGTTCTATAATTTGTAGCTAACTCTAGCACCTTTTCATCGTGGCTTGTGTTGCCATCGTCTGTTTTGTTTTGGTAAGCGTTAGCTTTTAGAGTAAGATTTTTATTTACTTTTTGCTCTACTTCTACTCCGATTTTTCTAGTTGCACCTAAATCTTTACTTAATTGGTTTAGCCCAAACGCTTTGTCTTGCTTTCTAATGTAAGCTCTTGCTGTTGTTTTGTTGTGGTGGTACTTTAACTCTGCTAAATATGCATTGCCTTCGCTTATTGCTCCATCTTTTCTACTTTTAGAGTGCGCAATTTCTGCTTTAAAGTCTAACTTTTTATTTATTTTAACTTTAGCATCTATACCATAAAGCTTAGTTTTTTGTGTGCCACTATCCTCGTTTATATATGTAGCACCTACTTGATACTTCTTATTATCACTATCGTAAGTAACTCTTGCTCCATATGTGTAGTGGCTACCTTTATCGCCTTTAACTTCATATTTTGCAACTATATATCTTGGGTTTAACTCTCTATCTTGGCTTAAAATCGGCTCTTTAAAGTAAATAGTTCCTCTGTCGTAATCTATATCGTAATCTTTGTATCTGCTAAGTTCTCTACTCTCTAAAATATTCTCTTCGTGGTGCTTTTGGCGAACTTCTATTGTTATCTTTTCACTACCCTCTATAATATCTTGGTGGCTTAATTTATAATATCCACTCGTTCCATCGCCTAATATATCATCTCTAAAGAATAGCTTATCGCTCTTTGCAACAAAAATTGTCGCTTTAATATTTTTATTAGAGTATTCACTCTTTAAGCCTGTGAAACTTCGGCTATAGTTTGCAAATTCTGTACCGCTAAAGCCTGTTTTAAAGTCTCCAAATAGGGCGTAGAAGTTATCTTTTTCTAACTTAACATAAAGCTTTTTAGTAGATGGGGCTTCACTTTTTTGCACAGAGTTATCTTGATAAATTTTATAATACTTGTCTGGGTCTATTGTATCAAAAAGCTCTCGCTTCTCTTTGCCACTATCGTAAGCAATAGTTGCTAGCCACTTACCTTTAATACGCCCTTTTGCAAAGAATGCAACTCTGCCTTTATGGTATAACCTCTCACTGCCATCACTGCTTGTGTGTGAGCTTATAGTCTCGTAGCCAACAGTTCCTTTTGCAAAACCTACCAAAATCCAATCTCTTAAGTACGGTTTTAACTTTGTTTTAACTTGCAAAGCGTCGCTAAACTTTAGTGTAAGTTCGCCAACTTTTGTAGTTGGTTTTAGGCGAATATATGCAATACCCTTAGAGTCGATTCTATACTGCCCTTTACCATTGCTAAGAGTTTGAGGTGTATAACCACCATCTACAGTGTAGCTTCCAACTAAACCACCACGAAGAAGGTGTCCATTTTTTCCTCTAAATCTTACAGCGATAATTGGGCTATGTTTGCCATCTGCTTTTAAGTAACTATACTCTGGTAAAAACTCTACACTAGCAGGTGCGTGGCTCTCTACATAGATAACTCGGCTAAGTCTATCTATAACAATGCCTCGTTTTTTTACTATAGCTTCAAATCTATTCTCTCCATTTGCTAAATCTATTCCCTTAAAGTGGATAATTTGCATTTTGTGGTTTTTACTTCTAAAAATCCCTTCGTAATGCACCATATCTACTTTGTGCCCATTTAGTCTAAGCTCTACTGCACATCTTTTTGGTGTTAAAATAGCAACTCTAGTCGATGGAATATCTGGCACCCAACCTTTTGGTGGCCAAACTAATTTAGCACGCTCTCCTAAAGTGTCTATACTCTCTGGTGTATATTTTGGCATATACTCTTGATGTGTCGGCTTACTCCAAGTATAGTCTCCATCTTTTGGCTCAGCTTTTCCGCCAGCATCTACCATTTTTACGCTATCGTCTGCTTTAACTATTTTGCTAATCTCTTCATTTAACTTGCCACCTGTATTAAACTCTACAATCGCAGTATCACTCTTTAAGTTTTTCTCTAACTGTAAATTATAAATTAGTGTTGCAGCTATTGATTTAGTAGGCTTTGCACCTGGTAGTGTGCGAATTGTTAAACTAACTTCACCACTCTCATCTAGTGCAACTGCTACTAAATTATCTTTTAGCTCAGCTTCTATATTGTTACTTGTAGAGTGCTTTTCATACTCTAAACCTTCGCTAAGTTCAAGTACAGCTATTGGCTCTTTTAACTTTTGATTACCTGTAAGCTTAATTGTAAGTTCAACCTCTTTAGGGCTAACCTTTTTTATACTTAAATCAAACTCACTCTTAGCAACTTTTTTAGCAATTTTCTCTAAACAGAAATCTGCTCTTTTTAACTCGCCATGATAAAGCTCTACAAATTGCGAAATATTTGAGTCTGCAAATCTTGTATTATCAATACACTTTGCTACATTGTAGCGCCCTTTAAAGCTCTCGGTATCGATTTGCACTACATGCGTACCATTAGCTACATTAACAAAATGGTATTTACCCTGCTTATCAGTTACGCTATATCGTCCATCTTCCAGATAGACTCTAACACCCTCTATGCCATACTTAGCCGAAGAGTTACTATCGTTTGTATTGTTTGTATCTTTTGTAATATTTGCATCGTAAACTTGTCCTAAAATATAGCCTTTGCTTCTGTATAAATCCTCTTCTATTTTTAACTTAGTAGTTGCCACATTAGAGCGAGCACCAAAACTTGTAGCTCCCCAAGCTCTGTTTATTGCCTCGTCTCCAGCACCTGCACCAATTAGTGCTACATATGTAATCTCTACACTAGAGTGAGCTGCTAAATTGTCATAAACAGCAGTTAGCGTTTTACCATCTTTTGAGATTGTCGGCTCAGCCTTAACTCCAGCAATTTTAAAGCTACCATCTATATACTTAAGCCCATTTGGCAATCTGTCGTTTATAGTTACATTTTTTAAATCTATTTTACTAATATTTTCAAGAGTTACTGTATATAGTATATGTTCACCAACGCTTGCAACACTTTTAGATTGCTTTTTTGTAGCAATAAGCCTAGAGCTAAGTTCTGCTACAACTGCTTTTGCTTCTACTACTACATTTGTACCGTTATCATTGTATAATGCGGTAATTTTATTCCCGCCCTTAAGAGATAATTTACCATCATTATCATTAGCTTTTTCGTTAGTTCCTAAAATAAAGCCAATAAACTCTCCACTATTTGGGCTACTCTCTTTTAAAATAAGTTTTTCTCTATCGCCAGTATATGGGTTTACAATCTCTATCTCTATACTCTCTTGGGTGCTTGCATTAGTATCTTGGTCTAAATCGGTAACTTTTACAATTATTAAATCGTTTTGCATATAACTGGTAGTTTTTTGCATACCCAAAGAACTTGGAGTAGTAACTTCTGTACCATCTGGCAGTTTTGTCTTATCTACCAATACTCTGTTACCATCTTTATCTATATAGTAAGTTGGCTCTAAATTCTGTTTTTTTTCATTTGGATTATAAGAGTAAAATTCGATAGTAGCAGGAGTTTTAGTAATTTTAGTTACAACTTCATTAGTAGTCTGATTCTTATCTACCCCACCAATATTATAACTAACAGATGCAATATTCTTAATCTCTTGCCCAACAACAGCACCAAAAACAGAAGATGAAAAAAGAGCAGTAGTGATTAATAAAATAAAAAACTTTTTCATTACTTATACTCTCCTTTCATATTCTGTCTAAACCGAGGAAAAACCTCGATTTAATTAACCTCTGTTTCAATATAAACACAAGTATGCTTATCACCATTTTCAACATTAATATGTTCTATAGTTACCTTATTATTAGTACTATCTACAGTTGTATCATCACTAATTCCATTGGTTGAGCCTGATATACAACTATTACAAGAAGTTTGATTTTCATCTTTTTTAGCACTACTCTTTGTATTATCTGTTAATAAGTTACTATCTATAGTATCTGTAATATTTGCATCACTTACATCACCTGTTCCTGCATTATGAACATCAAACATATATCTAATAATTGCTCCTGGAATTCTTTTTGGTTTTGTAGTACCATTTACAGGGTCACTAATTACACAAGAAGTTTTAGTTACATCAAGTACAGGAGTTACAATTCTATATCCACTTCTTGCAGCTTCTTTACCATCTTTAGCTGTATCGCCTTTACCTTGATTACTTGAACCTAAAGTATCATCACTAACACCATCAGCTAAAACAACATCAACTTGATCTTGTGTATCATGATCACTCTCTGTCTCTGCTGTATTTCCACTACTATCTGTTACTGCTGTTGCCAATAATTCTACGTTCATAATATCTTGGTCATCCCCACCATTAGCTGCATCTTTAATATCTGCTCTAACATAACAAGTTGCATTTGTATCTTGTTTTACTTGAATTGTAAAATCTGTTGCCCAATCTGCTGTTTTAGAATTTCCATCACCATCTGTATAATCACATTTAATCTCTAAATTATTAACATCATCATTATCTTTATCGCTATTATAATCTGCTTCTTTATCATTTGCTAAGTTAGCAACTGTAAATTTAAAATATTGATTTTCGTTACCTTCGTTTTTAAATTCGTAATTCGTAATTCTATCTTGTTGTCCTGGTGTAACCTCTGTTTGGTTAGTATCACTAGTTACTAAAACCATATCTACTTTTTTATCCACTTTAAAACTATCAGTATTAGAAGTTTTATCTGGCTGTGCTACTCCACCAGCACTATAACTTAAAGTTGCAGTGTTGTTAATATCTGTTCCTGCTTGTGTTCCTGCCCCAAATAGGCTAGATACTGCAAACATTGAAATTGCAGTTGCTACTATTATCTTTTTCATCTCTTCTATCCTTACTTAATTTTTACTTTAAACTCAACATCTACTTTAGAGTGTGCAGGTACTTTATCTACTGTAAACTCTAATGCATTGTAATCTTTAACTGTTGCTAATCTTTTAACTCCATTTTTACCCTTAATAAATAGTTTATCTGCTGTTGCATAACTTTTACCACCATCTATCGAATATAGAGTCTTAAATTTAGCATTTGACTTTTCGCTACCCTTAACTAAAACTACATTTTTGTTGATTGGGTCGCTTACCTTTACATTTGTTAATTCCTTATCTGTATCATTGTTAATTGTATTTACATACTTAACAATATCATCAGGAACCACCTTTTTAACTGGAACCCACTTTTTAACTTTTTTACCACTTTTATCTTTTATTAATAACTCTTGGTAAGAGTGTAAAGTAATAGATACAGGCATTTTAGCCATTAGTGCTGTTAAGCTAAAAAGCAGTGCTATTAAAATTTGTTTCATTCAAACTCCTTATATTTTTAATACGATACTACATCGAACCTAAACTAATAGTCTACAGAGGTAACTACACAAAATATAGTTGCCTCTGTGGACTATAGAAAGCTATTTTATCTTTACATCAAAGGTAATTGTCGCAATATTGCTACCTTCGATTTTGTCTATATGCACAAAAACTGTACTATCTTTTATATATCCATTATCATTATCAATTTTATCACTTAAGCTAACGCCATTTAACTTTAAACTGTTTGGTATATATTGACTATCGCTACTAATAAGATCTTTTAAGTCAATATTTTGAATAACTTTATCTTTATTCTCACCACCTATAGAGAGTTCTATTTTATACTCTATAGTAGAACCTGTATGTGCCTTTTTATCACCACTAATTACCTTCTTGCTCTTAATAGATTGTAAAAAATAGTCTCTAACTATATATATTCCAGTATCATTATCTTCACTTTTTCTAACAACTATATCTACACTATTAGCTCTATCTTTTTTTGTACTACCCTTTTTAGTAGATTTCGCCTCTAATATTTCATAAGCTTTCTCTTTAGCTGTTAAATTTGCATCTGGTATATCTGAAACAATAAAAAGTATTGCACTCTGGTCTGCATTTAGCTCTACTTTAGATGCAAGTTCATCCTCTTTTGAAAAGATTCCATCACCATTTTTATCTATATAAATTTTTCTATTCTCTGGTGTAAAAGCTGATGTTTTATTGTGTTCATTAAATAAATTAATATTATCTTTACCGTTACCTTCATTTTTTAAGATAAAGGTTAAAACCCTCTGCTTTTCAGATGCTGCAACATCTATTGCTTTATCATCTTGCCATTTTAAATTAATGTCTACTATTTGATCTACAACAAATTTATCTACATTAGAGTGTATATTATAAGTTGTTCCACCAATATTAACATTGATAGTTGCTTTGTTATTTATCTGTTTACCTGCTAATGTACCTTTTGCAAAAAGTGCACTTAGCAATATAAAAAATATGTATATTGTCTTCATTGTGTCTCTTAAATGTATTATATAATTTCTTATATAATTGAAATTGTAGCAAATAAAAGTTATTTTATGCTAAAAATTTGGAAGTTTTAGAGAAAAAATATAAAAAATTATGATTTTATGGATGTTTATTATATTAATAATTATGTATAAAATATGTTTTAAATCTTTTTGGCAAGAAATTTAATAGCACTCATTGCGATTAAAATTTCTAAAATAGCGGCTAAAATTAGAGAATTATAGTTTAAAAATGTTATATATTTCATATTATAACCAATAGTTGCCACAGCTACAACTAAAGTTAGTGGCATAGAAAGAGAGAGTGCCATAAGAATAATATCTCTATCTTTCATAAACTCTTTTAACATAAAGCCCGGGAATATTTTTATTGCTATCGATATTAAAGTAATCATAACAGCATCTCTAAAGACACCATCTAAAAATAGTGCATTTATATCAAAAGTTGTACCGACATGAATAAAAAATAGCGGTACTAAAAGTCCAAAGCCAAAACTAGACATTTTCTCTTCTAGCTCAACTTTATGATGGAAAAAAGCACTAATAGCAACGCCAGCTATAAATGCTCCAAGAGCTAACTCTAAATGCAATCTAATCATAACAACTATCAGCAAGAAAAACAGAGCCATACTCAGCCTAATATCTTGCTCACTATCACTATCTGTTGGCATTAAATCCTCTTTTATCTCTGGCATATACCAAAATAGCAAATCTAAAGCTTTATAGAGTAGATATATTAAAAAAATAAAACCAAAAAGTATAGAGAGTTTTTCTAATAATTCAACACTAAAGCCAACTTCGCTAGCAGCATCTAAAACAGTAAGTGTAATAATACTTGCTATTTCACCTATTACACCCACTATAAAGGCATACTCTATCCAAACTCTATCTTTACCATAAATTTTAGAGAGAGAAGCTAAAAGTCCTATAGAGATAAGAGGTATAGATATAATATATATAATATTAAAACCAAGCATATAACATATAAAAACTGATAATATACCTAATATTCCAACATACAATGTACCTTTTTTAATTAAAGATATAGGAGCAGTTATTAACTTTTTTAAATTCACTTCTAAGCCAGCAAGAAACATTAAATACAAAAAGCCAACCTCTGCTATTAAATCAAAATATTCATTTTTATGGATCACTTCAACACTTGCTAAAATAGAACCTAATACAATCTCTACAACTGGAATTGGAAGGCGCACAATTTTAGATACAGTTGGCGAAAGCCATAATATTAAAGATAGAGTTAAAATTAAATAAATATCACTATGCATTGCAATTTGTGGCTACCTCTAGCCCCATCTCCTCTAGTCTATCTCTATCTAATTTTGGCTCTAAGCCCTTTACAGTTAGGTAATTGCCTATCACTATAGCATTTGCCCCTGCTTTAAACATCTCTAATTCCGCTTTGCTAGTTGTGAACATCTGTTCTCTTCCACCTGCTACCATAATACGTGCATTTGGCAATTTTTCTCTAACACTTTTTATAATCTCTATTGCCTCTTGATACTCTATATTTCTACTTTTCAGAGGCAAAGAGTCGTTAGGAATAAAAAAGTTTAAAGGTACCGATTCTGGATTCAGAGAGACTATAGAGTCTATTAGACTTACTCTATCTTCTACACTCTCACCCATTCCAAAAATCCCGCCAACACAAGTTTTAAGCCCAGCACTTTTAGCACTCTCTATAGTCTCAAAACGCTCTTGCCAAGTGTGAGTTGTGCAAATTTTTGGATAGTACTCTTTAGAACTCTCTAAATTGTGGTTGTAGCTATCAACTCCATTTGCTTTTAAATATTTTAACTGCTCTAGCGTAGCTGTACCGTTACAAGCTATTAAGTTTAAGCCATCTATATTTTGTTTGATTGTATGAGCAATTTTTGCTACCTCTTCGCACTTTTTATCATCTAAGCCTTTACCAGCAGTTACTAAGCAGTAGCCTATAGCACCATTTGCTTTTGCCTCTTTTGCCTCTTGTAAAATTTGCTCTATTGGCTTGAATTTATAACGCTCTATATTGGCTTTGTAGCGAACACTTTGCGTACAAAATTTACAATCTTCACTGCAATTTCCACTAAGAATATTGTTTATTGCACACAAAAATATTTTACTCATCAATTTCCTTTAAATTCAAACACTTTACTATTCCACTTACTTGCGTTTGGCTCTCTATAGAAATAGTTCACTGTATAGTTTTTCTTCTCTATTTCTAAAAGCACGCACTCGGTCAAGTTTTTATTTCTAGCACAAACTTCGCCTGGGTTTAAAAACAGAGTTTCGTTTTTGTATTCTACACTAAATTTATGCAAATGTCCAAAAAGCACAATATCACTATCTGCACTCATATAGTATGGCATGTGCATCATCTTTATTTTTATATCTTTTATCTTTAGATAATATGGCTCTTGTGCTATTTTATACTCTCTCTCCAAACCTCTTAAAGCAATATCGTTATTTCCAAAAACCGCAGCATACGGCAAGCCACTATTTTTTAAACTGACTAAATTATCTTCTAACTCTAAATCGCCTAAATGCAGTAGATACTTTGCACCCTCATACTTTAGCTTTGCAATTACTGCTTCTTGTAAATCTGTTCTTCTGTGTGTGTCTGATAATATGCCTATTTTTATAATACTCATATTGAACCTTTGGGGCTGTTTATGGGTAGGTACAAGACCTACCCCTACAATGACATTAAGTTAAGGATTCTATATCCACTTATTGGCTTTAAGTTCAAAGCCCGAAGTGATGAAAATATTTACCATCGCAGTCATTCTGAGCGGATGCGAAGAATCTAACTTAAAAAGCCGAGATAAACTATTAGCTTTACAGCCGTCTAAACTAGATTCTTCGCAAACGCTTGGAATGACGGCGATGGTGAGCTTTAAATTTACTACAATTTATGGAAGTAAATTCCTTAACTTAATGGCATTGAAGGGCACCTCTAATATACGCGTAGGGTCGATTTATCGACCAATAATTTATACGAATGGCTATTTAATGGTCGGTAAACCGACCCTACAGGGTTGGTAAATTTTTACTGTTGTTTAAATTTGTGGGTAGGCACAAGACCTACCCTACACTCCATAACTTCAAACTTTAAACTTACTTCTCTTCTTCAACCTTATAGCCACAATCTTTTTTCAGGCATTGAATTACGGTTTTGTTTTTTAACTCTTTTTTAGCAAGCATATATCCACACTCTGGGCATTTCTCTTTAAGTGGAGTTGCGTTTGTAATAAATTTACATTTTGGGTAATTCTCGCATCCGAAGAATTTACCGCGTCTTCCACTTCGCTCTAATAGTTTGCCACCACACTCTGGACAAGGTGCTTCTGCCTCTTTTGGTGGAGTAAGAGGCTTGGCATTTTTGCATTTTGGGTATGCCGAACAAGCCAAAAATTTACCACGGCGAGACTGCTTAATAACCATAGGGCTACCACATTTGTCACAAACCTCATCTGTAGTCTCTGGCTCCTCTTTTGTGCCATCTTCTTTCATATTACGGCTATATTTACATTTAGGAAAGTTAGAGCAAGATATAAACTCTCCATATCTTCCTTTTCTAATAACAAGCTCTCCATCTTCGCAATCTGGGCACTTCTCGCCAGTTGGTATAACAACTTTTAGAGACTTTATCTCTTTTTTGCCCTTTTCGATTTTTTCAATAAATGGCTCATAAAACTCTCTTAAAACCTCTTGCCAATTCTCTTTGCCCTCTGCAATTTCATCTAGTGTTGCTTCCATTTTAGAGGTAAAGTTTGCATCTACTATTTCATCGAAGTGTTTCTCTAAAAGCTCTGTAACTGTAAATGCAATCTCGGTTGGGTGTATTCTCTTTTTATCTATCTCTATATATGTTCTAGCTTGTAGAGTAGAAATTGTTGGTGCATATGTACTTGGTCGCCCAATCCCCTGCTTCTCTAACTCTTTAATAAGGCTTGCTTCGCTATATCTTGCCGGTGGCTCTGTTTGGTGCTCTGTTGCATCAATTTTATCTAGTTTCGCCTCTTGCCCCTCTTCTAATTTTGGCAATATAGTATCTTTATCGCTATATCCTGCAACTCTGTAGAAACCATCAAATAGCATCTTCTTACCCTGAGCTTTAAATACTGCACGGCTACCTTTAAAGAATACATTTTGCAACTCATACTTTGCATCTGCCATTTGGCACGCTAAGAAGCGGTTATAAATTAGAGTATATAGTCTTAATTCACTGCTCTCTAAATATTTCGCTGCAATCTCTGGTGTAAACTCTATATTTGTTGGACGAATAGCTTCGTGTGCCTCTTGTGCAGCTTTAGATTTTGTAGTATATACTTTTGGCTTACTTGGCAAATATTTGTCGCCAAAATTTTTGCCTATAAACTCTCTAGCACTCTCTACTGCCTCTTTTGCAAGGTTTAAACTATCAGTTCTCATATATGTAATAACACCGCTTACACCGTTGTTTGTCTTAACACCTTCGTAAAGCTTTTGAGCAATCTGCATAGTTCTCTTTGGTGCAAAGCCGAGCTGAGTTGATGCTGCTTGCTGAAGTGTAGATGTCATAAACGGAGGTTGTGCTCTTGCAGTTTTCTTAACAGTTTCTATTGTATCAACTTTAAAGATGTCGGCTTTAGAGCTATTAACAATCTCATCTGCCATCTCTTTAGAGTTAATACTAAGTTTAGATAACTTTTTGCTATCGAAACTATAGATACTAGAGTTAATATTACCATTAAACAGTGCCTCTATAGTAAAGTAAGTTACTGGTTTAAATGCTCTAATTTCACGCTCTCTATCTACTATAATTTTCAACGCCGAACTCTGAACACGCCCAGCACTAAGCCCACGCTGAATTTTACTAGCAAGAAGAGGTGAGAGTTTATAACCAACAATTCTATCGAGCAATCTTCTGGTTTGCTGTGCATCTACACTGTGCATATCTACAATTCTTGGGTTATCAAGTGCCCCTTTAATTGCACTCTTAGTAATTTCGTGAAATACAATTCTAGGAAGCTCTGTAGGCTCTTTGCCAATAGCTTTTGCAATATGGTAGCCTATGGCTTCCCCTTCGCGGTCCTCATCCGTCGCGATATATATTGTCTCTGCCTCTTTTGCAAGTTTCTTTAACTCTTTAACGGTATCTTTTGACTCTTTAGAGACAACATACTTAGGTGTAAATGTACCATTATCTATTGTTATACCAAATGCAGTTTTTGGTAAATCACGAATATGCCCTTTAGAAGCAACAACTTTATAATTTTTACCCAAAAAGTTACTAATAGTCCTAGCTTTAGCCGGTGACTCTACTATAATTAAATTTTTCATATCTTTCCTAAACTTATTAGACTTGTTGGAATTTTAACACAATTTTTTAAATATATACTGCTTAGATGTTAAAAAAGCTCTTTTAAGATACTTTCATTTTCATAAATTTAAGAGTTCCTCTAAAAATACACCATTGCAGTCATTCTAAGCGAATGCGAAGAATCTAACTCAAAAAGCCGAGATAAACCCTTAGCTTTACAGCCGTTTAAACTAGATTCTTCGCATCCGCTCAGATGACGGCGATGGCAACTCAAAACTCCAAACTCCAAACTTCAAACTCCAAACTATCAACCATCAACCATTAACTATCAACTAATCAACCAACTCCTGAAACAACACTTCATACTTAGCGTTAATCTCTTCCTCTCTCTCACTGGCTATCTCTAATTTCTCAAACAGTTCATCTACTTGCTGTTGTAACTCACCTATCTCTTTGGAGATTTCCATAATTTTGCTATTGTCAGCCTTTGTAGAAGCCTCTTCTAGTATGCTGTTTTTAGCCTCTATCTGCTCTTCTAGTCTCTCTATTTTCTTCTCACAATCTGCTATCTCTTTTGTGTATGGTTTACGCTCTTCGTTTCGCTCTTTTGTGAGCTCTTTTTTTCTCTTCTTTTGCTCTTTGTAATTTATTTTTGGCTTTTTCTTTTTAGGTTTTAGCTCTTCATCTTCCCAGCCAATTTTTTCTAAAAATTCTGTATATGTGCCATCAAAAAACTCTGCTCCACCTTTATGAAAAATTATTAAAGCATCTGCCAATTTATGTAAGAGCATCTCTGAGTGAGTTACCATAATTACTGAGCCTTTAAAGCTCTCTATTGCATCTGCTAGGGCATCGATAGATTGCATATCTAAGTGGTTTGTTGGTTCATCCAAAAATAGCATATTTGCAGGTGTAGCTATAATTTTTCCAAGCATTACACGGCTTCGCTCTCCACCTGAAAGTACCTCTATCTTTTTATCGCCCAAATCACCGCTAAACATCATACGCCCGGCAATATTTCTACACTCTGGAATTCCTATATTTTTACTAGCTGTTGCTATCTCTTCGACTATTGTGTTTTTTATATTTAGACGCTCTATATTTGTCTGCCCAAAGTGTGCAAACTCTGTTGATGGATGGTAACTTAGTTTGCCTTGTTGTTGCTCTAACTCACCAGCTATATAGTTAAGCAGTGTCGATTTACCTTTACCATTTTTACCGATAATTATAATCTTCTTACCCTTTTCAATGGCAAAGTTTACATTACTAAATAGAGGCTTGTTTGCATCGTACCCAAAGCCCAACTCTTCAGCTCGCAAAAGAACTTTTGCAGGTGTATCGCGGTAGTTAAAGTTAAAAGCCAAATTTGCATCGTTAGCTAAATCTTCCATATCATCCATTTTATCTAACTCTTTTTGTTTAGACTGAGCAAGTGCGGCAGTAGAGGCTCTAGCTTTGTTTCTTGCTACAAACTCCTCTAACTCTTTTCGTTTTTTATCTTGGTTGGCTTTGGTCTTTTCGTAAGTTTCATCTTCTAACTCTAGTGTAGAGTAGTATTTATGGCTATCGCCCTCTATTAGACGCAAAGTTTTTCTCTGTACGCCCATTGTATGCGTTGTTACAGAGTCCATAAAATCTCTATCGTGGGTAATTAAAATAACTTCTCCATCGAATGACTTTATAAAACCTCTTAGCCATCTAAGCGAAGGCAGGTCAAGGTAGTTTGTAGGCTCATCTAGTAGTAACATATTTGGCTCAGTCGCTAAAAGTTTAACCAAATTTATACGAATTTGGAAACCTCCTGAAAAGCTAAGAGGGTCTTTGTCTAAATCCTCCTCGCTAAAGCCAAGCCCAAATAGTAGTTTCTCTATTTTATAAAAGTTCCACTGCTCATCTTCTGGCAATACAAGAGCACACTCTTGCCTAACTGTTGGCTCGCTAAATTCCAAGTGCTGTTTAAGTGCACCTATGCGATAGTTTTTAGGTATATTAATCGAACCGCTATCATACCCCTCTTCGCCTAAAATCATTTTAAAAAGTGTAGATTTTCCAGAACCGTTACGCCCAACAAAACCGATTTTTTGCTGTGATTGCACTTTTAAGTTTACATTATCAAAAAGAGTCTGTGCACCAAAACTTTTTGAGATATTTGCTAATTGTATCATTAAGTATCCATAATTTTTACGCAATTATACAATATAATAGAAAAATTACACTTCATTTTGATATACTTATAATAATAGATTCAAAGGATTTAAATGAAAAAATTAGCATTAGTAGCAATTATAGGTGTGGCTTTAACAAGCTCAGTAAATGCTAAAGATACAAATATAGTAGAAAAAGTTATGCAGTGTAATACTGTTTTGACAAATGGAGCACTTCAATTTAATGCTCAAAAAAGTGGTGATGGTTACGATATTAGTATAAAACCAGAAAATAAAACTTACAGTGCTATCTTTAATAAAAATGCAAAAATTCATATTAGTGTAGATGAAGGTCCACTAATTACAACACCTAGTTTTGGCTTTGGAAAAGCAGGCTTAAAAGCTAGTGGAGATGCATTAAATATTTTTAGCAAAGAGCTTCTTAACGATATAGATAAAAAGTTAAAAAAACATCCAAAGTTTACTTACGAAGGGAAAGTTAGCTTTGGTGGAGAGTTGAACTCTAAAAGTGTTATAGATGGAATTACAATAAATGATGATGGAGCTACATTTAATACATCTAACTTCATAATTAATAATAGTATGGATATAGATAATTGTATCGGGAAAATGGATATACATATTCCAAGCATAGATATAATAAATCAAAAGCCTAAAGGCTCTCTTAAAGCAAAAGATGTCGATATAGTTTCAGAAATCACAGATAAACCTGTAGATGGTATAGCACTATTTGGAATTACTAACATAAAAGTAAAAGAGTTATCATTTAAAGATAAAATAGGACAGAAAGATGTAGATGCAAAATTTTCTCTTAATATAGATACCGAGAGTAAAAAAGTAGATAATAAATATATGGATATTGTTTTTAAATTGGAATCTGAAGCATTAAATACAAATACAATCGCACTTGCACAAGGTATTAAAAAAACAGAACTAGATTTAGAGTTAAAAAATGCACAAATAGATGGTATTTTAGGTTTAGCAAAGCTTAGTCAAGAGATAGATAAGCTACAAAATGATTTAACTCAAGCTAGTATGAAAAATGATGATATAGCACTTCAAAAAGCTCTTGTAAAGATGAATGAATTAACATCTACAAAGAGTGTTGATATATATAATAAAGTAATGGTAAAAGATAAAACTCGCTTAAAATTAGACTTTAGCTTAGATGGTGAAAAAAGAAGCTTTGTAAAGCTAGATTTACTATACAAAGCTAATCCAATTAGTGGAAATATTCAAAGTGCTATGATAGAGTTAGCCGCTCAAAATCTAGCAGTCGCCGATGGAACTTTTGAGGTACAATTAGATAGCACAATGGCAACAGCAGTAAATCCATTTGCAATGATAGCCTTAGATATGCTAAAAGCAAAAGGCTTTGCAACAGTTAAAAATGGAGTTTATCACTTAAAAGGTGAACTAAAGGGTGGAAAAATTGTAATAAATGGCAAAGCTTATACCCTACAAGAGCTTAGCCGAGCACTATTTTAAATAGACACCCTGTAGGGGTAACCCTTGTGGTTACCCAAAATAAAAATAGCCAAGAAACTTCTTACAAAATGGCAACAAGGGTAGCCACAAGGGCTACCCCTCATTGCCATTAAGTTAAGGATTTTATATCGGTAAAATGATATGCTATAAAATAATGCCATCGCCGTCATTCTGAGCAGATGCGAAGAATCTAGTTTAAACAGCTGTAAAGCTAAGAGTTTATACCGGCTTTTTGAGTTAGATTCTTCGCTTCACTCAGAATGACGGCGATTGTAAACTTTAATTTTACTACAATTTATGGGAGTAAATTCCTTAACTTAATGGTATTGGGGCTACCCTTACACTGTTTTAAACAACTCTACAACTCTTAAAAAGGTAAAAAATGTGCTCAATTTTTGGAAGTATAGAAACTGTTGATAATGTATTGGAAGCTTTTAATACTCTAGCCCATCGGGGTGAAGATAGCTCTAAATACATACAAACTAAAAACTACTTTTTTGGGAGCCACCGTCTGAGTATTGAGAGTATCGGCAAAGAGCAGAACCAACCACTACAAAGTGGTGATTATATAGCACTTTTTAATGGAGAGATATATAATTACAGAGAGTTAATTACAAAGTGTAATTTAAATGCAAGTGATGAGATAGAGACAATACTAGAGCTGTTTAAAATTTATAAAACTGGCTTTGTAGATATGCTTCGCGGAATGTTTACTATAACTATATTTAACACAGCAACTAAAGAGCTTTGGCTATTTCGTGACTTAATTGGTAAAAAGCCTCTCTACTGGGCACAACAAGAAAACAGATTCTACTTTGCAAGTGAGGCAAAAGCTCTACACTACCTGCTTGGTTTTAATTTAAACAGACGAAATATTCACAACTTTTTGGGCTTTGGTGCGACTATTAGCCCAAATACATTAGATAGAAATATTTTTAAACTGCCACCAGCTTCGAGCTTCTATTTTAATGGTAGCGAAACAAAAATAGAGTGCTACGAAGAGTTACTTAGCCAAAAGGTAGAGTACAACACACTACTTCAAGCTAGCCAAGCTTTAGAGAGTAGCTTAACTAGTGCTGTAGATATGCGTATTCCAAATGGTGTTAAGTGGGGAGTACTTCTAAGTGGAGGGCTAGACTCTTCGCTTGTATCGGCACTCGCTTCTAAAAATGCTAAAGAACCGATAAATCTATTTAGCATCGGTTATGAGGGTTACGAAAAGTATGATGAACGAAAGTATGCAAAAGAGGTTGCCAAGCACCTGAATGCAAACTTTTACAGTTTTAACTTTACAAAAGCTGACTTTTTTAACACACTCGAAGAGATGTTAAAATTTATAGATGACCCAATAGGTGACCCTGCACAAATTCCACTCTACTTCTTAATTAAAAAGGCTAAAGAGAGGGGCATGAAAGTACTACTAAGTGGAGACGGAAGCGACGAGCTATTTTTAGGCTACCGAGTCTATAAAGAGTATTTAATGATGGAGCAGGTAGCAAATATGCCATATGCAAACTGGCTAAAAAATTATCTAAAATCTAACTTTAGCCAAAACAAAGAGTGGGAGTGGTACAAAAGAGCACTGAACAAAGAGCCAATATTTAGAAGTACTGCCGAAATTTACACTGATAGGCAACTAAATATGTTGCTTAGACTACAGGAGCGAGATGGTAAAAATTTTGAGTCTTTGCAAGAGTACTACAATAACTTTAAAAATAGTGGCAGAGATATTATAGATTGGTACAGTTACTGCGATATAAAAGTAAATTTAGCCGAATATTTTTTAGTAAAGATAGATAGAGTAAGTATGGCATTAGGTGTTGAGGTGCGAAGCCCATTTATAGATAAAGAGGTAGTACAAACTGCCTTTAAAACCGACCCAAACATTCGCTTTAACCCAGACAATGTAAAAGAGATTGTAAAAGAGGTAGCCAAAAAATACTTGCCACAAAGCACAATTACACGAAAGAAAAAGGGCTTAAGCTACCCATTTATAGAGTGGATTTTGGAAGAGAATGGCATTGATACTATATATGAGGCAAATGATAAATTTAATTTTTTAAAAACAGAGCATTTAGATTACCTAAGTTCAAAAGCCAAGAGTGGCAAATTTAAACAGCATCTCTTCCCTCTATATATGCTATCTAAGTGGTTATTAAAAAATTTATAACTTCATAGGATTAACAACATCGGCAAGCTCTTTTGGGTAGCCCCTTGCTTTGGCTATGGCTTCAGATAAACTTTTTAATTCACTCTCTTTTAAGTTTTTTAAGTGTTTTAAATTTTGAGTAAAATCTTTATTTGTTAATTTTAACTTTTTTAACTCTTTGGCTATCTCTTTTGCCATTGTTGTAGCGGATGATACTTTAACAATTTCGCATCTTGCGTAGTTTTTAACAAACTCTACTTCGGCACCTCTTAAGCTAATGTTGCAGCCTGGAATTTGCTGTGCACCATATAGTGGCTTGAATGCCTTTTTCGCTTCTTGTGCAAATTTTGGTATAAAAAAGCCCATATGTGCTACGGCTTGTTTTGTTCTAAGTTCTAATTCACTTTGGCTCCAGCCATACTCTATTTTATCTATAAAACTATCTTCTAGCTTTGGTTGTGCACTATTTGGCGTAGCTTTGGCTAAGCCATTTTTATATAGTGTAATATCTTTACTCATTCCGTGTAGCTGAAAGTAGTTAGATGGATAGGGAGTAAATTGTGCCATTCCTTCACTGCTTCCACGCTCGCCGTGAAATATGATTTCTGGAAACTTAATATTGCATTCCCAATTTGTTATGTAAGCAGCTTTAAACTCTACCATTCTATCTTTATGCAAACCTAGCATATCATCTATATACCCACTTTTAAAGCCAGCTGCATTTATTAGAAAATCAAACTCTTGACTCTCTATTTTATTATCTTTAAAATAGCTAACAGTATATTTACTACCCTCTTTTTTAATATCTGTAACTTCTGTATTTAAATTTAAATCTATATTATCAATACTATTTAAACTAAGTTCAGCCCCAGCTGATAGTTTAAACATATTTAATCCATACTCTTGAACAACAATTACAGGAAATTGTAGAGTATCTAAATTGGTATATTTTGCAAAAGGAATTAGCCATTCATCTACATTTTGTGGCTTATCTTTTGGCTCTTTTTTTGCCAACTCTTCCAATTTAGCTTTTGAATACAATTTATAATAATCTTTCCAATCTCCTAAAATAGTATTTGTACTATCTGCTTCTATTAACTTTTTATACTCTAATTGTAGCATTTTAAGTGTAGGTAGAAAATCTTGAACATCTTTCTTAAAACGTTTTGGATACGCAATAATAGTGGGACGTTTATCTACACAAAATGGGTAATATCTTGCAAACTCTACAGACTCTTTTAATAACTGTACTCTCTCTTTATCTGTAATATCAGGATATAAGTTACCGCCTGCGTGAAGGTGACAAAATGGAGGACCACCAACAAGGCTATCTTTTGCTTCAAAAAGTTTTATATCTATATCTAATTGGCTAAGAATTAAAGCAGAGCTAACACCAGCTACACCACCACCAATAATTGCTACCCTAGCCATTTAAAAGCCTTGGAATTTGAGCTAAATTATCTACTATTACAGTTGGATTCAATGCTTTAATATCTTCATTGCTATAGCCATATGTTACAGCTATAGTGTCGATATTTGCAGCTTTGGCAGCTGATATATCATTGCTAGAGTCGCCTACCATAACACTATTTTTAGGTTCAATATTAAAATTGTCACAAGTAGCTATTAGCATATCTGGAGCTGGTTTTTTAGCTATATCTTCAGTTGCACCTAAGATATAGTCAAAATAGCTATCTATTTTAAGATTTTCTAATATTGAATTAACAAATTGATGAGGTTTATTTGTTACTAATGCTATTTTATAACTATTTTTTAACTCTTGCAGTGTCTCTTTTGTATTTGAAAAAAGTGTAGTCTTAGCATTTAAATTTTGACTATAAAAGTTCAAAAAGATACTATGTGCATTTTTAAACTCTTGCTTATTAATTTCAATACCATCTACATCCACCCTATTTAATAGAGTTCTTTTTATAAGCAATTCAGAGCCTCTACCTATAAAATCTTTAACTCTATCTAAACTAATTGGCTCTTTGTTTAACTCTTTTAACATCAGATTTATTGCATATGCAATACTTGGCAGAGAGTCTATTAAAGTACCATCCATATCGAAGATTATTAACTTTTTATTATTTAACATCTTATAGTCCACTATTTAAATTGGACTATTTTTATCGTATTGAAGCTTAAAACAAGTTTATTTATCAATTTAATTTGATATTATGGTATTAAATATTAATCTACCACCTTAACTATGCTACCTCTTTTTAGTTTAGAAAATAGTAAATTAGATACATTCTTAGGAAGTCTAATACATCCGTTTGAGCCTGGGTATCTTTTTACATGGCTACTTGCGTGTAGTCCAATTCCACCACTTGTAAGACGCATCCAATTATATAATGGAGCACCTACAACTTTTACGCCTTTCCATGAACCCCTATATTTTCTTCTATCTCCATGGTAAATTCTTTTTCCATTTCTATATATATCTACAAAAATTGTAGAGCGTTTTGTAGCAATTTTTTCCATTATTCTAAATGTTCCATATGGAGTATGTTTATCTCTGTATGTTCTTGTATTTGGCTCAAATTTATGTTTTGCACCAGTAGTACAAGGAGCAGATAGTGCAACTTTACCATTTACCAGTAGTTTTACTCTCTGCTCACTTACATCTACTTTTAAAATAGTTTTAGCTCTTTTTGCTCTACTTAAAAGTTTACTATCTTTATATACTGCAAAACTTCTTCTTAAATTAACAGATCTTCTAAAGGCTTCATAAGAGTTAATTTTTTGTATTTTTTTAACTTTTGATAATTTTTTACTTGGAGTTTTATTGCTTTTAGAAGTAGGAGTATCTGTTTTTATATTAGAGCTATTTTTCGCAATATTTTCTTTATTAATTTCATTTTTTTTATTTAAAGAATTTTTAATATTTTTTAACTCATTAATTTGAGCTAACTTTTTTGCCAACTCTTTATCTAATGTTATTTTTGTCATTTGACCAACATATCCTGTTGCTGGAATATTGTGTTCTTTTTGAAAATTTATTATAGCTTCTTTGGTTTTTTCATTCCATTTACCATTAACAGCAATTTTATTTTTACTATTAATATTTAAAAATTTTTGGACTAATGTTATCTCTTGTTTTACATTAGGACATTTTTGAGTTTTTGTTATATCACATATATCATGAATCTTTGTAAAACTTGATGCTTGAGTAACAGTTAAAAGAATTGTTGAAGTAGTAATTACTTTTAAAAATCCCATTTAATCGCCTTTTTTCTAATTTAGGAATTATTTTAGCAGATTTTTTTTAACTTTAGTATAAATATTACAGAATATAAAAATAAATATTAATTATTAATAGATTATTAACACTAACTTAAGTTATTCTTTAAAAAATGAAACTAGCTCATAGAGTAAGATAGCCCATAAAATGTAGCTTTTAAAATAAAATATATGGGTAATAACTATACACTTAATTTCATTATTTATAGGTAGTGTATCTTTTATGCTCATACATATTAATCTATAATAAATTTTTTTAATAAAATTATTTTTTATACACAGTTAATTTGTTTTATTTGTATCATATATACACAGATTAGTTATTTAACATAATAAATACATAAATTTAATATTTTATTGTTCTAACTTAAGTAATATAATGATAATGTACCATTTCTAATTCCGTTATATGGTATTAAATTTAGAAATAATTTGTTTTGTACAGATATGTTCTACATTCATATCATTTATGTATATTCTATGTTATATTTCGAGTATTAAGAAGTATAGTCTAGTAAATATAGTAATTTTTATTTATAGTTAGATTAAGCAGGAAATACAATACATTTTATGGTGTTTCTTCAAATTAAGGGGGTTTATATGAGTTTTAATAAATTAAGTAAGGGGATGCTATTAGCTATTATTTTATCTAAAGTAGCTACTGCAGATATTAATGGTGTTGTTTTCAGGGATTTACCTTTAAATGGAACCACAACTAATCAATACGGTATTAAAGATACAAATGAATTAGGTATAGCTGGTGTGCAAATAATTGGTATTGACAGCTCTGGTGCTACAGCAACTACGCAATCAGCCCAAGATGGTAGTTATACTTTACAAGGTCTTAGTGGAAAGATTAGAGTAGAGTTTAGTAATTGGGCAAGTTATTTAAAAGAGAGTCCATCAAATACAGTAAATAACTCTTCGGTTCGCTTTGTTAATGATGGCGATAGCAATATAGACTTTGGACTTCATAATCCGAT
>JALVTE010000072.1 GCA_027024155.1 Campylobacteraceae bacterium
CAATAATTGCATCTACTGTTCTCATATATGATTTAAAGCTCTATACATTAAATGTAAAAGACTTTAGATATTTAGAGATAAGTTTAGTTAATTAGAGTTTCTCTTATCTAGTTCTCATTGTTCTCGATGGGAACTTATACTTTAATTTGTTGTGAATATTGCGCTAGTTGCTACTAATGGGTAGCCACAAGGGCTACCCCTACATATGTATAGATGTGGAGCTAACAAGAAAACTTTTGCTTAGAGGTAAAGATATAACGTCGATTTAGAAATGTAAACTCTAAATAGTAGGCGTGTAGCATTAGTCTGTTGGCTCCAGTTGTTTTTATGCGTTTGTTTTGCTCTATTTGTTTGTTTAAAAGTTTATCTACAAAACTCTCTTCTAAGCCATATATTGGGTCGCCTACTATTGTGTGGTCTATTGAGTCTAAATGTACTCTTATTTGGTGTTGTCTGCCTGTGTAGGGGATTGCTTCTACTAAGGTTTGGTTGGTGGTTTTGTTGTATGATATTGGTCGTATTAGGGTGCTTGACTTTTTGCCGTTTTCTGAAGTTTGCATTTTTAGTTTTATGAACCCTTTAGATGGGGCGATTGGTTTTTCTATTAGAATTTTTTCTTTTAGCTCATTTTTTACTAGGGCTTTGTATTTTTTTATAAACTCTTTTTTTGCAAACATATCTTTTAAAATATAGTCGGCATATCCATTTTTAGAGACAAGTACAAGCCCTGATGTTTCGGCATCTATTCTATTAACTAAGTTCGCCTTTTCTCCAAATTGGTAGCGTACTTCATCGAGTAGTGTGTACTCTCTTGAGCGAATAGTTGGGTGTACTATTAAACCAGATGGTTTATTGAATATTGCAAAATGTTCACACTGAAATAGTGGCTTTAAACCTTTTGTGATTGGCTCAAATACTAACACTTTTATATAACCAGACTTTAACACTTTGCCTTTTTGAATATGTCTGTTTTTGTGGTCTACTATTCTTGAATTTCTTAAAAGTTTATGGGCTAGCGTTTCGGATAATTTTACTACATTGACTAAAAAATCTTCTACTTTTTGAGCTTTTGTTACATTGTATTGTTTTAGTACATAGGGCAAATAGAGTCCTTTTCAATAAGTTAGATTAGCACTTTTTTAAATCTTCGATAACTTCGTTTTTGGGGAGTTTGTAAAATTTAACTAATACGAAGTAAGCTTCTATTAATACTGAGTCTAAAATTTCTGCTTTTATTTGGGTGTTTTCTATTTTTGTAAAAATATCTGTAGCGACTTCTAAATGCTCTTGATGGTCGCCTACTAGGAACCAAATAATTATATTTGTATCAATTAGATAGACCATACTCCGCCCCAAAGGCTTTTGTTAGAGTCTCTTCTTTTATCTCTTGTAGAGATTTGGCTGTTTTGCTTACTCTATTTTTGTATTTACCGGCTAATGTTTTAGTAAGAAGTGATATATTTTTTTGCAAATCTCCTATTGATACCTTTTGAATATAGAGTCCTTTTATTTATATTAAGTTTATTGTATATAAAATAGAATTTTTTGTCAAGTTATTTATCTTTCCCAAATAATTCCATAACACACCTCACACACCAACAGTCAGAAAAAACTCATCTTTTTTTGAATCCAAAAGCACCAAGTTTGGCTATAAAGTTATATTTTACATATTTTTAAGTTCCTTTATAT
>JALVTE010000073.1 GCA_027024155.1 Campylobacteraceae bacterium
ACGCCCTGGAAACAAACTGCAGGTAGGTGAAATATTACAAAAACAGAAAAAGATTTATGAGTATATGGATGTGGAAGTACCAATATAAGGAAAGGAAGGGCTCGTTAGGTGTGGCGGGGATGTAGGATAAATGGATATAGAATCCTTAACTTAATAGCAATGGGGCTACCCCTATATTAAACCCAAATATTATCTATAAGTCTAGTTTTTCCAACAAATGCAGCAACTAATATAATACTATTGCCAATCTCTACTTTATCTAACTCTCTAAACTCTCTATCTACAATAGCAATATAATCTAACTTATCAACACTTTTAGTTAGCAAATCTTGCATAGATTCTTTTATTTTACTGCAATTTAACTCATCTTTAGCTACCATATCAGAAGCTAATTTTAAAGAACGGCTAAGAGATAGAGCTCTTTCGTACTCCTCTTTAGTAAGGTATGTATTTCTACTACTAAGTGCTAATCCACGAGTATCTCTTACAATTTCACAAGGTATTATGTTTACATTTAAAAAATAGTCTTTAACCATTTGCGTAATTAATGCTAACTGCTGGGCATCTTTTTTACCAAAGTAAGCATTTGTAGCATCTGTTATATTAAACAGTTTCATTACAATTTGCAGTACACCATCAAAGTGTCCAGGGCGTTTTGCACCCTCTAGTATAAAGCCTCTGATTTTTGGGGCAGTTATTAAAAGCTCATCTTCGTTATATACCGAATCTATAGTTGGCATAAATATAATATCTACACCTGCAAGTTCACAAATTTTAATATCTGCTTCATCACGTCTAGGGTACTTATCTAAATCTTCACCCTCTAAAAACTGTGTTGGGTTTACAAATATCGATACAATTACAAAGTCGTTCTCTTGCCTTGCTTTTTTAATTAAGCTTATATGTCCCTCGTGCAGTGCACCCATTGTTGGTACAAAGCCTACACTTCCATTTAGAGAGGCTCTTAACTTTTTTAACTCTTGGGCATCTTTAACTATCTGCATACTCTTACCTTTTTGCAAATTTTAGGTACAATCATACCAAAAAATTATTAGGATATTGTATGGATGCATATGAATATGGAGAACTGTTAAAAACTTTACAAAGCAAAATGTACAACATTACCAATATAACAAAGCCAGACGAAATAAAAGCAAGACTTAAAGAGATAGAAGAGCTACAACAAAACCCAGACTTTTGGAACGATGCTAAAGGAGCAGCCAAAGTATCGCAAGAGAAGACAAAACTAGAGAGAATATTAAATGTTTACAACGAAGCCAAAGATGCATTAGATGATGCACAAGAGTACTTTGAGTTGGCAAAATCAGAAAATGACGAAGATACGCTAGAGATGCTCTACGAAGATGCCGAAAATTTAAATGAGCATATTCAAAAACTAGAGATTCAAATAATGCTAAATGGTGAACACGACAATGCAAATGCTATTGTATCTATCCACCCCGGTGCTGGCGGAACAGAGAGCCAAGATTGGGCAAGTATGCTATATAGAATGTACCTACGCTGGGCAGAGCGACACAACTTTAAAGTAGAGGTACTAGACTACCAACCTGGCGAAGAGGCTGGAATAAAAGATGTAAGTTTTATTATAAAAGGCGAAAATGCATATGGCTACTTAAAAGTAGAAAACGGAATCCACCGCTTGGTAAGAATTTCGCCATTCGACTCTAACGCAAAACGCCATACATCTTTTAGTTCAGTAATGGTCTCACCCGAAATTGATGACGATATAGATATAGAGATAGAAGATAAAGATATAAGAATCGACACCTACCGAGCAAGTGGAGCCGGCGGACAACACGTAAATAAGACAGAGAGTGCAATTAGAATAACCCATATTCCAACAGGAATTGTAGTACAGTGCCAAAACGACAGAAGCCAACACAAAAACAAAGCAGCAGCTATGAAAATGCTAAAATCTCGCATTTATGAATACGAAATGGCAAAAAAACAGGCAGAAATAGACGGAGTAGAAAAAAGCGAAATAGGCTGGGGACACCAAATCCGTTCGTACGTACTACAACCCTACCAACAAGTAAAAGACACCCGCTCCAACGAAGCCTTCACAAACGTAGAAGCAGTACTAGATGGAGATATAGACAAGATACTAGAGGGAGTTTTGATTTCACAGGCTAATGAGGGGTAATAGATATTATATATCAATCAAAAGAGGAACTAAATGAAACTTGAAGCAGAAATAGAAAATATAAAAAAAATATTAGTTGATGATGAGAAATTTTATCAAGTACCAGACTACCAAAGACCATATTCTTGGGATAAAGATAATTTATCTGATTTAATTGATGATTTAACAAATGCTTATTTAGAAAATAAAAAAGATACATATTTTTGTGGCTCATTGGTATTAGTAAATAATGAAGATGATAAAAGATTTGATATTATCGACGGACAACAAAGAACAACAACTTTTACAATTTTAGCTTGTGTTTTTAGAGACCTATATTTTAATAAGCTAAACGATAGAGCAAAAGATTATATTAAAGGTTCTATTCAAGATAAATATGAAGAAAATAAGAGAAAATTAAAATTCTTAACGAATGAAAAATATCAAATTGATTTTGAAGAAACAGTATTAAAACAAATCAATTTTCAAAGTACCAAACAAGTGGAAAAAGATTTTAAAGATAATAGATATTTACATAATGCACATTATTTAAGAGATTTTATAACTGAAAAAGTAAAAGAGCATAGTATAGATATCAATGATTTTGTAATTTGGTTTTATGAAAACACAGTATTAACAGTTATTACTTGTCCATCGCAAGATAGTGCTATTCAAATCTTTAATGTTTTAAATGATAGGGGAATGCCATTAAGTTCTATAGATATACTTAAATCATCTTTAATGCAAAAATTAACAAGTAAGGAAGATAGAAAAGCTTTCAAAACTACTTGGGAGGAAATTAGCTCAAATTTAAAATTTGCAAATTTAGATTTAGATGGAATGTTAAATACATATCTTTATTATAAAATTACTACAAATCCTAAAAGTAGATTAGATAAAGAACTATCATCAATATTTGAAAAAGAAAAAAAATATTCTTTAGAAATTATAAAAGAAATAAGTGATTTTTCAAAAGCATACATAAAATTGATAACTATGGAAGATAAATATATTTATTCATTAAGATATTTAAGGCATAAAATATATTGGAATAGTATATTAACAACTGCAATTTTTGTGAAATATAATGATTTTGATAAACTAAAACAACTATTAGTTGCATATTATTACCAAAATTGGGTAGCAGGAGCAACTGTAGCTAGAATAAAACAAACATCTTACAATATACTGAAATTAGTAAAAACAAATCAATCAATTCAGGATATTAAAAATGAAATGAAATCAAATCTTGATAAATATTCAACAAGAAAAACTTTTAAAGATGAAATTGAAGGCAGTTGGGTTTATGGTAGAAAATGGGATAAAGCGATATTATTACTCATAGAATATTTTTCATCTGATGAGAATAAAATAAATTACATATCTATTAACAACAAATTACACTTAGAGCATATTTTACCTCAGACACCAACCAAATATTGGAAAGATATTTTTACTGAAGATGAAATTGAAGATTGGACAAATGCTTTAGCTAATTTAACATTATTATCAATGAAAAAAAATATACAAGCTCAAAATTTTTCTTTTAAAGAGAAAAAAGAAGCATATCAAAATAAAAATAATGTAGTTAGCTCATTCTTAATAACACAAGATATTTTAAAAAGTAATAAATGGGATGTTAAAGAATTAGAAAAAAGAGAAGAAGTTTTGCTTAAAAAGGTTTATGAAAAATTAGATTTATTTTAATTATTATTCAACATACAGTCAAAAATAGTCTATTTTTACTGGCTCTCAAATTACTAGACTGCGAGAAAGTTTTTTCTTACGTGATTTTTTTTCTGAAGAAATTTTTGCTACGCAAACCTCATTTGCTAATTTTGTTTCGTTTTTTTTCTAAAAAAAATTAAAAGAAAAGCATACACTGCTTTTTACTGGCTCCCAAATTGTATTTGGGAGCAGATACACACAATACAAAAAAGTTGTTTAATCAGAAAAGACCTAAGCACTCCCAAATGCAATTTGGGAGTGAGGAGAATTAAAGAACACTTAGGAGATGGCAATAAACACACATATGCTCTGCAATTAAAACATTGGTTCAAGGGAAAATATAAAATAACTATTAAAGTTTACAATAGCGACACACAAAGAGAAATTATACAACTAATAGAAGACAATTTATCATACTATCTTAAACCAGCATTTGGCAAAAAGGGTGGAAACAATAACTAATTATTGCCTATACATAATTGCAATCTAATAAAACCCATGCATGCATTGACAATAGTTCACATATATGTTAATATTAGCATATGAAAAGAATTGTGTTTTATAAAATGCCATCAGGCAAAAGCCCTATTGAAGATTTTCTTGATAGTTTATCATCAAAAGAGGCTCAAAAAGTTATTTGGGTATTAAAATTAGTTGAAGAGTTAGAGAATATATCAACTAAATACTATAAACATTTGAGTAACACCAATGGCATTATAGAGATTAGAGCACAAGTTGGAAAAAACCATTTTAGATTACTTGGATTTGAACATAAAGAAAAGTTAGTTATTTTAACAAATGGCTTTAAGAAAAAAGACCAAAAAGTTCCTAAATCTGAGATAGATTTAGCACAACAGAGAAGAAAAGAGTATCTAGCAAAGGAGCATAACAATGAGTGATTTAGATAAATATATCAAAAAGAGAAAAGAAAAAGATTTAGAATTTGCTAAAAACTTTGACACAGGCTATGAAGAGTTTAAAATAGGCGAAATTCTAAAACAAGCAAGAATAGAAGCAGGCTTAACGCAAGAAGATATAGCAACAATTCTAAAAACAAAAAAATCTGCTATATCAAGAATAGAAAATCATGCGAAAGATATTAAACTATCAACACTAGAAAACTTTGCTAATAGTATTGGGCGAAAATTAAAAATATCTATAGTCTAATCTAGTTTATATGATAGTAAAAGACTCTTCTTGACGCTCTAGGTAACAAAAATTTACAACTTACTGGCTCACAAATTGTATTTGGGAGCAGAGATACACACAATGTACAAGTTGTTCAATCAAAAAAGACCTAAGCACTCCCAAATGCAATTTGGGAGTGAGAGAAAAAACTTTAAACTTCGAACTCTTAACTATTAACTCTTAAAAAGCCCTTCTCTCATAAACTCTTCAACAAGCTTCAAATCAAATTGATGCTCAGTAAAATAATCAAATGCCAAAACACCTTGCTGAATTAGCATCTCACTGCCATCGGCAGTTGATAAGTTGTAACTTTTAGCCAATTTTAGAAATGGTGTATCTTTACCGTAAATAATATCGATAGCAGCTTTAGCATTAGGCAAAACACTATCTAATAACTCTTTAGGAGTTGGCAAGTTCTCATCTTTTAAGCCGGCACTTGTCATATTTACTACTAAATCAAAACTTTTAGGCTTAAAATTATCGAAAGTAAAGCACTCAAAGCCCTGTTCTATAAATTTTTCTAATCTTGGAGCACTTCTATTTAGAATGGATACTTCGTATCCTGCATCTTTTAAAATTGATGAAGTAGATTGCACTGTTCCGCCTGCACCTAATATTAAAATAGTTTTTATATCTCTGAATTTCTCTATAGATTTTAAAAAGCCTGGTGCATCGGTATTGTAACCGTACAGCTTATCATTTTTTAATACAAGCGTATTAACAGCACCAACCTTTTTGGCAAAGTTATCTAAGTAATCACTGGCTTTTAATGCCTCTTCTTTATGGGGTACAGTAATGTTTGCACCGCTTAGACCTTGGCTTAAAAAAGTCTCTTTTAATTTAGAGCCATCTTCTAAATGTATTTTAGAATATTCACCATCAAATCCCAACTTTTTAAAAGCGTTATTATGCATATTAGGCGATTTAGAGTGCTCTACCGGGTTTCCAAAAATTGCAAACTTTTTCATTATTTTCCTTTGGGAAGTTGGTTATTTGTATATTGGTATATTGGTATATTTGTTATTGGTTATTTGTAGGGGCAAACCCTTGTGGTTGCCCAAATGCCTCAACCTCTGCTAATGGGCAACCACAAGGGTTGCCCCTACAATCTAAATCCTAGCCCCTAAATCCTATATCCTAAAATCTAATCTATCTCTTTTAAAAGCACTAACTGTTCATCTTCTTTAAGGCTCTCCATCTCTTTTAGTGTAGCCATTAGTGCCATTAGTTTGTTTCTTACCTCTAACTCTTCTAACTCTGGTACTGAGTCTGCAACAACACCTGCACCTGCTTGTAGTACGATTTCATCTTTTTTAATTAAAGAAGTTCTTATTGCAATCGAAGAGTCCATATCTCCAGTAAATGAGAAGTAGCCTACACAGCCACTATAAAAGCCTCTTTTTAAGCCTTCGAATTTTGCAATTAACTCCATCGCTTTAATTTTTGGTGCACCTGTCATTGTTCCATGAGTAAATGTTGCAGCAAAGAGATCAAACATATCTTTATCGTCTTCTATCTCTGCAATAATGTCAGAAACCATATGCATAACATGAGAGTATCGCTCGACTCTCATCATTTCAGGCACCTTTACTGTTCCAACCTTTGCAACACGCCCTACATCGTTTCTACCTAAATCTACCAACATTAAGTGTTCGGCACACTCTTTAGGGTCATTTATCATCTCTTGCTCTAATTCATAATCTCTTTGAGTTGTTGCACCCCTTTTTCTTGTGCCAGCAATAGGGCGTAATAAAATTTCACCATCTGTAAGCCGAACCATAACTTCTGGCGAAGAGCCACAAATACTAAAATCTTCAAACTCTAATAAAAATAGATAAGGAGAAGGATTTTTCGAGCGTAAAACTCTATAAAAACTTAGCGTATCTATTTGACCTTTTTGTGTATATCTATTAGATGGCAATACTTGGAATACATCGCCAGCACGAATATGCTCTTTTGCTTCATCTACAATTTGCATAAAACGCTCTTTAGATATTGCAAATTCACCCTCACCCTCTAAAATTGCTGGTTTAATTGGTTCAAACTTATCACATTTACCTATTAACTTTGTAATAGTCTCTATAATTTTAGGGTAACTATTATCTAAATCTACCAGTGTTAGTTGTGAACTTTTATGAGAAAAACCGATAATAATTTTTGGTCTAATTAAATCTAAATCTGGTGTATTAAGAGGGTCTTTCAGGTTATCCATATACTGCTTTAGTGTTGGCTCAAAAACTTTTACCATATCGTAACCAACAAAGCCTATAAAACCATCTACAAAATTAAAGCCAGCAGCTTGTGCAAATTT
>JALVTE010000074.1 GCA_027024155.1 Campylobacteraceae bacterium
AGGAGTTAGTATGAATTTAGATATAAATAATCCACGCTCATTTTATCTTAGTAAAGAGGAGAACCAAAGAGTTTTTAAGCAAGAAATTGTGCCGGTATTAAAAAAAGATTTTGATTTCTCTAAAAGTAAAAATCCTACCGTTTATTTAACAGCCGGCTTGCCGGGTGCCGGTAAATCCGCATTGGCTGTATATATGTTAGAAGAGACGAAAAATAGGCAAACATTTATAGCAAATAGCGATGAGATGCGTCCCTTTCACCCATATTTTAAAGAGGCGGTAGAGATGTTTGGGAGCGATGCAGGAGCTGCCGTGCATAGAGATGCCTCTATCTTCTCGGAAAAATCGATAGCTTACGCACAAGAGCAAAAGGCAAACTTTATAGTAGATGGCACAATGCGAGATTCCAAAAAAGCTAAAGAGCTTATATCATCTTTAAAAGCCAATAACTACACAATAAAAGTTATAGCAATAGCAGTAAACAAATACGAATCTCTGCACGGCATATTTAACAGATACCTAAAACAATACGAAGACAGCCCCGTTACTGCACGATTTGTAGAGCCCAAATTTATAGAGATAGGCGCATCTAAAATATTAGAGAGTGTAGAGATGCTATATAATGAAAATATCGACGAACTTAAAGTATTCGACAGAGACTATACTGTTTTATACGACTCTAATAAAGAGTATAATAAGTCTCCGGCAAGCATAATAGAAAAAGCCGTAAATATCCAAAACTGGAGCAGGCAAAAACTTAACAGACTAAAAGATATTTGGAAAGAGTTGATAAAATCTTTACAAGAAGCGAATGTTCCAAACGATATATTGCAAAAAGCAAAAAATATCAGCAGTGAGCTAGAGGGGTATTATTTGTAAAAAATAGATAAAATTTTAAATAATGTTTGAATGTGTGGTATAATAAAAAATATTTTACTATTAAAGGATACCTTATGGGATTTTTCTCGAACGATAAAATTACAAAAGAGATATTAGAAAAAATTGCAAATTCGGTAGAGGCGATAGCTAAAAGCCAAGAAGAGCAAGCGTTAAAATTAGACAGTATTGAAAAAGCTCAAAAAAATTTTAGTGCCAAACTAGATGAAATCGATAAAAGATTATCTTCTTTAGAAGATTTAACGGCTAAAAACTTTAGTAGTATAACTGCACAAACAGAGCTTTTATTAGAGCGTTTAGAATCTATTAATAGAAATAATTATTCTGTTAAAGAGCAATTAAAGATTCTTCCACGAATAAAGTTCTTAATTGACAGTATGAATGAGCAGATACAGCTTACACCTTTAAATGAGATAGAAATTGATAATTTAAGCGATTCTGATAAATTGCTAGTAGCAATGGTTAAAGAGATAGAGAAAATTACACAAAAAAGCTCTAAAGAGTTGGGTAATTTAATTGATAAAAGTGCTAGAGATGTTGTTACGGCGGTTGGGAAAAAGGTTGATAATAAGAAAACCGAGTTGAATAATCAAATTGTAGATAATTTAGAGATAGTTCAACGTAATTTGGAACAAGCAATATATAGTCGCAATCGCAATGGAGTATCTGTTGACCAGATAAGAAGTATAGTTAAAGAAGAGACAAGACGACCAGGCTCTAGAAATTCATACTTATAATCAGCGGGAAGGTAAGATAAATAACTGCAAGCGATACATAAATAGATTAAGAATAACCAAGCAGTTGAGACGGTGAAAAGCTAGATTTTTTTAAAACTCTAAGGATAAAGAATGAAAACAAAAAGCAATATCTACTCTATAGAATTGGGACACAGCGGAATAAAAACCTGCTACAATAGTAAAACAAGCTATTATCCGACATCTGAACCGGCTCCTTACGATATAGAGAAATATATAAACTTTTATAAAAACAGAGCAGAAGCAATAAAAGATGCTTTAATTGCAGACAAAGTTGTAAATAAAGATATAGATTTAAGAGTGGTAGTTCCAAGATATATAAGAGCAGAAAATGTAGATGTAATCGAAAAAATATTTAATGATATGCGTTTAGATGGCAAAGCCCTAGATTATAATATTTTATTTGTTGCCCAAGAACAGGGTGCTTATATTAAACATCTTATTGACTGTAATTATACTGCAAAAGATTTGCAAAACAGCGGTTACCGAGTAGTTGTAGATTTGGGATTTAATCAAACACAGGTAATAGTTTTCGACAGAGGAAACGAAGTTAAAGAGCTTTATTACCGCACCGATTGGGGAGTAGAAAATTTAATTTTTAAATTACAAACAGAGGCAATGAATTATTTAAATAAACATATCTCTTTTGATGAAGCTGTAAATATATTAAAAAAATATAAAAGTTTAGATGATGAAGTCTTTGCGTATATAGATAGCGTAAAAGATGCGATAGAGAAATTTTTAAATTATCTTTTTACTTATCAATTAGATATTAATACAATCGAGCTTATGAAAAATGTTACTTTACTAACCGGCGGAGGTGCAGAAATTATTGATTACCACACATTTAAAAAATATACCGAAAACGACATAGGCTTTACAGTAGATGAGCCGTTTTTTGCAGATGTTATCGGGGCATTTAGTGCCGAAAAATTTACGGCTCTGCTTGAAAAATCAAAAAGTAATTAGAATAGCTCAGCTTTATATAGAGGTTTAAATAATCACCTCTTTGGCACATTTAATCCTTTTAAAAGGTAGGAAGATGGAGTTTTGATTTTGTCCATTCTGATTTATTTACAAATCTTCCTTTTTATCATATTTTGTTATGTTTAAGTCCAGTTTTTTATACCTTCTTCTAATATCTCTCAAAACCTTTATCTTTACTATTTTATTTTATCAACTTTGTCTAAAGATAGAGAGTCCCCTCGCAACAGCTGGAGAGAAAAGAAATCGATGATATTGACAATCGGCTCATATTATGATAGAATTAGCTACTCTAATCGGATCATTAGGAGCCAAACTATATGCAAGAGCTTAAAAAATGGGTATGGCAGAGTGATGCCTATCCCTCATTTGATTATCATTATGAAGAGATAGCATCAAAACTATCTGCTGTATCTCGCATTACTGGAAAACTGGAGTATGCAATCCATATTCTCGATAGAAAAAATATACGTAATATAATCATTGATGCTTCTACGGATGAGATTATACAATCCTCCAAGATAGAAGGAGAGATTCTTCAGCGTGATAGCGTAAGGTCCTCAATAAGAAAAAAGCTTTATGATGCGTTTGCTTATGAAGAGGATTGTTCCACACGACACACGGATGGTTTGGCAGATATTCTGATTGACAGTAGTTTCAATCATTCCCCATTGACCAAAGAGCGTTTACATGGATGGCATAATGCTCTCTTTCCTACTGGCTATAGCGGTGGATATAAGATAGATGTGGCAACTTATCGAAAAGATGAGATGCAGGTAGTCTCCAATAGAGGATATCGTGAAATAGTACACTATAAAGCCCCACCGCCTCAAAATGTTGAAAAGCAGATGAATGAATTGCTTGCCTATATTAATCACTCTCAGGAAGACCCTTATATCAAAAGTGCAATCGCCCACTTATGGTTTGTAGCCATCCATCCTTATGATGACGGTAACGGCAGAATTGCAAGAACAGTTGCAAACTATGTGCTTTCTAAAGAGTTAGGGCTAACACATCAATACTTCTCAATTTCTAAGATGATAGCCGAATATAAAAGAGCCTATTATGATATTTTGGAGCGTTCAAATAACCTTATATACAATAGAAACTTTGATTTTACAGAGTGGATAGGCTGGCATACCGATATAGTGAAACAATCGATTGAATATACGATAGGAGAGATTGAAAAGGTGGTACAAAAAGCTAAGTTTTGGGATAGAGCAAGGGAAAAGGTCCTTAATAAAAGGCAAATCAAGGTGCTTAATAAAGTGCTTGATATAGATGTAGTAGAATTTGAAGGAGGATTGATTACCAAAAAGTATGCTGCTATTGCCAAAACCTCTATTCCTACCGCAAAGAGAGATATTTCTAAACTTGTAGAGTATGGATTGATAAAGCAGGTTGAAGGGAGTGCTGGACGCAATATTAAATATACAATCAATAGCAACGAGAAGGTTGAGATGACAGATACTAAGAGTACGCAAAGTTATTTACAGCAATAGCCGGCAAAGTAGTATCCTTCCGAAATGCCATTAAATTAAGAGTTTTATATCCATTTCTTAGCTGTAAGTTTAAAGCCTGAAGCAATGAAAATATTTACGGCTCTGCTTGAGAAATTTAAAAAGGCTTAGAGATGCTCAGCCTTTCATAGTAGTTTGAATAATCACTTCTCTTGCATATTTTTCAAATACATATTTTTGGATTATCTTCCATTTTTCAAGCTCTTTCTTATCGCCTTTTTCTTCATAATATTTCACATAAGTTTTAACATTTTCAAGCTCTTGCTGTAGCTCTTTTAACTTTCTCATATTGTGCCTTTAGTTTAATTTCAAGAAAAGAGAGTTCTTAAACTTAAACTTTTGTAAAATTTTGCAATATTTTCTTTTTGGGGTATATTAAATCCTTTCAAAAGGTAGGAAAAGGGAGTTTTAATTTTAGCCATTCTGAATGGCTTATAAAAATTTTGTTTTTCTCTTCTTGGGTGATTTCTTTAGAAGAAAAACTGCCATCATATTCCGATTCGTCTTCTTCGCTAAGGGCTAAACCAAGTTCTTTAATACCCTCTTCGCCGATTGTCTCTTTTAAAAACTCTTCTATATCAAAAGAATCAACTTTTCTCATTTTTTAACTCCTCTTTTACTTTTGATTTAAACTCTTCAAGCTCTTTTATAGACATATCGCCCAATTTATCGGGGCTTATTTGCCACTCTTCTTCAAAATCATAAGAAATCATCATCCCCTGTATAAGTTCTAAATAGTCATAAAATGCAAGCATTACAATATCCATTAAATCTTCAGGGTCGGTATCTTTTAAAAAATCTGTCTCTTGGAATGTAAGCTCATTGGGGTTCTCTTTTATATATTTTTGTATTGTCTCAAACAGAATTAAAAAATTAACCCATCCGATAATATAAGTTTTGCTGTCGTCTATGTTTAAATACTCTTCTATCTCTTTAAAAAGTTCATCTCTTTTGGAATCTAAAATCTGCTGAGCATTTTTGCCCAATTTTGCAATTTTTGGCATTTTAAATCCTTTTGCTTTTTATTATTATAGCTAATTGTGTTAAAATGCTTTAATAATCTATCTGTATATCGGAATTTAGGCGCAATATCAGGAGTTTGTATGCCAAAAGAAAAACAGTATCTTACAGGTAGCCCTGCTTTAAACCATCACCGTTACGACTGGCACAAATGCAGTGCGGATTATAGCCGGCAATTTCCCGATGAAGTAAAAAGTTGGTGTGATTGGGGTATAGAGAATAATATCGCCAATCCGATTAGGGCATACTTGGATTATCTGTTTTACAATATCAAGTTTGAAAGGCGCGTGCCAAATATGTGTATTGATATGTTTTTATTTAATGACAATGAAGAAAAAGAGATTAAAGAGAAAATAGAAACTATGCTTAAATCGGCTTTAACAGATGATGAAGAGCTCGAACTTTTGGCACTTTACAAAAACTATTTAAACGGCGGAAAATATGATTTTAGAAGCAAAACATACGCCAAAAGAAAAGCCAAAAGAGAAAAGATAAAATCTTCTAACTCTGCTCCTCAAAAAAGCTTAGAAGAGTATTTAAAAGAAGCCGATATAAAAAATATTGATTTAATAGACTTGCTTTTAGAATACGAAAACACAATGCCTCAAAGTGAACTTTTAGAAAAGTTTTCTAAAATAGCTAAAGATAAAACTTAGGCCTTACCTATATAAAAATAGTCTGTCGGCACTTGCATTAGGGTGTAATAATTATTTTTTTGAAATCTCTTTTAACAGATAAGCTTTTAGCTCTTTGTACTCTTTTAAATTCATTTTTGGGTTTTGGATGCCTTCTGTATCAAATGGGTCCTGTTTTTTTGCCTCGATTAGAGCTATAATATGCTTAGGCAAATAGGTAATTCGGTATTGTATAATAGTATCTATTATATCTTTTCCGCTATATCCGCAATATTTTAGCATATAGACAATATCGTAAAGGTCGCGGATTTTGTTTCGGTTAAGTATAAGCAGAGATTTAAGCTTGAAAATTGTATCTACCGAAGCTATACGCAAATTTCCGTAAGTCTTTGCATCATCATTTTGTAAAATTTCGCTCTCATAAATATTGCTTGATGGGTTTACAACAAAATCTACCTTAACACCATTTATAATAAAACGCCGTATAACTTCGTCTATATCTCCACCCTCATTAATTGCAGTATCTATAATAGCTTGGTCAAATTTTATTGGGATTACTTCGTCAAACTGCTCTAAGAAGTCTAGCTCTGGCAAAGTGTTAGCACATGGGAAGCAGATATCTAAATCAAAACTTACTCTATGCCCCAAATGAAACGCCAAAGCCGTTCCGCCAATTAGTATAGATTTATGCTCTTTAAAAAGCTCTATTTTAGAGAAAGCATCTAAAAGCTCTTTTGTCTGCTTGTTTATCATGATACTTTTGGAAGCTCTTGGAGATGTTTGGCTACTTGTGTAGCTAAAGTGTTCGAGACCCTATCTTTATGGAGCAAAAGAGCCGATAAAACGCTCTCTTTCCCAAAAAATTGGGCAAGTTTATCAATAACAAAATCATTATAAGCTTTTTGCAGTGTAGAGACAATAAAAATATCTACCGGCACCTCTTTATCGCTTTGGCTGTTCCACAGCACCGCCTTTGGCATACCGGCATTAATTAACTCTTTTGCAGTAACCGTTTTTTTGCATGAAGGCATCTGTTTTAAAATAGTAACAGCATAGGCAGGAACTTCACCCTTTTTCTTCCACCCAGCAACCGTATTGTAAGCAATACTGGAGTTAAGAGTAAACTCTTTTTTGTTTATGCCTTTGAGCTTCAAAAGTACCTCAAAGTAACTATTTGGTACCTTGTTTTTGATTACTTTCATCTTACTTCCTTTCTGTATAATAATTGTAGCGTAATTTTTAATATTTGTCAATTTGACAAGTATTCCCAAATAATTCCATAACACACCTCACACACCAAAAGTCAGAAAAGACTCATCTTTTTTTGAATCCAAAAGCACCAAGTTTGGCTATAAAGTTATATTTTACATATTTTTAAGTTCCTTTATATTC
>JALVTE010000075.1 GCA_027024155.1 Campylobacteraceae bacterium
ACTTCACCGTCGATTTCTGGTGCCCAAAGTGTAGGGCGGGCTGTTAGTAGGAATTCGTGCTCACTACTCTCTCCATCTATAATTACTCTAATCTCTTTACCTATTAGGGCTTCTTGTGATTTTAGCATCGCCTCTCTTGCTATTTCGCCTATCTCTGTGGCTCTTTGGCTTATTATCTCTTGTGGGATTTGCTCTAAATTGTATGCTGTTGTATTCTCTTCGTTTGAGTATTCAAATATTGTTATTCTATCAAAGCCAAAGTTTGCTAAAAACTCTTTAAGCTCTATAAAGTCTGCTTCACTCTCTTGCGGGTGTCCTGCTATAACAGCAGTTCTTACAAAACTGTTGGCTTTGTTTCGCATATGTTTTAATAGCTCTACTGTTTTATCTTTTCTAAAACCTCGCTTCATTACTTTTAGCATATGGTCTGTTATGTGTTGTATTGGCATATCGTAGTATGTCTCAAATATGCTAGAGTTAGCTATTGCATCTATTAATTCTATTGTGGTAGTACTTGGGTAGAGGTAGAGTATTCTTGCACTCTTAATGCCTGGTAGAAGCTCTATTTGGGCTATTAAATCTATTAAGGCATTTGTATTGCCTAAGTCTCTACCAAAGCTAGATGTATCTTGTGAAATAAAACTAAAGTCTCTAAAGCCTTGTGAGATTAAATTTTGAACCTCTGCTATTACTGAGTCTATAGTTCTTGATTTTAGTTTACCTTTAAAGCTTGGAATTGCACAAAAAGAGCAAGTTTGGTTACACCCTTCGCTTAATTTTACATATGCATGGTATTTTGAACCTGTAATTACTCTTGGGGAATTTTCGTTTGCTAAGTAAACTTCTGGCGTAAAAGAGCTCTGTTTTAGGGAAATTAACTCATCTATTCTTGCGTAATCGCCAACACCTGTAAAGATATCTACCTCGGGTATCTCTTGTGCTAACTCTTTTTGATAGCGTTCGCTTAAGCAGCCGCTAACAACCAGCAGAGAGTCTTGCTTTCTACTCTCATGCATATCTAATATTGTATTTATCGATTCTGCCTTTGCCGCTTCTATAAAGCCACAAGTATTTACAATAATTACATCGGCACTATCAACTTCGTTAGTTAATTCATACTCAGCTAGACGACCCAGCATTACTTCACTATCTACTAAATTTTTATTACAACCTAAGCTTACCAAGTGTAGCTTTTTTGATGACATATTTTATTCCTTATATATAAGTTTTTAATGGTCTAACCTTAAAATACACTAAGCTAAAAGCTTACCACTGCCGTCATTCCCACGAAAACGGGAATCTACAATTTTAACTATCTATTAATTGCAAATTATCTTTTTGACAATTTAAACCGTGGATTCCCACTCTCAAAGGAATGACAGCAGTGGCTGGTTTTTAGCGTTATGCTTGCCATCGCTGTCATTCTGAGTGAAGCGAAGAATCTAACTCAAACTGCCGAAATCAACTCTTAACTTTACAGCCGTTTAAACTAGATTCTTCGCATACGCTCAGAATGTTCTGTCTTAAACTCTCTTAAATTATAAACAAATTCCCTTAAGCTCTTACATAATTTTCACAAAATTCTCTTTTATGTTTTACTACTGCAAATATTATTCTAAGTAGCTTATTCAT
>JALVTE010000076.1 GCA_027024155.1 Campylobacteraceae bacterium
TACTTAAAACTACATTTACGCCATCTTTAGATAACTTGCTGAATACTTGATATAGCTCTCTTTGTTTATCTTCTAAAAAACAATTACTATCATAAGATGTAAAGTTAGAAGTTTCATTTAGTGGATAGTATGGTGGATCAAAATATACTAAATCATCTTTTTTGGCATAGTTTAATACATCTTCAAATGGTTGCACATTTATAGTTGCATTTTGTAATGCTTTACTGGCATTTAAAAGAGTATCTTCATCTGCAATATTTGGGTTTTTATAACTACCAATAGGTGTGTTGAAATAACCTTTTTTGTTTACTCTATATAGTCCATTAAAACAGGTTTTATTTAAATATATAAATCTTGTAGCTCTTTCTAAATTAGATAGAGTATTATAGTTATCTAGTCTGTCTAACTCTCTGATTTGATAATAAAACTCTTTAGAATGTTTTACTTTGTACTCTTTTAAGCTATCTATTAACTCATAGGGAGAGTTTTTAACAACACTGTATGCATTTATAAGTTCAGCATTTATATCACTTAAATATATATTTTTATCTTTTAACAATCCTTTTGAATAGAGTTCAAAAAAGAGTGCTCCACCACCTAAAAAAGGTTCGTGGTAATCTTTGAAATTCTTAGGTAATAGCGGTAAAATCTGCTCTAACAATCCTCTTTTGCCGCCTACCCATTTAATAAATGGTTGATAAGATTTGTCATTATGCAGTGTATCTATTTTTATAGTCATTATTTACCTACTACTTTTTAACTGAAGTTATTTATACAATTTTACCTAATTAATAATTTATTTATGGTGAAATATAGATTTGGAATAAAGGTGTGATATATAAAAAAGATGATTAGAAATTAAGATAAATCCGCAGAGATTGCGGATTTTGGGGATTATGCTGGTACTACAGAAACTCTTTTTTTGCTTCTTGTTTTGTTATCGAACTTAACAACACCTTCAATCATTGCAAAGATTGTGTGGTCTTTTCCGATACCTACACCTGTACCTGGAACTACTCTTGTTCCTCTTTGGCGAATGATAATGTTACCTGGGATAACTTTCTCTCCACCATATTTTTTAACACCTAGACGACGTCCAGCTGAGTCACGGTTGTTCTGTGTTGATCCTTGACCTTTCTTGTGTGCCATATCTTCTCCTTATGCGATTGATGTAATTCTAACTCTAGTGAAGTCTCTTCTAAAGCCTCTTTTAACTTTTGAGTCTTTTCTTCTTCTCTTCTTGAAAGTGATAACTTTTTTATCTCTTCCTTCGTTGATTACTTCACCTTTAACTACTGCACCCTCTACTAATGGTGTACCTACTTTTAATTCACCATTGTCTAATGCTAGAACCTCTTTAAATTCAACTTCTGCTTTTGGCTCTAAGTTCATTTTGTCAAAACAGATAATATCACCCTCTTGAACTTTAAACTGTTGTCCACTTGCTTTAATAATTGCGTACATTCTATACCCTTTTAAATCTCGTATGAATAATTAATTACCGCACCGATAAATAGTCTTAATTTTTGATGCTACAATTTCGTTCAAAAGCAAGGCAGATTTTTGCAGAACTAGCTAATACTAATTCAAAAAAATCTAACGCAGTATTTGGGCGAAAGTGTAGCACCCTTTGGGGGAGGACGAGACGAGGCAATCTGCACATAAAAAAATCTTTGAATTAACTTTGGTTAGTCCTACATATTTTTTTATGCACATATCACCCCGTCTCGTCCTCTCAAAAGTTAAGACTATTTGTCAGTGCGGTAATAAAGTGCGGAAGTATAGCTCAACTTAGTTTAAAATTATTTAAAAAAAACTCTATTTGTTCAGAATTGTCAAATAATTGTAAACTTTTTTCTTAATATTAATAAATATTTAGCAAATATACAATTATTTCTTTAGAAACATAAAGCTATAAGACTTGCCGTAATAGCTACATTTAAAGACTCAACACCTCTATTCATTGGTATCTTTACTCTTTGAGTTGCTATACTACTTATCTCTTTACTAACTCCCCTACTCTCATTACCTAATACATATATAGATTTTTTAGGAGCTTTTAACTCTTTTAGTGTGCTTTTTGCATTTAAATCTAGTGTAATTATTGATGCATCTGAAATTACTAACTCTTTTAGCGTTCTATATAAGCTATCTGTTTGTAGAATCGGCATTTTAAAGATTGTACCTACACTCGCTTTTATAGTAAGTGGTGATACAAGCGATGCAGTACCTTTTTTTGGTATTATAATAGCATCTATATCACCTGCTGTTGCTGAGCGGATTATCATACCTAAGTTTTGTGGATTCTCTATACCATCAAGTGCAACTATTTTATATTCGCTCATAGATTTTATAGCATCTAGTGTGGTAAAGTTATCTAGTACTATATCTAAAGCTACACCTTGGTCTTGTTTGCCGTTTTTAGATATTTGGCTAAGTCTTTTTTTATCGTGATACTTTACCTCTATATCTCTTCTATTTGCTAAGCGAATCATTTGCTCTAATTTATCACTCTTTTTATTGCTTTTAGATAAATGTAGAGCATATATTTTTAATGAGTTATCTTGAAGAGCTTCTAATACTGGGTTTCTTCCATAAATTGTGAGTAGGTTTTTTGGTACCATTAAAGTATATCTCTAAGTACAATAGCATAGTGCATTACAAATAGGTTTAAAAAGAAAATAAGCATAGATGAACCACGAGAGAAGAAATTCTCTAGCTTTGTTCTCTCTTTGCCATTTGTTCTATATGCAATTATAAAATGTAGAATTGTAGCTAGTGTCAAAATTGCAACTAAAATTGCTTTTTTAGTTATTGCATCTGATATTTCAGAACCATTTGGGTGCATTAAGACTTCAAATAAGTTATAGTATCCGCCCAAATAAAAACCAGATATTAAAAGTGCAATTAGTGCAACAACTTCGAACCAACCAAATATTGGACCAACATGTGGATAAACCTCTTTCTGGGCTTTTTTATCTCTTAAGGTTATACCTAAAATAAACATAAATACAGAACCGCCAATCCAAGATATTGCCATAATTAGATGGATATGAAACATTACTTCTTTAATAAACAAATGCACCCTTTAACTATCGATTTTTAATACAGCCATAAATGCCTCTTGAGGTACATTTACCTTGCCTATGGCTTTCATTCTCTTTTTACCAGCCTTTTGCTTTTCTAAAAGCTTTCTTTTTCTTGTAATATCGCCACCATAACACTTTGCGGTAACATTTTTACCCATAGATTTAACATTGCTTCTTGCAATTACATTATTTCCTATGCTTGCCTGAATTGCCACTTCGAAAAGTTGGCGAGGAATTAACTCTTTTAACTGGTTTACAAAGGCTAAACCTCTTGTTCTTGCCTTCTCTTTTGGTACAATAATACTTAGAGCATCTACAACTTCGCCTGCTACTCTAATATCTAGTTTAACTAAGTCGCCCTCTCTAAATCCTATTGGTTCGTAATCGAAACTTGCGTAACCTTTTGTTGTACTTTTTAATTTATCGTAAAAGTCCATAACAATTTCGTTCATTGGTATATCGTACTCTAAAAGGACTCTATTTTCGTTTAGATAGTCCATCTTAATTTGAATACCGCGTCTATCGTTTAATAGTTTAATTAAATTACCAACAAATTCGTTTGGTGTTAAAATTGTTGCTTTTACATATGGCTCAAAAATTGTATCTATTTTAGATGGGTCTGGTAGTTCACTTGGGTTTTGTACAACTATTTTTTCGCCATCTGTCTGTAGTACTTCGTAAACAACTGTTGGAGCTGTAGCTATTAAGTCTAAGTTAAACTCTCGCTCAAGTCGCTCTTTTACAACCTCCATATGTAGCATACCTAAGAAACCTACCCTAAAGCCACTACCAAGGGCTAGTGAACTCTCTGGCTCGAATGCTAAGGCTGAATCGTTTAGTTTTAACTTGTTTAAAGCATCTCTTAAATCTTCAAATTTATCTGTCTCTATTGGGTAAATTCCTGCAAATACAAATGGTTTAGCTGGCTCAAAGCCTGGAATTGGCTCGGCTGTTGAGTTTTTGGCATCTGTAATTGTATCACCTACCTTTAGCCCCTCTACTGTCTTTAAGCCCATTACTACAATACCAATTTCGCCTGTATTTATTTCACTTGTTTTAATTGGTGCTATTGGGTTTGGATACATTAAATCAAGAACTTGGTGCTCCTCTTTTGTACCCATTATTTTAATCATCTGTCCTTTAGAGATTTTACCATCAAATACTCTAACAAGAGCAAGTGCACCTAAGTAGTTATCGAACCAACTATCGTAAATAATAGCTTTTGTTGGTGCATCTTCGTCGCCTTGTGGAGCTGGAATTTTATCGACTATTGTATCTATTAACTCTTTTACGCCCTGCCCTGTTTTTGCTGATACTAAATTGTGTTCTGTACAATCTAGCCCAATAGCCTCTTCTACTTCTGTTAAAACTCTATCTGGGTCTGCACTTGGCAAATCTATTTTATTTACAACTGGCAAAAGCTCTAAATCATTTTCCATAGCAATATAGACATTTGCTATTGTTTGTGCCTCTACACCTTGTGCAGCATCTACTATAAGCAGTGCCCCCTCACTAGAAGCAAGAGAGCGACTAACTTCATACGAAAAGTCCACATGTCCTGGAGTGTCTATTAGATTCAGAATATATACTTCATCATCTTTTACATATGTTAGCCTAACACTTTGGGCTTTAATTGTTATTCCACGCTCTTTTTCAATATCCATTGTATCCATAACTTGTGCACTCATTTTTCTATCGCTCACTGCACCACACTCTTGAATAATTCTATCTGCGAGTGTAGATTTGCCGTGGTCTATGTGTGCAATTATCGAAAAGTTTCTAATATTTGCTTGTGGAATCTTTTTTGCCATTAATTAACCTTACATATCAAAAAGCGAATTTACGCTTTCGTTATTGTTTATTCTTCTAATTACTTCACCAAGAAGTTTTGCAGTACTTAAAACTTTAATATGAGAAGACTCTTTTTTTAATGGAATAGTGTTAGATACTACCAATTCATCAATAGCACCACTTTCGATTCTCTCATATGCTGGACCAGAAAGAACAGGATGAGTACAACAAGCCATTACAGAAGTTGCTCCTAAATCTTTAAGAGCTTTAGCCCCCTTTACCATTGTTCCAGCTGTATCTATCATATCATCTATTAAGATAACATCTTTGCCATCTACACTACCAATAACATTCATAACTTCTGCTTCGTTTGCTTTCTCGCGTCGTTTATCTACAATAACCATATCTAAACCTAACTTTTCAGCGAAATATCTAGCTCTTGCAACACCACCTATATCTGGAGATGCAATAATTGGGTTTTTAAGGTTTTTCTCTTTTATGTAATCTAAAAATAGATTTGCACCATAAAGGTTATCTACTGGTATGCTAAAGAAGCCTTGAATTTGTGCAGCATGTAAATCTACGGTAACAACTCTTGTAACACCAGCAGTCTCTAGCATATCAGCAACAAGCTTAGCAGAAATTGGCACTCTTGGAGCAGCTTTTCTATCTTGTCTTGCATATCCAAAATATGGAATTACTGCTGTAATAGATTTAGCAGATGAACGCTTAAGTGCATCTACCATAATTAAAAGCTCCATTAAGTTAGCATTAGCAGGTGCAGAAGTTGGTTGAACTATATATACATCTTTTCCACGAACCGATTCTGCAATTTGAATATTAATCTCTCCATCAGAAAATCTATTTATTGTAGCTTTTGATACTGGCACATCTAAATATTCAGAAATCTCTTCTGTTAATTCTGGGTTTGCAGTTCCTGAGAAAATCATATAATGACTCATTTTTAACCTTTAATTTAATTTTATCTCTATTGAAATAATACTAAAAAGTTTATATTATCTAGCTATTTTTTGTGCAATTTCTAGCACTACTTTATCAAATAATACTCCTAAACTTCTCATTATTTCGTCAGGATTTTTATTTGCTGGCTTTTCATAAGTAAAATTGCTAGAGCTTATAACCAAACCTGTAGCACTTTTTATAAAATAACTACCACTAAGCTTAACTTCTCCATTGCTGTAAATAAAGTCATCTAATACAATTTCTATAATATAACCTTTTTTACTATCTACATCCCATGGATATAAAAATACATTTGGGTCATTAAGAAGTTTTTTTAACTCTGTTATAGCTCTATTTGTAAATAATTTATCAGGCGTTGTAGCAAAATTTGCATTTAACTCTTCTAGCTTTAATCCATCTTTAATTAAAATTTTATCACTATCTAAATAACTTGGTAGAGTTACTTTTGTAACTCCTATTTGAAAAGTTTTATTCGTTAAAGTGGGTATTGTAACTTCTGGTAACAAATACATACTTTGTTTAGAACTGCATCCTACAAAAAATAGTGTTAATGTTATTAATAGTAACTTTTTCATATTAATCTCCAAAAATTAATGCATTTGGCTTTTTATTTAGCTTTCTTAAAAGCCCATTTGTCTGCTCACTTGTATTATGTAACTCTTTTAATGTAGCTTCTATTTTATCTGCAAATAGAGAGTTACTTCCATAACCTTTTAAAAGTTTTTTTGTTTGTAATATTGTGCCATTTAAAGATTTAAGAGTTTTGTTAAGATTTTTACTAAGACCCCTAAACTCTTTTGTACCTATCACCCTATTTATATTAAGCAAAGATTTATTAGCATTTTTAACTAAATCTTGTGTAGTTGTTAATATTTTATCCAATTTTTTAACCGGTTTTTTTGATGTTGCTAATAAATCATTCAAATTATTGACTGTTGCTTCTATGTTAAGTTTATTAATCTTATCTGTTACTTCAGCTAATTTTCCAATTAAACCACTATCTATATACTCTTTAGTAGGTATGATTATTAAGTTACTATCTTTATCTATATTAATTTTTGCAATAGTGCTATTATCTTCTTCTAATACTACATTTGATTTATTAAATATAGGGTTAGGTTTAGATAACTTAGCAATTAAACCTTTTTGCAATAACTCTTTAAAATTTTTATAAGCATCATTATAATTTGTACTAAAATCTGATATATCAATTTCGCCTATACATTTAGCTTCAAAACCTTTATAGCTTTTGTTATAAATTATCTTTAATTTATCAATTTTACCAATGTCAAAACCTTTATACTTAATAGATGTACCTTTATCTAAAGATGATACATCTCCCTTAAAATTAAATATGAACTTTTTTATCTCTTTTTTAGCAAAACCTATTTTTCTTTTTTTAGCTTCTGCTTCACTTTTGTATAGCTTAAATATTTTACTATAATCTTTTTTATACTTTTTATCAAACTTAGTATCTAACGAAATTCCACCAAGTAACATTATAGGTAGAGGTGCCATATTTACTTCTAGTCTGTTATCATTAAGTTTTAAATCTATTAAACTCTGTACCCAAAATTTTGTTGAACTATTTACTAAACTCTCATATTTTTTATAAATTCTAACAACAATAATTATATTTTTACTATGAGTATCTAATGAAACAGTATTAACCTCTCCAATTTTTACACCTTTATAGTAAATAGGAGTAGCTTTTTTAACTTTTACTGGAAAGTTCGCCTCTATAGCATAATAACTACCGTTATTCAAATCTATATATGAACTATTTAAACCTTTAAATTTTGTTACAAGTTTAGTACCTTTTTGAGCATACATATTAATGTATGAGCCACTAAGAAGTGTATCTAAACCTTTTACACCAGAGTAATCAACTTCTGGCTTTACAATCCAAAACTTTGTTGTTTCATTTAAAAAAATTTCGGCATCTTTATTCATTCTTGCATATACAATTACACCATCTTTTTTATTGTTTATTTCTATTTTTGTAATTTTACCAACTGGAACATCACGAAACTTTACAACACTTTGCCCCGCTGATAAACCACCACTATTTTTAAACTCTATCTCAATTTCTGGTCCTAACTTACTAAAGTGTTCATACACAAGCCAGCCACCAATAATTAGTGCTATAAATGGAACAATCCAAATAGATGTAAAAAATGTAAAAGCACTTTTATTCTCTATTTTTGGCTCTTTTATCTCCATTATTATCCTCTCTCATTAATCTTATATCTATAGACATTGCAGACAGCATTGTAAAAAATACCATTAATACAAATGCCGTTGCCCCAATGCCAGCCGTAATCTTAACACTACTCATATGTACAACGCCTGCTAAAATAGCCACTACAAATACATCAACCATAGACCAAGGTCCTATTATTTCTGTTATATGGTATAACTTTGCTTGATCAACTCTTTTACTACCCTTTTGAGGCTTTTTATAATTTAGTAATATGTATAATATCAAAATAAACTTCAGTAAAGGTACAAAAACTGAAGCTATAAATATAATTATAGATATCGGGTAAGAACCCTCTTCCCATAAAGCAATAGCTCCACCAATAATTGTATTAGAACTTGTTACACCAAATTTAGATATTACTAAAATTGGGTAAATATTTGCAATTACATAAAAGACCATAGCAGTTATAAGCATAGCCCAAGAGTTTCTTAAATTTATCTCTTTGTTTCCACTAATTCTATTTTTACAAGTTCTACAATAGATAGTTTTACCATTATCTATATTAACACTCTCACAATATGGGCATCGAATATATTTATCTTGACTATTTTTCATCATAAGCCCTATTAAAATATGTCCAAAGTTCAACAGGAAGTATACTTTTTAATACAAAGGTATCTACTATTACAAATAGTATTAATGCAATAGATGATACTCCAAAACCTATCTGTGCATAACCAAATAGTTTAACCAATGCAACCATAATACTTATAGCAAAAATATCAACCATTGCCCAATGTCTACTTGTTATCAAAAACGATATTATATGTTTAGAAAAAGTTCTAAAAATTTTAAAATATGTCAAAATTCCTAAAACTAAATATGAACAAATCACACTTAAAGGTGCTATTACAATAACAACAAAAACAATAGAGCCAACTACATAAAATCCTTCGTTAAATAGTGTAACAATCATACTAGGTATAGTTAAATCACTCTCTTGTCCTGCTATATAAACCTTTATAATAGGAAAGATACAAGCAATACTAAATAATATTAAAGAAGTAATAGAGTACGCAATCGCTTTTTTAAATGTATCTTCCACATTAGAGTATAACTTTTTACCACATACACTACACTTAGCAACTTTTTTTTCTGCTAACTCTACTTTCTTATGTAAGGTACCACAATGACTACATATTATTAAATCGTCTAAATTTTCACTCAAAAGGTTCTCCTTTGGAGAAGCAGAAAGCTTAAAGCCTTAAGCTTAAAGCTAATAATGTAGCTTCGCTTTTGATTATAAATATAAACTAAAAAATATGCTTTAAGCTTTAAGCTTTTAGCTTTGTGCTTCACTTTGCGTTCCTTTTAAAAAATCAACAACACCAGTCGCATAGCATCCTTTTGATAGGTAAAAACTAAGCTCATAGTGTGCATTTTCTGGTATATATTTTTTAGTATTAATTTCTGGAAATATCCAAGCGTAGCGTCTTGTACCACTCTCTTTTATCTCTTTGTTATTATACTCTTTTTCAAAATGCTCTGCTAAATTTTGAGCCAATTTTGCCTTTTTGCCAGCTATTAAACCTGTAGGCGAAATATCTCGCTCTACAAATCTTTTGCTTGCTGTATCTAGCTCTTCGTAAAATATTTTACCAAATGGGTAGTGCATAAATAGGTCACCATCTAAGAGTTTAAACCAGTTTTTTTGCTCTTTGGTACCTTTTAAACTACCTTTTTCTAGTTGTAAAATCTGCTCTACCTCAGCTTCTTTAAAACTTTCTAAAAGTGTAGATAACTCTATTCTTTTAACTAACCAACTATTAAACAAAAAACTCTGATAAGCACTAATTAAAAACTCTCTTTTTTTTCTATCTCTAATTTTTAACTTACCCTCTACTAATGCTTTGCCCTCTAAGTAGTTATCACCACTATTTCCAAAGCGTTGCACTCCAAAGTAGTTTGGCATACCGTTTTGCTCTATCCATTTTAAAACACTCTCTATTTTTGTTTTTTGAGTATCGTGCACCTTTTTAAACCTAAGCCAAAATTTATTGCCCTTTAGGTGCCCTACTCTTATTTTGTTATTGTGGTAGTGCTTCTCTAATACTTTTATCTCTGGATGCTCTAATTTATCTAACTCTTGCTCTACTCTTTTTGGCATAGAGATATACTGCATTGTAATAGCGTGTTTATCTTTTAATCCTGCATAACCAAACTCTCGCTTTGGCACACCTAGTGTATTACTTAAAATATCTAGCATCTGCCATGTTGTTAAATTCTTCTTGCGAATCTTTACAACCAAATGCTCGCCATCACCACTAAATTCGTATAGTGGCACCTCCTCTACGCTAAAATCTCTAGGGCTTGGGTTAAATACAAAACTGTTGCTGTGACGCAGTGGCCAAATATATTTAAATTCGCTCAAGGTAAACCCCACTCTCTATATGGTGAGTATATGGGAATTGGTCAAACACCGCCCCTTTTACTACTTTGTGTGTTTTGCATAACTCTTTTAAGTCTCTAGCTAGTGTCTCAGGATTACAAGAGATATATACTATATTATCAAAACTTTTAGCTAAGTTTCTACTTGCATCATCTAGCCCAGCTCTTGGAGGGTCTACTAAAATTGTACTAAAGTTATATATATCTAAATCTACATCTTTTAATCTTCTAAACTCTCTACTCTTTGCTATCGCCTGTGCTGTCTCTTCGGCATTTAGGCGGATAAACTCTATATTATCTACCCCATTTAAAGCACAATTCTCTTTAGCCGCTTTTATAGAGTTTTTACTAATCTCTGTTGCTAATACTCTGTTAAAGTGCCTGCTTAAAGGTATTGTAAAGTTACCAAGTCCACAGTAAGCTTCTAGTAAATCGCCACCACAGTTTTGCACTCTATCTATCGTCCAGCTTATCATCTTCTCATTTACAAATGGGTTTGGTTGTGTAAAGCCACCTTCGTAATAGCGATAGTTAAACTCTTCGCCCCCTACATTTAAACGCTCTGTTACATACTCGTTAGATAATACAACCTTTTGTTTTCGGCTTCTGCCTATTATACAGATATTAAATTGCTTCTCTAACTCTTTAGCCTCTTCTTTCCACTCTTGCTCTAATTTTCTATGGTATATCATAGTAACTAACAGCTCACCACTTTTTGTGCCTAAAAACTCTATGCTAAATAGTTTTTTCTTTAAAACTTCACTACTATTAATTGCATCTAGTAGGGGGTATTGAACCTTGCTAATCGTCTCTATTACTTTTGGGCACTCACTTAGAAGCTCTATGCCATTTTTATCCATATTAGTCATAGCGTAGTGGCAACTATCTCCCACATGCCATATCTTAAACTCTGCCCTAGCTCTATGCCCTGCTTCAATAGATTTAAAAACTTCCAACTTATCACTATAAAACTCTTTTAAAAGTTCGCTAACCTCTTTAGCTTTTATCTCTAACGCATCACCATAAGAGTTATCATAAAAATTGCAAGAACCGCACTTGCCAAAATGTTTACATTCCACTATTATTTACCTTATCTCGCTATAATATCACTAGTATTTTACCCAAAGGATTATTAATGTCTGTATCTGTTGTAGTTTTAGCCGCTGGAAAAGGGACAAGAATGAAGTCTAGCACACCAAAAGTGTTGCACAAAATCTCTGGCAAGCCTATGCTCTTTCATATTTTAGATGAGTCTAAAAAATTAAGCGAAGATATTACAGTAGTACTAAGTCACCAATTCAATTTAGTAAAAGAGAGTATAGAGAGCAATTACCAAAATATAAACATACATAAGCAAGATATAACAAATTTCCCAGGAACAGGTGGTGCACTTAAAGGTGTAAAAGTTAGTGGAGATAGAGTATTAATATTAAATGGCGATATGCCTCTTGTTACTACTGCGTCTTTAGAAAAACTAGCTCAATCAACTGCCCCAATAGCTATGACAATCTTAGAGTTAGATAATCCAAGCGGATATGGTAGAGTAGTTATAGAGGGAGGCTTAGCAAAAGAGATAGTAGAAGAGAAAGACTGTACACAAGAGCAAAAAGCTATAAAAAGTGTAAATGCAGGTGTTTACTGTGTAGATAGAGCTGTTTTAGAAGAGTTTATTCCAAAGATAGATAATAACAATGCCCAAGAGGAGTACTACTTAACAGACATAGTAAAAATGGCAGTAGAGAAAGGCTTGAATATAGAGCCAATAGTGGTAAACGAAGATGAGTTTATGGGGGTTAATTCTAAAGTAGATTTGGCAAATGCCGAAGAGTTTATGCAAAGTAGAATCAAAAAAGAGTTAATGTTAAGTGGCGTTATTATGCGTAATCCTGCTAGCATATATATAGACAGCCGTGCCAAATTTATAGGCGAGTGTATATTAGAAAATGGAGCAACCATAGAGGGTGCTTGCGAAATAGACACTTCACACATAAAAGCTTATAGTGTAGTAGAAGATTCAATACTTAAAAACAGCGATGTTGGACCAATGGCACACATAAGACCAAAGTCGGTAATTACTAATACACATATAGGAAACTTTGTAGAGGTTAAAAAATCTACACTAAATGGTGTAAAAGCGGGACACTTAAGCTACTTAGGCGATAGCGAAATAGATGAAGGCTCAAATATAGGTGCGGGTGTAATTACTTGCAATTACGACGGCAAAGCAAAATACAAAACTAAAATTGGCAAAAATGTATTCGTAGGAAGCGACAGCCAACTTGTAGCACCAGTAACACTAGAAGATAATACAATGGTGGCATCTGGTACAACAGTAACAGACGATGTACCAAGCGATGCATTAGCAATATCAAGAGTTAAACAAAAAGTTGTAAACTCATTCTTTAGTAAATTTTTTAAAAAGTAGTAAAATGTTAGTAGATTTAAGTGGTAAAAGAGTAATAGTAGGAGTAACTGGCTCAATAGCAATATATAAAGCTTGCGAATTGGTTAGACTATTTGTAAAGAGTGGAGCAGTTGTAAATGTAGTTATGAGCGAATCTGCTCAAAAGTTTATAACACCGCTAACTTTCGAGGCAATAACTAGGCAAAAAGTTTTAACCGAGAGTAGCGAAGATTGGAGTAGCAATTTAAACCATATAGATTTAATTCAAAGTGCCGATGCATTTGTAATTGCCCCTGCAACTGCTAATACTATTAATAAAATATCTAAAGGCATAGCAGACAATATTTTACTAAGCTCAGCACTAGCTTACAATAAAAACTTAATAATTGCCCCTGCTGCGAATACACAAATGCTTAATAGTCACTACACTCAAGGCTCTCTAAAGATGCTTGCAGTAAACGATGTAGTAATAGTGCAACCACAAGAGAAACTATTAGCATGTGGCACAGAAGGCAATGGCGCACTAGCTGAGCCATTAGAGATATACTACGCAACTGCTAAAGCCATCTTAAAAGATACTTTTTGGAGCGATAGAAAAGTGGTAGTAAGTGGTGGCGGAACAGTCGAGCCAATAGATGAGGTAAGATTTATAGGCAATCACTCTAGCGGTAAAATGGCAAATGCTTTAGCTCTTGCTCTATATTTAAAAGGTGCAGATGTATGCTTAGTAACTTCTAAACCAAGCAGTGAATTGCCAGCTGAGGTTTATACCCTAGAGGTGCAGAGTGCACAAGAGATGCAAGAGTATTTAGTTGATTGTATAAGAGTAGCCAAAAAAGGTAAAGTCAGCAAAGCTAGCCTAAACAACCCAGATGCAATAGGCGTTATATCTAAAAAACCATACCTATTTATGGCAGCAGCTGTGGCAGATTACACTCCAAAATTCCCACAAGATGGTAAGCTTAAAAAAGATATGTTAGGAGATGAGTGGGCACTAGAGTTAAAACAGACAGATGACATTTTAAAAAGCTTAAATAAAGAGGGCATAGTAACTATTGGCTTTAAAGCTGAAAAAGATGAAGCTACAGCAATAGAGAATGCAAAAAAAGCTTTAGAGAGTAAAGGTATAGATGCAATAGCACTAAATATTTTAGGCAAAGAGAATAACTTTGGAAGTGATAAGAATGAGATAATCTTTATTACAAAAGAGAAAGAGCAGAAATTAGAGTTAGATAGTAAAATAAATATATCACTAAAGTTACTAAACTTAGCAAAAGAGTTAGATAATGAGTAACAAGTTAGAGCATTTAGCCATAATAATGGATGGCAACGGCAGATGGGCAAAAAAAAGAGGCTGGAATAGAACAAAGGGGCACGAAAAGGGTGTTGAGACAGTTAGAGACATTACAATACACTGCTCCAAAATAGAAGAGATTCAAACTTTAACTCTTTACGCTTTTAGTACCGAAAATTGGAAACGCCCAAAATTAGAGGTAAACTTTTTAATGAAACTATTAGAGAGATACTTAAAAAACGAAGAGCCAACATATATGAAGTATGGCGTTAAGTTTGAAACAATCGGAGATTTATCACCATTCTCCAAAGGCTTAAAAAAAGTTATTGATAACTTAAAAGAGAAAACTAAAAACAATACAAATTTAAGACAGTACATTGCCCTAAATTATGGCTCTCAAGATGAGATAGTAAGAGCAGTTAATAGTTTAGTAAAAGAGAATAAAGAGGTAACTGTAGACTCTTTAACCAATGCATTAGATTTACCATACAGTGTAGATTTATTAATTCGCACAAGTGGAGAGCATAGACTATCTAACTTTTTACTTTGGCAAGTTGCATATAGTGAATTTTTCTTTACAGATACACTCTGGCCAGATTTCTCTCCAGAAGAGTTAGATAGCATTATAGATAATTTTAAAAATAGGGAGAGAAAATTTGGAGGCATATAATATTTTAATAGCAGTTTTTGTTTTTTTATTCGGTATATCAGTTGGTTCTTTTTTAAATGTATTAATTTATAGAATACCAAACGAGATGAGTATAAACTTTCCACCATCTCAATGTACAAGTTGCGGGCATAAATTAAAGTGGTACCACAATATACCTTTAATATCTTGGTTAGCACTTGGTGGCAAATGTGCATTTTGTAAAAGTAAAATTTCGGCACAATATCCAGTAGTAGAGTTTATAAATGGATTAATATGGCTAGCAATATTTGCAAAAATTGGATTAGTTTGGTATTTGCCATTTATTATGCTTAGCTTTAGTATGCTTTTAGCTTTAACTATGATAGATTTTAAATATTATGCTGTTCCTGATAACTTAAATATTGCTGCTCTTATTTTTGCACTAATTCAGCCAGATTTTTTTCATGCTATATTAAATGCTTTATATGCTGGTGGAGCACTCTATTTACTAGGTTTTATTGTAAGTAAATTAGCTAAAAAAGAGGCTTTAGGTGAAGCAGATATAATAGTAGCAGCAACTATGGCAGCACTTTTAGGCTTTCCACTATTTTTTATAGCTATGTTTATTGCGGCAATTTTAGCAATTATTCCATCGCTTTTAGCAAAAGATACAAAAATACCATTTGTACCATTCTTAGCATTAGCAACACTCATAACTTATTTAAATCAAGATTTTCTTTTAAGAATACTAGAGGCATTAATGTATGGCTAAATTAAAAGAGTTTATATTAACAAATTTTGTTAAAAGCTTTTTAACACTATTTGTGCCATTTTTCATAATTATAGCTCTTACTTATTTAATTAAAATATCAAATTTATCTTCAAAAGTTAATTTAGAATTTTTAGACTTTGCTACTATCTTTATGCATGTTCTACCACACATATTTTTTGCAAGTATTCCTTTAACCTTTATTGGTGCAACAATTAATACTTTTGCAAAACTATCAGAAGAGAATGAAGCTATAGCTATATTTTCATTAGGTTATTCACCTATTAAAATATATAAATTTATGCTACCGTTGGCAACTCTTTTTTCTATATTTTTATTAATATTAACTCTCTATATATTACCTTATGCAGACCAATATATGGATAATTTCAAAAGTAAAAAAATTTATGATGCAAAACTTAGAATATTACCTAAAAAACTTAGTCAAAGTTTTGGAAAAGAACATATATTTATTGAATCAAATAAAAATAATGAATTTAAGAATGTAACAATGTTTAGTGAAGATAAAGATGGTTATATGCAAATAATGCTATCAAAAAGTGGCTCTATCGAACATCATAAAGGTGAAAAAAGTTATCTAAATTTAAATAATGGTTCTCTATATAGATACAAAGGTAAAAACTTTCAAATTATAGATTTTAAGAATTTAAAGTTATACAATAATAAGAGATTTTATAGTCATAAAATATTAAAACCTAAAGCTTTTTGGAAAAAATATTTAAAAAAATTTTACTACTTTTTACTTATATCTCTTAGCCCACTCTTAATATTACCTCTATTAATTACTTTTGGACTTTTTAATCCAAGGTATCAAAAGAACCGTGCTTCAACCTATATTTTACTTAGTGTTTTATTGGTATATATTCCTGCAATATTAGCTAAGGAGAAAGCTAGCCTATACATAACACTTGCTATTATAATTATTTGGATAATAGTATCTATTACACTCTTTAGGCAAAAATTATCTAAAAGGTATTAACCGTGCGTATAAAAGCTATAATATCATACAATGGTAATAAATTTTACGGATTTCAACGCCAAAGTAAATTTAAAGAAACAGTTGTAGAGAGTATAGAAGATGCTTTAAAAAGTTTAGGTATTACAAGTAAAATAAGAGGAAGTGGAAGAACCGATAGAGGTGTTCATGCAACAGGGCAAGTTATAGATTTTACACTACCTTTATTTTGGCATGAGAAGAGTTTAAAAGAGTTAAAAGATAGATTAAATCAAAAATTAAAATATATAAGATTTAAATATATAACAGAAGTAGATAATAACTTTCATTCTCAATATTGTGCTAAAATTAGGATATATAGATACATTATTAAAACTACAAAACCTTCAGTTTTTGAGCAAGAGTTTGTATCATTTTATAAAATAAAAGAGCAACAAATACTGCAAGAGGCACTAAACTTATATATTGGAAAACATAACTTTAAAAACTTTAAAAAAGAGGGAAGCCCAACAACAAGTGATATTAGAGAAGTATATAAAGTAAAGTTAAAAAGAGTAAAAAATTACTATGCAATCTACTTTTATGCTAGTGGATACTTACGTTCACAAGTTAGAATGATGGTAGAGGGTGCATTAAAAGTCGAAAGTGCTAAGCTAAATATAAATGAATTAAAAGAGCAACTAGATGGTACTAAAAAACACTTTAGCACCCTAGCCCAACCTCAGGGACTATATCTTAACAGAGTAATTTATTAAAACGGCTTTACAACTACAAAGATAACAATACCAATCATAAGCAAAGTTGGTACTTCATTATAAAAACGATAAAATTTTCCAGGTTTATAGTGTGGATTCTCCAAGAGTTTTTTTCTATGCATATCTAAAGAGAAGTGATACGCAATTAAAATTGATATAAATAACAATTTAGCTATCATCCAACCTTGATGTAGATATTCAGGATTTAAATAGAGCATAGTTGAACCACTTAAAATAGTAGCCCACATTGCGGGAACACCAATATATTTAAAAAGTTTATACTCTTGTATCTCAACAACCTCTACAAAACCTTTATTATCAGCATTCTCACTATGGTAAACATAAAGTCTTGGCTGATAAAACAACATAGCCATCCAACTTACAAAACTCATCACATGAAATGCCAATATCCAACTATAATACTCCATTAATTTTCCTTCTCTATATCTTTTAAAGAGTGAACTACTAACTCTTTTTCGCCCTTATAATACCCAATTTGAGCTTTTTTTATGTATAAGTGGCTATTTTTTGTCAAAAGACCTTTTCTTTTTTGCTTTACATATAACTTATAGCTACTATTATTCACAATTATATTTTTATCTTTATAAACTCCTTCTATACCTTTAACAATATCTCCAATATTATTTATATCTTTATCCATTAATGAATCTCTAAATTTAGGTATATACTCTTGTATATCTATTCTGTTTTTCTTCTTTATAATATCTAAATCTGTTATCTCATCTAATCCATAATATTTTTTCTTTTTATAAACTTTAAAATCGTAGCATCTCCCCTCTTCTAAACCACCTGCACTTTTATACAGAGTTATACTTTTAGATTCAGGCGAACTTTTTATTACTCCAAAATCACCTCGTTTATAAACTACACAAGCATCTTTTAAAATAACAGCATTCTTAATATATTTCCATTTAAGCAACTGATTTAGTGTTAATTCTTGTAATTTATTAGGAATTATTTTTTTATTACTATCTTTTTTATGCGGTATAAATAGTTTCCAAAATTTATCTAGCAAGCTTTCATGCTTTAACTCTTTTTTAGTAGAGTTTGCAAATACTGCATAAATTGGCAAATGGTCAGAGTAGCCTTTGCCCATATGTTTAGAGTTTTTATAAACCCATCTATATATAGAATTTTTTTTACTCTTTTTAAAGAGATATCTCTTTTTAAAAACTTTAAAGCTTCCTCTTTCGTAAAACCATCCATTTTTATCAAGTAGCGTTGGAGGAATAATAATTGAATCTATAGAGCCTTTTTCTCCATAATAATCGTGACTCCATCTATCGTGTGCAGGGAGTTCACTCCATAAATTATAATTATAAAAAGTAGCATTAATATCTCTATCTCTAAGTTTTATAAATCTCTTATTATTATAAGTATGTAATATATTGTCTATTCCACATATGCTATTAGTATTGTTATCTTTTGGGGAGATATGACTGCACTCGTTATAATCGCTATTAAAATCGCCTAAAATTATGTACTCTGCCTCTCTTGGCATCTTTTTTATCTCTTTAACTAAAGCTTTAGCATACTTTAATCTTGCACTCTCAGGTGCCCTTTTCGAACGCCAATGGTTTACATAAATTGTTAATTTAGGTTCTGTTTGTAATGTTACTTCTAATATATCTCTATCTCTACTACTGTAACTGACTCTTATATCTCTGTTTTTTGCTATTTTAACTTTAGAAAGTAGTGCCACCTGTATAGCAGAACCTCTTTTATGAGTAATCGCACTATATCTATACTTGCATCCTGCCCTATTTAAACTATTTTGTAAAAGTTTTAATGCATTACTGTTTTCAATCTCTTCCAACCCTATTATATCGGCATTTAAATCACAAATTACTCTTGTTGTATGCTCTATCTTTTTTTGAACCATAGCATTGGTCCAATTATGCAAATTGGGTATAAACTCTTCATACTCAGTCCCATTTTTAACATTATCAAATAGGTTCTCAACATTATAGGTAGCAATTTTAAGTTCGGTAGAGTATAGAGTAAATGGTATTATTGAGATTAGTAGTAGTCTTTTCATAAATAGATTATATCTTATTTTAAATCAAATTCCCAACTTGTTTGGGAATTTAAATTAAAGCTTCTTTTAAAACTTCTTCAATTTTTTTCACAGGTATAATCTCGATATTACTTAATACCTCTTTTGGAATATCTTCTAAATCTAATTCATAATTTTTTTGAGGAATCAAAGCTTTTTTTACACCAGATTTATATGCTGCAATTAACTTCTCTTTTAATCCACCTATTGGTAGTACTTTACCAGTTAGAGTTAGCTCTCCAGTCATTGCAATTTGGTTATCTATTTTTTTATTACTATAAATAGAAGCAATAGCTGTAGCCATTGTAATACCTGCACTTGGTCCATCTTTTGGAGTAGCTCCTTCTGGAACATGAATATGTAAATCGTAGCGTTTATATATTTCACTAATATCAGGAGTAGTACCTTTCTCTTTTTCAGTACTTGTTTTTGGAATATCTTCTGCTTTTATATCTAACTTATTATTATCAATTAAGATTTTTACTACACTATGTGCAATTCTTGCTGACTCTTTCATAACATCACCAAGGCTACCAGTTAATTGTATTGCACCTTTACCCTTTAATTTAATAACTTCTATGGTTAATACATCTCCACCAACACTTGTCCAAGCTAAGCCATTTACGATACCAACTTCTGGCTCTGTCGCTATTGGCGAGTATTCAAATACTTTTTTACCTGCAAATTTTGGTAAATTTCTATATGTTATTTTAATCTCTTTTAATTCTGGATTTTCTAAAATTTCTTTAGCACCTTTTCTTGCTATCATCGCTATTTTTCGTCTTAAGTTTCTTACTCCTGGTTCTCTTGTGTACTCATCTATTAAAATTTTTAATGCTCTTTTTGTAATAGATATTTCATCTTTTCTTAGAGCATGTTTTTTAAGCTCTTGTGGCAATAGATATCGTCTTGCTATCTCTAATTTTTCATCTGGAGTATAGCTACTTACAACAATTATCTCCATTCTGTCTCTAAGAGGAGCTGGAATATTGCCTATATTATTTGCTGTTGCTATAAAAATAACTTTAGATAAATCTATTTCGAAATTTAAATAGTAATCTCTATAATTAGAGTTTTGCTCTGGGTCAAGAATCTCTAGTAAAGCAGAAGTTGGGTCACCTCTTTGTGAACGCCCTACTTTATCTATTTCGTCTAATACAACTACAGGGTCCATAGATTTTGCCTCTATTAAACCTTGTACAATTCTACCAGGCATTGCACCTACATAAGTTCTTCTATGCCCTCTAAGCTCATTTACATCTTCTAATCCACCAAGAGCAATACGTACTAAAGAGCGTTCTAGTGCTTTAGATATAGAGTTAGCTAGCGATGTCTTACCAACACCTGGAGGTCCCGCAAAACATAAAATAACACCATCATTAGCCTCTTTTATACGCCCTCTAAGTTCTGCTAACTCTTTAACAGAGAAGAACTCTACAATTCTCTCTTTTGGCTTCTCTAAAGAGTAATGGTCTTTATCAAGCTCATCCGCAACTTTTTTAATATTTAAACTCTTCTTAGAATATTTACCAAAGGGTACATCAAAAACAAAGTCTAAATAATTTTGTAGTACTGTTGCATCTGCACTATCTGGATGTACTTTTGAGTATCTATCTATCTGTTTTGCAATCTCTTTATAGGCATCTTCACTTAAATTATCTTTTATCTTCTCTAATTGCTCTTTATATTCAGCAATCTCTTCATCTCGTTGAGCATCAGCACCTAACTCTCTTTGTATCTCTTTTAATTGCTCTTTTAAAAAGTACTCTTTATTAGTCTTTTCAATATTTGTATGTACTCTATTTGTTATATCTTTTTGAATTTTTAATGCCTCTATTTGAGAAGCCACAATATCAATTATACTAAGCAATCTATCTTCTATATCTTTTTTAATATAGAGCTCATATGCTTTTTGTTTATTTAAATTCAACATAGAAGATATTAAATCGGCTATTCTATTTGGTTCGTTTGACTCTTCTATAGTCTTCACTAAGTCAGTGGGTATATTACTACTAAGCTGAGAGAGTTGATGAATTTTTTCGCGCAATAAACCAATTAGTGCATCTACTCTAATAGACTTTTCATTACTATTTTTTTCAACATCAATAATAGCTGTTAAAACTCCATTTTCTATCTTCTCATCACCAATAATTTTTGCTTTTGCTAAGCCTTGAAAGAGTACTTTTACTCTACCATCATTTAAATCTACTTTTCTCATTATAGAGCCAACAACACCTACTTTATAGATACTATCAAAATCTCTCTTCTCTTCTGCATCAGGTTTAGTTGTTGTAACAAAAAGTAGAGAATTATCTTCCATAGCTTTCTCTACTGCTTTTATGTCACTCTCTATATTTAAAAAAATAGGACTAATCATAAATGGATAGAAAAATAGTTCGTCATCTATTAAAACTGGTAGTTTCGTTGGAAAGTTATCATAATCTTTTAATTGCATATATTTTATTATCCTTGTAATAAATATCTAATTTAAGTGGTAATATAGTAAAGATTTACTTTAAAAGTCAAGTAATATGTTAAAAATAGAGTAAAATGTCTTAATATTTATTAATATTTGCACTAATTTTCCTATTTTTTTACAATATCCTCTATATTTATACCTAATTGCTCAACTTTTTGTCTATAAATATTTGCTGCATTCTCTTTGTTTAATCTTTTATATAAGTTACCAATTTGACTATTTTTCCAAGCCATCTCTAGTTTTACTCTAGTTAGCATAGAGTTTGCTAAAATTGCATAATCTCCATAAACCAAATTTTGATTTACTTTTAAAGCCTTGAGTGACCTATTCATATAGTTTAAATCTCTACTATTTTTATCTGCCGCTAAAAATTGATTTTTAACTAACAAAAACTTTGCAAATTCATCACCACTATTTGCCTCCAAAGCCTCTTGCAAATAAAAATTTGCCAATATATATTCACCATTTTGCATATGCACAACAGCTAGAGTATCAGCAGCACTATTTAAATATTTAGAATTTTCATAATTGGTTTTTAATTTTATATAGGCATCATCTGCTGCATCTAGGTTTTTATGGGCTATGTTTTCATATATACTATTATATATTTTTTTATCGTTATTTATAGAGATAATATTTTTATTTTTATCAAGGGTAGGATTATTTACACCACTACAGCTATTTAAAATTACTATAGCCATAATAATCAAACTACTATTTTTCATATACACAACCTTAAAATTTTTAGAATTATACCATAAAAAATAAGATAAGATTATAAAATATGCTGTAGCTTTAATATGTTAAATTTATATTAACTAATGACATTTTTTCTAACTATTTATATCTTTTATGTTATAATTTAGAGATTAAATGAATTAAATTATAAAGGAAATATAATGTTTTTAAATATATATAAATATTTATTAAGCTTATTACTAGTGTTGGGATTACCACTAATAGTCTTTGCAGGAGAGATTGATGAACACAATAGTAATAATCCACAAATAACAGTAGATTCTGTAAAATCTGTAAAAGAAGGGAATTCTGGCACTACAAAAGTTAATGTTAATGTATCTATAGACAAATGTCCTAATCTTGCACCTATCAGATTAAGATTTAATACAGAAAATGGTACAGCTACTACTGCAGATAGTGATTATAAGTATAAAAGTGGAACAATTACTTTTAGTAAAGGTAGCTGTAGTAAAACAGAAACTCTTACATTTGAAATTAATGGTGATAAAAAAATTGAAGATGATGAAGACTTTTTTGTTAAATATTATAATAATGGAACTTTTCCATCTCAAACTTTTCACTGGCGTAATGGTAATCAGCAAACAGAAATTAATATCATTAATGACGATGGTGTTGTTCTTGATGCAGGAAAGTACTTAATTGTAAATGGCAAAGAGAAGGATAATGCAAATTATAATTTAAATGATACGATAACATTTGTAATATATGCACAAAATCAAGGTCCTAACAGTACAAAAATAAAAATTAGAGATGATTTAACAGATGCCATTCAATATATAAAGGGTTCACTTAAAATAACAAATAATGTTAAAAATTATAGCTGTAGTGAAAATAACAATAAGATAAGATGTAGCGGTAGCCACAAATTTAAAGCTGATACAGAAGTAGATATAACTTTTAAAGCAAAAGCAATAAAAAAAGGTTCATATAATAATTATACATATATTACTGATGATAAAGGAAATTATGAAAATGGAGATCATGTAAATTTTAATATAAATGATGTAGGAAATGGTGTAGCCATAAAAAAAACTGTTGATAAAAGTACAGTTGAAGCAGATGATAATGTTACATTTACAATTAAAATTACGAATAATACACCAGATGATAGACAGTTAAAAATTAAAGATTGGTTTCCAACAACACAAAAAGGAGAAAAACATTCAGGTACAACAAAAAATGCGTTTAAATATATTTCGTATTCAGTGCCTAAAAATTCAGAGAAGTATAATGTTACTTGTGAATATAAAAGTAATAGTTATGGACCTTATGTATTTTGTAAAAACAACATACATCACAAATTAAAACCAGGGAAAAGCTATACAGTTAAAATTAAAGCACAAGTATTAAAAACAGGTAAACTTTGTAATAGAGCTCATGCATATTTACAAAATAAGACAGATATGGGTTATTCAGATGTATGTTTAACTTCTGGTGGTAATGCTGCCCCAATAATTGATAATCTTAAAGATGAAAATGTATATATAGGCGATAATTTCTCTTATAGTTTAAAAGGTAAAACACATGATCCAGATGGTGACCCTATAACTATATCAGTTAGTGGTTTACCTGATGGATTTACTTATAATAGCAATACAAAACAGATAACATCTAAACCTGTAACTGCTAAAGCTGGTACATATAAAGTAACAGTTAGTGCTACTGATGACCCAAGTTCTCACAATGGTACTCCTAAAACAACAACAAAAACGTTTACAATTACAATTAAGTATACAACTTTACAAGCCCAAGATAACGATTACGAAATTGGTATGAATGAGACTTTAGAGGCTAATGCTATTAAAGATGACACAGGAAAAGGAAAAGATAGTGGTTATAAAATTAAAATTGATAGTTATAAATTCTTAACTTCAATACATGGACAATTTACTCTAAAATCTAATGGAAAATTAAGATATAAACCAGACCAAGACTTTACTGGTACTATTAAATTTAAATATACAATTATAGATGCAAAAAATAGTAAAAGTACAGCATATGTAACTATTACTGTTAAAACTCAATATAACTCTAGCTTTAAAGATTTTCAACTAATCAACCCATTAGAGACCAGAAATATTATTGGTAATTATGTTGTATCTGGTAATACTGTTGAATGCGTAACAGATAAAAATGATAGCTTCGATGGTACTTGTCAAAATGATAGAGTAAAATATTACAATAACAAATATGTTGTAAAATATATAGATATTGATAATAACGATACAACTTGGGATTCATCTTCATCAACTCTAACACTACCTAACTCATATGCACCGTCACAAGATGGAAAAAATATTATATGGGCTGGTCTCTTCTGGCAAGGAAATGTAAATAATAGTAATCATTTTTCAAAAAATGGACATTTATATCAAAATCTTCAAAAAAGAAGTTATTTATCTAGTGGTGGTATGTTCGGTTTCTCTAATAATGAAACTGTAGTAACAAAAGATATTAATCATAATGAAACAATGAATATCTTAAATACTTCAGCAAATAAGATTTTATTAAAAATAGATAATGAATCAAATTACCACAATATTACAGCAAGTAGATTTTACTATGATACAGGAGATTATGGAGATTATGGAGCAACTTATGCTGCTTATGCAGATATAACAACTTTATTACAGAGTAAAAAGCTTACGAAAGGTAAACATAAAATAACTGTAGCAAACATATTATCAAATGAAGGTATGGAGATATTAAATGGTGATTATGCAGGTTGGTCTATAGTTGTAATATATAAAGAAGATTTTATACATGGTAAAGCTAGAAATGTATCCATATATAATGGTTTTACTGCTGTAGATTATCAAAAACATGGAAGTCAAGAGGTTAAAATTTCTGGATTTAAATTACCAAAAGAAGGAACAGTAAATTCTCAGTTTACAGTTTTTGCAGGAGAAGGTGAAGAGAAATATGGTGCACCATATAAAGGTGATGGTAGATCTTGGTATGACTATATGAAAATTAAAAGATTGCAAAGTGATAAAGGTGATTTAATGCCAGGTCTAACAAGTGATGAACAAAATAATATTTTTGATGCTAAACTTGCAAATGTACAAAGAGATAGTGGTAAGAATAATGATGTAATAAATACAAATGGTATCGATATAGATACTTATGATGTTTCAAATATTATTACAAAATATAGAGATAAAGATAATAATATAAGCTCCATTTATATAGATATTGCTTCAAATAAAGATTATATAACACCTAGTATGGTTGCATTCTCAACTGAGCTTTATGCTCCTAAAGTATGTTACGATAGCGATGTTAAGATTGGAGAATATATTGATGTAGATACACAAGATAGAAACTTTACAGCTTATAACTATAATGAACCATTACAAATGAAAATAATGATAAAATCTCAAGAGGCAGATTTTGATTTATTAGATACTAAATTAAAGGTTAAATTTAATCCAAATAATATATTTAGCTATAAAAAAGGTGACTCTAAAACTTCTATTCCAAATACTTATGAATACTATAATGCTATTGATACAGACCCTGTTAATGGAGAAATAGCAATAGGAAGTTCGCCTACTGTAAATGGTGGTATTTTAGGAGCCAAAGAGCTAACATACTCCAAAATGTATTACGATTTTAATAAAAATAAATTCCGTGGAAAATTTGATGTTGTAGTAGATGCAAAAGTATCCTTTGATGGAGTACATAAAGTGGAATACCAATTAAGTACAGAAGCTCCTAAAGGCTCTATATTTAATATAGATAGATGTCAATCAAATCCTGTTTATAATCCTGTATATGGAATGTTTAATATAGAGAGAGGAAATAGTAAATTCAATCAAACTAAAGTAAAAAGATACTCTTTATATACTCAGGTAGTTGGCGTACCATATAAAGTATCAGTTGCAGCTTATAAAAAAGGTACTAATAATGACTGGAGCGAAAAAGGAACATTTGATGGAACTGTTGAGTTAGAATTAATTGACGCAAGTACTTTTGATAATAATAGTAGTGCAGGATTCGATTCAATATGTAATGACCCAGATACTTATAATATAGGTAAGTTTATTAATTTTAATAATCAATCAAGAATTAAAGTTAAAATACCTGATGATTTTCCTAAAATAAATAATCAAACAACTTACCCTGAAAATATAGCACTTAAAAATGCTGCATTTAGAGTTTGGGTATTAACAAAAAAAGATAGTAATAATACGAAAGTGATTGTAAAACATCATTGTAAATCACAATCAGATAGTATCTGTTTTGATAAATTATATAAAAATAACTATTCAGCATCAACTAAAGTATGTTCTAGTGAATGTACAGCTAGTACAGGTACTACTTGTTATGAGTGTTTAAGAAAGAATTTCGGCACTCCAATATGTTCTCGAGATAACTTTGCAATTAGACCAGTAAGCTATGATATAGCAGTAAGTGATGATAATGAAACACACTCTACATTTCAAAAGAATTTACTTGGTAAAAATAGTTCTACATCAAATATAAATTTAACTGCTGGTTATCTATACCATTTAGATATTAATGCTACAAAGTATGTTAATTCTCCACAAGAGGGAAAAGTGGCATATGGATACTATTTAAATGTTTTAGGAGATGAAAACGATAAAAAATCTCTAGCTATATTTAATGATGCAAGTAGCTGTTTAGATAAAAACAGTACAGATATATATACATATATATTAAATGGGCGAAGCATAGGTTATGACTCTAATCTATCTAATCCACAAAATGGATTAATTATCAATAATAGTGGTAAATATAAATTTCATTTAGAAGATTCAGAGTGGACAATGGTAGACCATAAAGGTTATAAATATAAACCTTTTAAAAATCATGCTGATTGTGAAGCTGGTTCAACTAATATATATAATGGAAATTGGAATGCAGTAAGAGGTTGTAATATTGAGAGTAACGATACTATAAATGGCTATAACGATTTAAATTTAAATATGCATCCTTATAGATTTAATGTAAATAATATAAGTGCTGTTTCTAATCCTAATAATGGCTCTAACTATATTTACATTAACAATTTAGATGAAACAAATAGTTCTATTAGAGATGGTTCAGTAATGGGATTAAAAATTGCTGGAGATATTACTGCTATTGGCAAAAATGGAAATATTTTAACAAACTACACTAATAGTTGTAGTGCAAATAATTTAAATATTAATATTGATTACAAAACTATTAAAAATGGAGTTGATAGCAATATTACAGATATATCTGGTAATACTGTAAACTTTAAATATAGTATATATAATAGCAGTGTTGATACTCCTTCATCACTTACTATAAGTAATGCATCTAATAATAATTTAAATATAACATTTAATAAGAAATACTTTGTTGATAGTAATGTAACGGCAGGTAAAGCAAGGTTTATAGGGTATTTTAACTTTAATAGAACATATAATAATCCTGTTAATCCATTTAAACTACATTTAGGAGATTTTAAAGCTAATAGTATATTAGATAGTAGTAGTGTAGATTTAACAACAAACCATATTCCAAAAGGATTTAATAAGTTAGATACAAATAAAACTGTATACTATGCAAAAGCAAAACCACAAACAGATTTTTACGATGATATTACAGGTAATAGTGTAAATACACCAATGATGATTGCCCTATTTTGTAATGAAACATTAGATATCTGTAATAATTATGGTATTGATACTAATAATGCTATTACAAATGAATATGATTGGTGGATAAATAGTTTTCATAATGCTGCTAATGGTGAAGGAGATATTCTTATTAATTCTGATGACCCATCTAAAGCAACTATTAATTTAACAGATATATCAAGCTTTACAAATGGTATTAATAAAAATTTAATTGTTACTGCAGGTTCAGGTGTACCTAGACCATTTACGGTACATATAGTACCAACACAAACAATGAAAAACAAATATCCATTCTTATTATTTAATAAGTCTCAAAATGTAGCTCCTGCTTCTTTAGAAGGTGTTAGATTTATTAATCCTACTTCTGCTTGGTCAGGGGAAGGTAAAACAGGTAATGCTATAGATGTAAATAAAAGTAGTGGTCGTAAAACCAATAAGTTAGAATGGTAAAGGAGTAGCATGAGAAAAGGTATAGCTTTAATAGAATTAATATTTGCAATAGTTGTTATTGCAATTACACTCTTATCAGTTCCAAATCTAATACATCAAACAAATAAGGCTTCTAATCAAGTAGTAACACAAGAGTCTATCTCTTCGGCTGCTTCACAAATAAATATGATAATGTCTCTATTTTGGGACGAGAATGCAACTAATCCTAAATATAATAATCCAATATTAGTTGTTCAAAAAACAAATTCTAGCTTAATGGATGCCAATATCACTTTTGGTGGTGTAAGTTATGCTTTATCAAGAAGATTAGGTTCTCCAAAATCTACACCAAGAAGATTTGCAGTAAATATAAATGGGAAAAAACTTACTGCAACACCTCCTGCAAAACTTGGTATAGATAGTAACGATGCAGGAGAAATGGATGATGTAGATGACTATAATGGTGCAACATCTAAATTACAAGACTTTAACAATACAACGACTATAAGTGGTGATTATAAAGATACTTCTATCGATATGAATACTACTGTATATTATATAAATGATAACCCTACAAATATGCCCCCAATGTTTAAAGGTAATTCTATAACTTTTAACGACCCATTTAATCCTAACAAAGTTTCTAATAAATCTACAAATATAAAGGCTATACAGATAAAATTAACAAGCACTAATAATAAAAACTTAGGAACAATTACACTAAAAGCATTCTCTTGTAATATAGGAAGTAGCAAACTTAAGGAGAGAACATTTTGAAACGAGCATTTACTATCATAGAGTTAATATTTACTATGGTTATATTGGGCATAGTAGCTTCTATCGCATCTGGTTTAATTGCTAAAACCTATATGGGATACAATAGAGCCAATGCCATAAATAGAGCCAATATGCAAGTAGAGTTAGCCATTACACAAATAGCAAACAGATTAGACTACGCAATAGGTGGCACAGTTGTTAAGAGAAAAAGTGCAACTTCTCATGAAATAAGTGCTATCGATACTGCTCCTGAAGATTATGATGTTTTAGAGTGGATTGGCTGGGACAAAGATGGCTTTAATGCAAGCCGAGATATAACTACATCACGCAAACCAGGTTGGAGTGGTTTTTGTAATATAAACGCTAGTAGTAAAAATAGCATAGTAACTCCTGGTTCAGATTTAGCTTTTGCAAATACTATAATACGTAAATTATCGGCAGGTCAAGCTAGGTTTGACAATAGTAAGGATAATGTAGCAATATTTTTTCCAGGTAACTATGACTATACTAATGTTGGATATAACGGTAGCAATCATAATGGTGTTGGTATAGTAACTACATATAGCAATGTTCCTCCTACATTATCCATACAGCCTCCAGCTAATAATAGAATAACCGAACACTACAAATTAGCTTGGAGTGCATATGCTATTGTACCTGTAGATATTAACGCTACAGGAGATGATACATTTAATTTACAGCTAAGATATAACTTTAGACCTTGGAAAGGTAAAGATTACGATAGTACTACTGGCGTAAAAAAACAGATATTAGCAAAAAATATAACAGTATTTAAAACTTATGCTACACAAAATAGAGTTCATATAAAACTGTGTGCAAAAGAGCGAATTGGATTAAATGCTAATAGTACAATTTCTGTATGTAAAGAGAAGGTGGTATTTAAATGAGAAAATTTAGAGATGGCTTTTCTATGCTAGTAGCAATATTTGTAATAATGCTATTAGCTATAGTATCTAGCTATATATTTAATATTAGTAGTTCAACTACAAAAACAGGAACAATACAGTATCAAGCAGACCAAGCAAGATTATATGCAAGAAGTTTTACAGAGTATGCAATATTAGCTGCTTCAGGTAACGATAGAACAAAGCCAGGTAATTGTATAAGCACAATCAATTCCACCATAGGAACAAATCCATCTAATGGTCAGGGTTATCAAATAACTGTTGATTTAACCTATATAGGCAATCAAAAGTATATACAATACTGTACAAATAAAGCAGCAGTACTTTCAAATAACGATGTAGATTCACTATCTGTCATAGTAGATGTATATGTAAGATACAAAGATTACCAACAAGTAGCTGTAGCAGCAAATGCTAGTAAGGTACCTTGGATAACATACCATAGAAGGAGTATACAAAAACTATGAAAAAACATAACGCATTTACAATGATAGAATTAATAATTGTTATTGTTGTTATAGGAATATTAGCAACACTTACAGTACCTAGAATGCATAGAGACAATAGATTAGAAGCTATGCAATATCTACTAAATATGGTAAGATACACCCAAAACTTAGCACTACACGATAATAAGCAAAACGATACAAATACATCATGGCAAAAAGCTTACTGGAGATTTTCTGTGAATAGATGTAGTGGTAGCAGCGATATATACCTATATATAGGAAGTGATGCTAACTATAATGGTTCAATAGATACAAATGAAGTCGTATTAGATCCATCGAATGGTAAACCTATGTTTGGTAATGGTTATAAAAATTGTTCTCCTACTAATAATTATGGAAATGCTTACAGCACTAATAGTTTCATAAAGAGTAAATTTGGAATAACTAATTTCAAATTTGCAGGATGTGGATTTGGAACTACTCAATATATGGGTTTTGATAATTTTGGAAGAGTATATAGAAAATTTGGTTCAAGTACACAACCAGATTATGGTGACTATTCATCATCTAATGATTGCACAATAGAGTTCGAATTTGGGAACTCTAATGAAAGCAACTTTACTATACATGTAGTACCAGAGACTGGCTATGCATATGTAAAAGAGAACCCTAACCTTTAATCTAAATCTACGCCGTCCCAAAATTCGTCGTAGCTAAGATTTATTTGGGCGTTCTCTTTTTCGATAGTATCTTTTAGTAACTTCTCTTGAGTAGAAGCAAAGTACTCTTCGAGTGCCTCTTCTATAATTTTATCGACACTCTTATTTAACATTTGGCTAAAGGCTTCTAAATTTTTTATAGTTTCAGATTTTAACTTAAACTCCATTTTACAAAACCATATTATGCCAAATTTGTATAAACTTTATGAACATCATCATCTTCTTCTAGCTTTTCAACTAAAGTTTCTATCTCATCTAATTGCTCATCGTTTAACTCTACTGTTGTATTTGGGATAAACTCTAAGTTTGCAGATTTTATTTCTATACCGTGTTCTTCTATAGCTTTAGATAGTTCACCAAACGATTTAAACTCGCCATAAACTCTTATAATTGCTTTATCTTCTGCATTCTCTTGAGGCTCTACATCCTCTTCTATCTCTTCTAAGCCGTAATCTATAAGCTCTAACTCTAACTCTTCTAAATCTATATCGTCACTCTTATCAAACACAAATACAGATTTTCTAGTAAACATAAAATTAAGTGCACCAGAAGTTAGCATCTCGGCATTACCTTTTTTAAGTATTGCTCTAACATTTGCAACTGTTCTTGTATTATTATCTGTAGCACACTCTATAATCATCTGTACGCCATATGGTGCTTTTGCTTCGTATGTAATCTCTTTAATATCAGCAGAATCTTTACTAAATGCTCTTTTAATAGCCGCTTCTATATTATCTTTTGGCATATTTTGAGCTTTAGCATTCATAATTGCAGTTCTAAGTTTAGAGTTAATATCTGGGTCAGGAGAACCGCCCTCTTTTGCAGCCATAGTTATAATTTTACCAAGCTTAGGGAAAAGTCTAGACATTGTTCCCCATCTCTTCATTTTGGCAGCTTTTCTATATTCAAACGCTCTACCCATTCTATTCTCCTATTAAATTTTATGTAATTATAGTACAAGATTACAAAATATCATCTTTTAATCTATTAAAAGCATCTTTTAAATCGCTAATTGTAGCTTTACCTGTTAAATCTTTGTAATAACTATATCTTAATTTAAAACCTGTTCTAACTTCTAAAGTTATATATGCAGATGGAAAATTGCTATTAACTTTGCTAGCAACGTTATAAGGACTATGACAAACTATATCAGATTTATAAGATAAACTTAACCTATTTGGGCAATTTTTATTAAACTTATATAGTTTAGATAGCTCTAAATCTAATGTATTATTAGACTCAGGAGAGTAAGATATACACTTAAGCTTTTTAGTTTTTAAGGATTTGTCATAGTAATTTATCTGTGCATTATCGCTACAGCCAGATAATAAAAAAGCTATAGCGAAAATATTAAAGACGCTCTGGACGCTCATCTTTAAATGCTCTCTTTTCTGCCTCTTTTAGTAGTTCTATCGCACCATATTCTATCATTAAGTTAGCTAATTTTTCACCCAAAGTAGAGTGCTCTTCTACTGTAGAGCTCAACTCTTTAGCCAATATTTTAGTGCCGTCAGGGTATCCGATTAGAGCTTTTACCTCTATTATATCGCCATTAATTTTAGCATTTACAGCAACGGGTGCAGAACAGCCTGCCCCAATTTTAGATACAAAGTCTCTCTCTATTTTTGTGCAAATAAATGTCTCTTTATCATTTAATGCATTAGCAATTTTATCTAAAAAACTATTGTTATCTAAAATCTCTATTCCTAGTGCAGCTTGCCCCATTGGTGGTAGCATAAACTCTAATTTCTCTGTATATGGAATATCTTTTATTAAATCTAATCTTTTAAGTCCAATATATGCTAAAATAATTGCATCGTACTGACCCTCTTTTAGTTTTCTAAGGCGTGTATTTACATTACCTCTTAAATCTTTAACAATTAAGTCTGGGCGTTTTGCTAAAAGTTGCATTCTCCGTCTAAGGCTTGTAGTTCCTACGACTGCACCTTTTGGCAAAGAGTCAAAGCTTTTATATTTATGAGACAAAAAAAGGTCGCTTTGGTCTGCTCTTTTAGTTACAGCAGCAAGTTTAAGACCATCTGGAATAAATGTAGGTACATCTTTTAGTGAGTGTACTGCTAAATTCGCCCTACCCTCTAGCATTGCATCTTCTAACTCTTTTGTAAAGTGTCCTTTACCGCCAATAAGTGCTAAAGGTTTATCTAAAATAACATCGCCACGGCTTGTCATTTTATTTATCTCCACTTCTACATCACTAAATAATTCTCGTATTCTATCTTGAATATGATACGCTTGCCAAAGAGCCAGTTGGCTCTCTCTTGTTGCTATAACTACTTTTTTCACTTATCTATTTCTTCTCAATTAATTTTTTATAACCCATAGTCTCTGGGTCAAATTTTCCATCTACATAAACAGTTGGCGTACCTCTTAACATTACTCTTGTACCTTTATCTTTATCTGACTTTACAGCATCTTTAATCTCTTGTTTGTCTATATCTGCTTTTGGTACATCAATATTAAACTGTTTCTTAACAGCTTGTAAAACTTTATCTTCGTTAGTCTCACCTAATGGTACATTTAATGTATACATTTTCATAGCATCTTCAATTTTACCCTGTTTTTGTAATGCTTCCATAACTCTTGTCAAAACACCAGATACTGGATGAATTCTAGTTAATGGCATATGGTAATAATAGAGAGCAAAATCATTTGGATGTTCTTTTACATCTTTATAAATTGTTGGAACATATTTTCTACAAAATGGGCACATAGGGTCTGAAAAAACTACTAATTTATGTTTAGCATCTTTTTTACCAGCAATTAAGTGTGCATCATTATAGTAACTATTATCCATTTTAGGACGAAGGTTTTTGCCAATAGCTTTATGTGTTTTATAGTTATAAAGATTAGTAGTAACTAAGCCCTCTTTATCATTAACATATAATGTTTCTGGATAGTTGTCTGTTTTGTTCTTAATAGTTAAATTCATCAAAAACATATACGCTTGCCAACCCTTAGCATCTTTTAAATCTTTCTTTTCAAGTAACTCTACACCCTTTACTTTTATTTGTGGGTTTTTAATAAAATCATTTTTTATATAATTTTCTAAATTAAAATTAGCGTTTGAAGCTAATGTTGTCGCTAGAATCGCTGTCGATAATTTCAACATCAATGACATCGTCATCTCCTTTTTTATATTTTATATTTTCATCCGGCACTATTTTAGCAAACATTCTTAGATAAATTGTGTATAAAAGTAGTAAAATACCTAATATATCACTAAAAACACCTGGAATTATTAAAAGTATAGCACCAAGTATATAAGAAATAGCAGCATTTTGTGCACTTATTAAATTAAATTTTTTAAATCCTATACTATTAAAGCTATCCATAATTGCATAGGGAGATAGCCTAAGTAGGAGTACACCAATAAGAGATGTCGTTACTACCCAAACAACACTCCAACCAAAGCCAATTATAATACCCATCTTTATAGATACTAAAAGTTCAATTATAAAATAAGCAACAAGTAAAAGCATTTATACTAAGTATCCTCTAACTTTACTAGCTACTTCATCTATTGAAACTTCCTCTTTTTCAAGAGTCTTTCTATTTACAATCTCTACCAAGCCATCTTTTACTTTTTTACCAACAATAATTGCATATGGAATACCTAGCAATTCAAAATCACTAATTTTAAAGCCAAATCTCTCTTTTCTATCATCTAATAGCACATCAAAATCTTTACTAAGCTCTTTATATAATCTCTCACCTAAGCTTAGCTCTTCCTCTTTTTTAATATTTGATACAATTATCTCTAAATCAAAAGGTGTACTCTCTTTTGTCCAGATAGGACCTCTATCATCATGATTTTGTTCAATTATTGCAGCCAAAAGTCTTGAAATACCAATACCATAAGTTCCCATTAAAAATGGTTTAGACTTTCCATTTTCATCTAAAAATTCAGCTTTCATAGGTGCAGAGTATCTATCACCTAATTGGAAAATATGCCCTACTTCTATACCTTTAGTATATTTTAATTTTCCATTTTCACATCTAGCACATTTATCACCCTCTTTTACAGCAACTAAATCTTTGTACTCTAAGCCTAGCTCTACTAAATTTAATCCGACATAGTGATAATCTACTTCATTCGCACCAGCTATTGTTGATATTTCACCCTTTAACTGATTATCGGCAACAAATAAAATATCTTCTGGCAAATCTTTTGGTCCCATAAATCCTGGTGTTAGCCCAGCTTCTTGTAACTCTTCATCACTAATATCTATTAATTCGTTAGCATTTACTGCATTACAAGCCTTTACCTCTTGGAGTTCATCACTACCTCTAATACCAAATAATGCAATTTTTTCTACACCATCATCATAAAGTGCTTTTTTAGCTACAACTTTTAGCGTATAATATGGTTCTATTTTAAAAAATTCTGCTAACTCATCTATAGTTTTAACATTAGGAGTAAGAAATTTACCAAAATTCATCTCTGGTCTCTCATACTCGCTATTTACTTCATGTGGTGCTTTTGGATTTGCTCTAACAGCTGCTTCGATATTTGCTCCATATTCACACTCTTCGCATACAACTATAGTATCTTCTCCACTATCTGCAAGTACCATAAACTCTTTGCTTCCACTTCCACCAATAGCACCGCTATCTGCTTCTACAACTCTAAAATCTAGCCCTAATCTTTTAAATATATTGCTATAAGTCTCTTCCATTTTATTAAAGCCATCTTTTATCATAGACTCTTCATCTTTATGGAAACTATAACCATCTTTCATTAAAAATTCACGCCCACGCATTAGCCCAAATCTTGGTCTTATTTCATCTCTAAATTTGGTTTTAATTTGATATAGATTAATTGGCAACTGCTTATAACTTTTTACATAAGAGCGAACTAAGTTTACCATCATCTCTTCGTGTGTTGGACCTAATACAAACTCTGCATCTTTTCTATCTTTAAAGCGAAGTAACTCTTTACCATACTTTTCAAATCTGCCACTCTCTATCCAAAATTCGCTTGGTGTTACGAAAGCAAGTTCAACCTCTTGGCAAGCTGCTGTATCTAACTCTTCTTTAACAACTGCGTGTACTTTATCTAAAACTTTTTTACCTAATGGTAAAAAGTTATAAAGCCCCGCACCAACACTCTGTATAAAGCCACCTTTAAGTAGATATATATGACTTGGAAGCGTAGCTTCACTTGGTACATCTTTTGATGTAAATATAAAAGCTTCTGAAAATTTCATTATTAATTATCCTTTTTATATTTTTGGGGATCAACACTATCTGTGTTTACATTAAATATCTCTTTAATTGCATTTATTGCAACTGTACCTTCGCTCTCTTTAGATAACTCTCGCATCTTTTTTGTGGGTTTATGCAAAAATTTATCAAAGAGTTGTAGTGCCATATACTCTAAATTTTCACTAGACTCTTTTGGTAAATGCCCTTTTTTTGTTACTCTTGCCACCTCTTGCTTAACAATATCTTGAATATTTAAACGAATCTGTTTAATAACAGGCTCTACTGCTAAAGCTTGCAACCATCTTAAAAACTCTTTTTTATGTTTTTTAACAATATCTGCTGCTATAATAGCTTGCTCTCTTCTAAGTGCATGATTATTTTTAGATATCTCTTGTAAATCATCTATATAGTAAGTTTTAATTCTATCTACATTTATGTTTTTATCGATATCTCTAGGTATCGCCATATCAAACCAGAGCCTATCCATATTTCTCTCTTCTATCATATCGCTAGTAATTATTGGCTCTTTAGAAGAAGTAGCTGTAAATAGTAGTCTATATTTATTAATATATACAGATAATTTTTCATAGTTTCCTACTTTAACATTCTCGCCAAGCTCCTGTGCAAGCTCTTGTGCATGCTCTTTTGTTCGAGAAAGCAATAATACATCTGCTCCTGCTCTTAGCAAATGTTTAGCTGCTAATTTACCCATCTCTCCAGAGCCTATTACTACACCAACCATACCAGAGAGAGAGCTTAACTCCTCTTCGGCTTGTGCAACAGCTACAGATGCTATAGATATTGGATGCTCTGATATATTTGTACTATTTCTAATCTCGGCAGCACATTTAACAGCATGACTAAGTAATCTATTTAGCTCTTTTCCAACTGTACCATTTTTGTAAGAAAGTCTAAAGCCCTCTCTAACTTGCCCTGTAATTTGTGCCTCTCCAACTACCATTGAATCTAATGAAGATACAACATTAAAAAAGTGTTCAACCGCCTCATTCTCTTCAAAACGAAGGGCACTTTTCTCTAACTCATAAAAATTAATACCCTTGGTTTTGCTTAAAATTCCTAAAATTGCATGATAGGTAGCAAAGTTATCTCGACTTGCGACTACTATCTCCACCCTATTACAAGTATTAACAACAAATGCCTCTAATATAAAGTCAAAATTTGTTAATGCATTTAAAAAATCCTTAACTTCATTTTCATCTTTAAATGCAATAGACTCTCTTTGCTCTAGTGAACATTTTTTATAATTAAAACTAACAACTTGATAATACACTAAAAGCTCCTATCTACCATTTTTATAGCAATAGCTTCCAAACCATGTTCACCAGCTTTTTGCATAATTTCTATCGCCTCATTTATAAGTTCAAAAGCCTCTTGCTTAGCTTTTTCTATAATATTATACTCATTAAATTTAGTTATTATCCACTCTTGCTCATTTGGCTTTAATACTTTTTTATGTAAAGATTTTAACTTCATTTTATCTTTAGTATCTAAAACTTCATACAAATATATATATGGAAGTGTCGTTTTACCCTCTTTAAAATCATTAAGGGCAGGTTTACCTAAAGTTGTAGAATCCGATACAATATCTAAAATATCATCTATCATCTGAAATGCTATACCTAAGTTTCTACCATATGTTTTATATATCTCTTTAGGCTTGCCAGCCAAAATTGCAGCAGATTCAGAAGCTGCTTCTATAAGTGCGGCTGTTTTTTGATAAATCATCTCTATATAAGCTTCACGATTTGTATTAAAATGTTCACCCATATAAACATCTTTACGCTCACCAATACTTAACTGAACAACTGCATTAGATATACTTTTAGCTACAAATTTATCAATATCAATAAGTTCATAAAAGGCTTTAGAGTATAAAACATCGCCCACCATAATTGCACTTTTATTACCAAAAATAGCATTTACAGAAGCCACACCTCTTCTTGTAAAAGCATCATCTATGACATCATCGTGTAGTAGACTTGCTGCATGTATCATCTCTACAATAGCAGCAGATTTTATTACGCTTAAACCACTACCTGCAATCTCTAGCATAAGTCTAGCTCTTAAGCGTTTACCAGCTGGTATTTTAGATACCACTTTTGCAATATCTGCTTCGTCTAAATCTAAAATATACTGTTCTATTTTTCTCTCTACTGCTTCTAGCACTATTTTAATCCCTATTCACACTGTGTTACAATATTACCAACTGTCTCTAAGAATAGAGAGTTTACTCTATTTTCATACTCTTTAGGCTCTGCAACTTCAAATGTTCTAAGTTGATTTTCATACTGCTCTTCTAATCCATTTTCTTCCAATAATTTCTCTGCAAGTGCTAATCTACCAAACATCTTTTCTATTTCCATCTCTACAATGTTTTGATTTGCAGTCTTAATAATAGACATAAAGTTATCTTTCGGAGTCGTACTCATAAAATCATCATCGTCAAATATATTCATAAAATATTCCTATTTTTTTTTGCATTATATCACTCAAATTATTAAGGGAAGCTCTAATAATCGACTATACTTAAATAACATCTCTCTTTTAGATACATTTTGCAACGCTAATAATCCATCCCTTCTCTTGCATTTGCCAATGTTAAAGCAAAGTGTACATTAACATTATGTTTTTTTAGGACTCTATGAGCTTGTTCTAGTGTAGTTCCAGTAGTTGTAGTATCATCTACAATTATTGCATCTATATTTTCTGGACCATTATATATAAAATCTCTAGGATTTTCTAATCTAAATTCTAATGATTGCCCTGCATATTGTACTCTATTTTTCGCTTTTAATGCATTATGTAATGCAATAGCTTTTTTATTTTTTTTTGTAGAATAATGTGTTAAAAGTGCTACATTAGAGTAACCTCTATCTACATTTTCATCTACACCAATTACATACAGTTTATCACAATCTATATTCTCTACATATGCCTTTAAAAATGGAGCAAAATACTTTTTAGCTAAGAATTTATATATTCTATAGCCACTAGATATATATTTACTTTTTACAAATTCTACAATTAAATAGTAATCAAAAAAGCTGACTACATCTAAATTCCCAATCTCTTTTTCTATCATTTCAGGAGTTAAAAAGTCTTTTTGACACTCTTTACAAATAGGTTCAATAGATAATCTATCACAACTAAAACAACGCATTACTCTCCAAATTTATCTTTTTTTAAAAATATTGTGTTATATTTTGCCAAAATTAATAGCTTTGTTGAAATTTTAACAAATCCAACATAAAGGTAAAAAAGAATGATACCATTTTCAGATGAAGATTTATATATAGCAACAAAAAATTACCTCCCAAAAATAGAAGAGTATGTAAAATCCCATGAAGGGACAATGAAGCTTTTGGGAGTCAAGGATGGAGTAATATATGTAGAGTTGGGTGGAACATGTAATGGCTGTTCTATGAGCGTAATGACAACTAAAATGGTTGTACAAAAAAAACTTAGAGAGTTAATACATCCAGAAATAAATGTAGAGAGTATATTTCCAGGACAAGAAGATACTTTACCAGAGGGCATATACAAAGCTAGCTAACGAGTTGTAAAACTCCAGCTAACTTTTTTAAGTTTTCCATTTATAATAGTTTGTAAAAACACTCTATACTTAGTATGATGTTTAAGTTTTTGTAGTGGCAATAAGACAAAACTATTTTTTTTAAGTTTTTTTCTCCTATCATTTCTAAAAGTAACAATTTTACTTGGCACTACTCTATTTTTAACTTTTAATTCAAAGTTTTTTATAAACACTTGCTTATAGTAATAATTATTAAAAATAATACTAATAGGCAAACCACAATTTCTCTTATAAGTAAACTTTGGTCTCTCGTTAGCTAACGATACAGCAACATCTTTTTGTTTGCTATATGGATAAATAATTATATCTTTAGAGTAACTATTGGTTTTATTAAGTACATTTTTAAATATATTTAATGGTATCTCTTTATACCTATTTTTACATAAGTTTTGCATTGCAGAACCTTTTATCAAAAAACTCTTTTTACATAAAGAACTTATTTTACTATTACCCATATCGTATACATAAATATTATCAAACTTAGCAAATCCTATACTATCTATTTTTGTCTCCAAAAAAGCTAATCTATGATAAACAGTAGCCATAATTTTATCTATAGAAGCATTATAACTTCTTTCACCAAACGAGATATTCTCTACAACAGCCTTAGAGCCAAAACCAGCATTTATTATTCTATCCCAAGGCATTGCTCCAAAAAAATTTATTTTGTTTCTGTTTTCACTATGCCCAAATTCACGATTTGTTTCTAAATAAATTGCATGTTTTTTTGCTGAAAAAGATAGTATTTTACTATATTTTAAGGGGCTCGCCCCACTATGTACCCTAATAGAATTGATATAATTTAACACATTAGCTACACTAACACTAATAATAAATAAACTTAAAATAAATGCTCTCTTCATTTTGCTTAATTCCATTTTTTTATATATTATATGCAAAGATTTAATACTATATGGTAAAATATTGAGAAATAAAACAAAATAGGGTTAATATGAGCAAAATAGTTAAAATATCTCTTTTATCATTAGCATCTATTGCTATGTTAGTAGGTTGTAGTAATAGTAGCGATGCAATACCATCTAGTTGTCAAGATGGAATGTATTGTTACAACAGTATAAATTTTGGTAAAAGTGAAGGTTTAGATTTTGAACAAGGTGTACGAGATGGTTGCCATACTGCAGAAGGGAATTTTAAAAAAGATTATTCTAAATCTTCATCTTCTAAAACTTATGTAGATGGCTGGATGCTAGGAAGATCCAAATGCAAGCAGATACTCCCAAATGAAGGAACTATACAAGAAGAGATAGATAGTAAGAAAAGAGCAGAGTATCAAATTGAACAGATGAAAATGCAACAAAATATGAAAAATAGTGACTCTGAAGAGGGTATTGTCGATTCTGTTTTAAATAATGGCAATAGTAATAGTAGCGATGCTCAAGATATAGAGTATTAAACATATCTTAAATTAGAGAAGGTTCCGTTATATACAAGTTCCTTCTCTTTCTTCTAGCAAAGAAATTATATTTTTTGTTACTTTAAATTAAAAAAAGTTTAAAAAATCTTACATTTTACTTAAATTAAACAAAATTTTCGGTATAATATATACCTTATTTAACAACTACTAGGAGCTACATTAATATGTCTGCAACAAAAGAGAAAGATCCATTAAAAAATATAGAAAAACAGTTTAAAAGTTTAAAAAAAGGTGCTATGGCTACTTATGAAAATGTAGCAAAAGAGTTCGACAAAGCACCAACAGCGGCACAAGCTAAAAAGATAAAATCATTAGCTAAAAAATATAATGTAGAAGTTGTTCCAGCATCTGTGTATGCTAAATTTGTAAATGACAAAAGAGAGCAAAAACTATCAGAAGAGAGAGAAGCAGCTTACGATGCAGAAGTAGAAGATGAATTCGACATCACAAAAGATAAAGAGCTTTTAGAGTGGAGTCGTAGTGACAGCCCGGTTAGAATGTATCTTAGAGAGATGGGTAAAATTCCACTACTAACAAAAGAAGAAGAGATTGAGCTAAGCCAACAAATTGAAGATGGCGAAGATATTATTATAGATGCAATCTGTTCTGTGCCATACTTAATTGATTATATCTTAAACTATAAAGAGCCTCTTTTAAATAGAGAAAGAAGAGTAAAAGAGTTATTCAAAAGTTTCGAAGATGCTACTGAAGATGAGGCAGAAGATGTAGTAGATGATGCTAGCGAAGATTCAGATGAAGAGGCAGCACCCAAAATAGATAAAAGAGCAACTCAAGTAATAGAACGCTTTAAAGTTTTAGAAAAAGCTAAAAAAGAGTGGATGAAAGAGAAAGACAAATTCGATGCAATGCGAGAAGATGACTCTGTAAAAGAGGATGCACTCTTCCATCAACACTTAAAGACAGCATATAAAAAATATCTCCTTAAAGAGGCTCTATTAAACTTAGGACCAACAAGTAAACTGATAAACGAGTTGGTAAAAGCAATAGAGACAGCACTAAAGAGTGATGACTCTTTCGATAGAGAGTTAAAAAAGTTAGAGTACAAACTACAACTATTTAACGACCAATTAAGAGCAGAACATCAAAAGATACTTGATAATATTATTAATATGGATAAAGAGGATATTGCTAACGCTGTACCAGAGGCTACAATGGTTAGCACATATGTTCAAATCAAAAAGCTTTTTGAGACAAAAGAGGCTAGTAAAAACAGCTTTAACTTAGACCCAGAAAAGTTAGAGGGTATTTTACAGCAAATTAGAATTGGTAAAAACAAGAGTGAAAAAGCAAAAATTAGAATGGCAAAATCTAACCTTAGACTTGTTGTATCTATTGCTAAAAGATACACAAACCGTGGTTTACCATTCCTAGACCTTATTCAAGAGGGTAACATAGGGCTTATGAAAGCAGTAGATAAGTTTGAGTACCAAAAAGGTTATAAATTCTCTACTTACGCTACTTGGTGGATTCGTCAGGCAATTAGTCGTGCTATTGCAGACCAAGCTAGAACAATTAGAATACCAATTCATATGATTGAAACAATCAACAGAATTAACAAAATTATTAGAAAACATCTACAAGAGAGCGGGAAAGAGCCAGACTTAGATACTATTGCTAAAGAGGTAGGTTTAAGTGTCGATAAAGTTAAAAATGTTATTAAAATCACTAAAGAACCAGTAAGTTTAGAAGCACCGGTAGGTGATGAAGATGATGGACGCTTTGGAGACTTTATTGAAGATAAGAGTGCACTAAGCCCAACAGATGCAGTAATGAATGATGACTTAAATAACCAAATCGACGAAGTTTTAGAGCAATTAAATGAGCGTGAACAAGCAGTTGTAAGAATGAGATTTGGTTTACTAATGGATAAGAGTGATAGAACATTAGAAGAGATAGGTAAAGAGTTAAATGTAACAAGAGAGCGTGTAAGACAGATAGAGTCTTCAGCAATTAAAAAGCTTAAACACCCTAAAGTTGGTAGAAAACTTAAAAACTATATAGAAGAGTAAAAATGGATAATCCAAACTTTTATGCTCTAATTATAGGTACCGAAATACTAAATGGCAGACGACAAGATAGCCATTTTAACTTTTTACGAGACACTCTAAAGAGTCGAAATTTAAAATTTGCTGGCTCTTTTATTATAGATGATACGCCAGAGATTATTGCTTCTACAATCTCTTACATCTCTACTCTTCCAAACTCTGTACTATTTAGTTTTGGCGGAATTGGCTCAACACCAGACGACCATACTAGATTAGCAGCAGCAAAAGCTTTAAAAGATGGCAAACTCTATCCAAACAGAGAGTTTGAAAAATTAATAATAGAGCGTTTAGGTGACAAAGCTTACCCACACCCAATAAATATGGCAAAACTTCCACTTGGAGCAAAGCTACTACCAAATGTAGTAAATAAAATGCCGGGTTTTAGCTTGGATGATAGATACTTTTTTATGCCTGGCTTTCCAGAGATGAGCCACCCTATGGTAGAGTATGCACTAGATAAATATTTTAAAGATAGTGGTAAAGAAGAGTATAGATACACACTAACAGCACTATGCAGAGAGAATGAGTTTATAGAACTTATGCAAAACAGTCCAGAGGGTGTAGAGGTTTCATCTCTGCCAAAACTGTACAGCGATGGACCTCGTGCAACTATTTCAGTTGCCTCTTACGATGAGCAAAAAGCAAAAGATGAGTTTGCTAAATATATAGAGTTCTTAGAGAAAAATCAAATTAGCTACGGCATTGGAGAAGAGTAATAGAGTTACAACTTCAAAATACCACTCTTGCTATTTCTATTGTCAGAAAACCTATAAAACACTTCTATTATCAAATTAAAGAAGACTCAATAGAAGTAAAGTGCAACAGCAGTTTCTCAAACAAAAATATTTTAAATATACTAAAACAAAATATTAAAAAAATAGAAAAAGCCCACAATAAATTTGCACAAAATAACACCATTAAAGAAGAACTTTTAGAGCTACTTTATCGAGGTGAAAAAATAGAGATAGTAGAGAGTGTTAATCAAAATTTTAAACAGCAAAGAGCTGAAATAAAAGATAATAAACTAATTTTAGAACTTTATAAACCACTAACAAACGAGAGCAAAGAGATAATAAGAGAGTTTATATACAGACAGCACGCCCCTACTCTATTTTTAGACAGAGTTAATCACTTCTCTAATATAATGAATTTAAAACCCAAAAAAGTTAGCTTTCGAAAAGCAAAAACAAGATGGGGGAGTTGCTCTTCTGTCAATAATATCTCTCTAAATATAGCCTTAACTGCCCTACCCCAAACACTAAGCGATTACATTATAATACACGAATTAGCCCATATAAAACATAAAAACCACTCCAAAGACTTTTGGAATTGTGTCTCACAATACTACCCAAATTATCAAGAAGCAAGAAATGAGTTAAAAAGTTATTCAACAATAATATAACATTTACATTCTGGATCTTCAAATATTTATCTACACGTAGGGTCGATTTATCGACCAATAATTTAGATGAATACCTATTTCTTGGTCGGTAAACCGACCCTACGCGGTAAGTGTTTTGTAGTGTGCGGTATCTATACCGCACCTGAAAGTATTTTTATAGCAGATATTTGTTACTTTTGCAAAAAAGGTAATCTCTAATTACCTTGTCTTTAAAATTCAGCAATTAAGCCAAAGAAGCCATATACTCTTCGTAATTTCCTTCGAAAATGTCTATAGTACCATCATCTTTAATTTTAATAATCTTATTAGCAAAGGCATCTATCAATTCACGGTCGTGAGTAACACAAATTACTCCACCTTGATATTGGTGCAGTGCTTCACCAAGGGCAATAATAGCCTCTAAGTCTAAGTGGTTGTTTGGCTCATCTAAAACTAAGAAGTTAGCACTATCCATCATCATTTTACTTAGCATAATTCTGTGTTTCTCACCACCAGAGCAGGCAACTACCTCTTTCTCTTGCTCTTCACCATTAAATAGCATTCTTCCTAAGCACTGTCTAATTTCATCGATATGCCACTTTAAATCATGCCCTTGAATCCACTCGTATAGTTTTTCGTGAGCATCTAATATCTCTGTTGTATTTTGAGGGAAGTATGTAGGTGTAACAGTTTGACCCCATTTAACACTACCACTATCAGGCTCTAAATTACCCATAATAATCTCTACTAAAGTAGTTTTACCAACACCATTACCACCAATAATTGCGATTTTATCCTCTTTATTAACCTTAAATGATATACCATTTAATACTTTATGCTCACCATAAGCTTTATGAATATCATTAACTTCTAAAACTTCGTTTCCTATCTCTCTGCTAGCTTTAAACATAATAGATGGGTCACGGCGAGAAGATATTTTAACCTCTTCAATATCTAACTTTTCAAGCTGTTTCTGACGACTCGTAGCTTGCTTTGCTTTAGATGCATTTGCACTAAATCTAGCGATAAACTTCTCTAAATCCTCTTTCTCTTTAAGCTTCTTACTACGCTCTAGCTCAGACTGTTTCTTAATTAAGTTAGCAGCGATATACCACTCATCGTAGTTTCCTGTAAACTCTCTAATTTGTTTAAAGTCTAAATCTAAAATATGTGTTACAACAGCATTTAAAAAGTGTCTATCGTGAGAGATAATAACAACAACACCTTCGTAACGTTTAATCTCCTCTTCTAACCAAGATATTGTCTCCATATCAAGGTTGTTTGTAGGCTCATCTAATAACAAAATATCTGGTTGCAAAAATAGTACTTGTGCCAAAAGTATCTTAACCTTATCACCACCTGTTAATGTGCTCATTAAATTATCATGCGTCTCTACCGGGAAACCTAAAGATGTTAAAAGTTTTTCTATCTTTACTTCGCTCTCGTAAGTTGGGTCTTCGTCTGCACAAATCATCTCTAACTCTGCAAGGCGATTGTTTACTTCATCACTCTCAAAATCACCCTCCATATAGAGTTTCTCTTTCTCTTTTTGTGCTTCATATAACTTCTTATTACCATAAAGAACTGCATCTTTCAAAGTAAAATCTTCAAATGCAAATTGATTCTGGCTTAAAACTCCAAGCCTAGCTCCTGGCTGAATATGTACTTCTCCTTCGCTAGGCTCTAACTCTCCTGCCAAAATTTTCATAAAAGTAGACTTTCCAGCCCCATTAGCCCCAATAAGCCCATATCTCTTACCTGGGTCTAGTGTTAAATTTATCTTCTCAAAAAGAACTCTTTTTCCATATCTTTGCGTTAAATTTACTGTGCTTAACATATACTATTTTCTCCATTAAAAGGTTTATCGAATAATATCATTTATTCTATAAAAGAGCGCATAATCATTAACTTCAGTTTTTAATAAGAGTCTCTTTTTATCTTAAACTTCAATCATGCTATTTGAAAGCAGTCAATAAAAAAACATTAAAATCTTTGTGAGGTTTCGAGATTTTAGTTACTGTCTCTATTTTACAATTTTTAAAGCCACTCTCTTGTACTAATTGTTTTAAATCTTCATTTTCAAATCCAAAATGCTCTACACCTGTATCTGTGTCATGAAATGTTCCATCTTCGCTCTCTAAGTCTGCTATTGCTATAAAGCCACCACTTTTTAACATTTTAGCAAATTTTTCAAGCATTGTTTTTATATCTTTTATGTGGTGCATTGTCATAGATGTTACTATGCCATCTACCTGAATATCTAAATCTTGTTTAGTTAAGTCTAGCTCTATAATATCTAATTTGCAAGGCAACTCTTTTTCTCTAAGTATGCTTGTCATAGAGGGTGATATATCTATAGCAGTAACTTTAGCTATATCGTTAGAGAGTGCTTCTAGTAGTAAGCCTGTACCTGAGCCAAAGTCTATAATGTGTGTCTCTTTTGTTAAATTAATATTCTCTTTAATCTTAGCAGCAATAGCATTAGCAGTATCTAATCTTCTTTGTAGTGCATCGTACTCTTTTGCTTTATGTGCAAATTTATCTTCACTATTCATAATTTCTATATTACCTTTTAAGTGTAAAAGGGTGTGCTAAGGATAGCACACCCTACCTCACTATCTACTATAAACTATCTACCATCCACTAACTAAGCTCCAATTCCAAAAATAATAAATTGAACATACCAAATAGCAATAGATGTGATATACCCTATTAATATAGTCCAAGCATATTTCATATGAGAGCTAAATGTGTATATTCCTTTCATTTTTCCCATAACTCCAACACCTGCAGCTGAACCAAAGCTTATTAAACTACCACCAATACCTGCAGTCATAGTAACTAACATCCACTGTGCAGTATGTGCATCACCCATATTTGGATTAGATTTTAGTACAGCACTCATAACAGGTACATTATCTATAATTGCAGATACAAATCCTACACCAATATTTACAACTGTTGGTCCTAATGTATCATATAGTTTTGTAAAATACTCTAAGTAACCTAAAAAGTGTAAACCACCAACTGCTGCTAAGATACCAAAGAAGAAAAGCAAAGTGTCATTCTCTATTTTTGCAATCCAAGCAAATGGGTTTAAGTGTGTATCGGATGGACTTCTATTAATTCTATAAACATACATTTTAAGTAAAGCCAAACCAAACATCATACCCCACATAGCAGGTAAATGAAGTAGTTGATGAGAAATAACAGCTAAAGCAATAGTAAGTCCAAAAAGAGCAACAATAACTTTTCCACCCTCTAAAACCTTTACTTTTTTCTCTGTAATATCAAAATGAGGTTTAGCATTTGGTACAAATCGGCTAAGTAAAAATGCAGTAACTAACCAACCTATAAACGCTGCTGGAAAAAGATATAAAAACTCTTGAAATGCCCCTTTGCCATCTATCCAAACCATTAGTGTAGTAATGTCACCAAATGGGCTCCAAGCACCACCAGCATTTGCGGCAACTACTATATTTATAGCACCAGGAACCAAAAATTTGTGATTATCCTTATCTATTGTAATTAATACTGTAGATAGAATCAGAGCAGTTGTTAAGTTATCTGCAACAGGTGATATAAAAAATGCTAATGCACCTGTTATCCAAAATAACTTTTTATAAGAGTAACCTTTTGATACAAGATTATAACGAAGTGCTGCAAATACTCTTCTGTCTATCATAGCTTCTATATATGTCATAGCAACCATTAAAAAGAAGAAAATTTCTGAAATCTCTACAATTAATTTTTCTGTAGCCGTCTCGAGAGGATGACCATCTAAACCATTCATTGCAAAATAAACACCTATTAGCATAAAAATAGATGTACCAGTAAATAGTGCTGGTTTTGCTTTATTAATTTGATATTTATCTTCGGTTGCGATAAAGTAGTAACCGACCACAAATATAATAAGTGAGAGTATTCCAACCCAAGTTGATGTTAAATCTAAATTGTGCATTTAAGCTCCTATAATTTTATTGTATAATAGCATAATAAAATTAGATTAATATCTATCTTTTTATATCTTCTACAAAATTATACATTAAATTTGCCCCAATTACTTTATAGAAAATTTGGGGATAGTTACTAAAATCATCATTTAGTGTAACACCACCAATTAATGCAACTTTATGTATAGATAATTTAGCAATTTCTAAAAGTGTTGAGCCACTAATTACCACACCATTTTTAGTACTTGTAGCTCTATAAGCACCTAATCCTATATAGTCTAACTCTAAACTGTTTGCTAGCTCTATCTCTTTTACATTATGAGTAGATAGTCCTAAAATTTTATTGCCTATCTTTTTTCTTAATAAATCTACAGCTATATTAAAATTCTTATCTATTTTGGCTAAATCTTCTTGCCCCATATGTAAACCATCAGCAAATTCGATATATTCTAAATAATCATTTAAAATTAAAGAGCCATTATATATATTATTTATAATTTTTAAATCGTTATAAATTACTTTTTTATCTGCAATTTTATTTCGATATTGTGCTATTGTAATATTTTGTGAATTTAAGTAGTCTATGTAGGCTTTTAACTCTATTCCAAGCCTATCTAAGGCTTGTTTATCAATTAATGCATATATATTATTTATGACTCTTCCTTAATCTCTATTGAAAAGCTTTAAAAATTTAGATACACTATCTTTCATTTTATTTCTATCTACCACCATATCTATAAGCCCATGCTCTAGTAAAAATTCAGCACGTTGAAAACCTTCTGGTAAATCTGCTCCTATTGTCTGCTTTATTACTCTTTGTCCGGCAAAACCTATTAATGTATTAGGCTCAGCTATAATAATATCTCCAAGCATAGCAAACGAAGCACTAACACCACCCATTGTCGGGTCTGTTAAGATAGATATATATGGCAGTTTTTTATCTGCTAATCTCTGTAAAGCTGCTGCTGTTTTACTCATTTGAAGTAGAGAGTATGTACTTTCTTGCATTCTAGCCCCTCCACTTGCACTTACAATTACTACACCGCATTTTCTCTCGATTGCTCTATTGATTGCTCTTACAATTTTTTCACCCTCTACTGAGCCTAAACTTCCGCCCATAAATGCAAAATCAAAAACCACAAGCTCTGCATCTATTCCACCAATTTTGCAACTACCGCTAATTACAGAAGAGACTCTACCGCCAGTTTTTGCTTTGCCCTCTTCTATTCTCTTTTTATAACTCTTTTTATCAACAAATTTAAGTGGGTCGTTTGGGCTTAAATTTGTATCTTTCTCTTCAAATGTTCCTTCATCAGCTAAAAGTTCTACTCTTTTATTTGCATCTATTCTAAAATGGTGGCTACATTTTGGGCAGACATTACTTAGAGCATCTACCTCTTTATAGTACATTAAAGCTTGGCATTTAGGACACTTTACCCAGTGGCTTGGTGCATCGTTTTGACTTGATTGTTTTCTAAAACCACTAAAAATACTACTTAAATTCATAATATTTCCTCTTTTATAATATTTTCTATTGTGCTAGCAACACTTTCTTTATGTGCAACTATAACATAATTGTCGCTAATTCTTACTTTTAAATCTTCGCAAAATGCTAAACCTGCTGCAATGTCGTAAATTCTAATATTACCAATATATACAACATAGTTGACTCTATGTGCATATGCAAGCGATAGTGCTACAGCCCCAGGTGCCCTATATTTTAAATCATTTTCAAATAATCTTTTTACGACACCATCAAACGCATAAGAGCGTTCAAAAAGCCCAATTTTAGGATTACTAATTGTAACTTCATCTTTAAATTCTAACTTATCTAGTGTTGCCACTTTTAGAGTATCGTTATTAAACTTGTAAAATATCTCACCATTTGCAAAATTACAAACTACAGCAACTTGCAACAGACCATCTGAGCCAATAAAAGCAACTGAGCTTCCATAATATGGAAAATTGGTTAAAATATTTGAGCTACCATCTAGCGGGTCTATTATAATTTTATTCTCGCCTTCGCCTATTATACCCGACTCTTCTGACTCTATATGACCAAATTTACTAAGATGTTTTACAAATATAGACTCTGCAAATAGGTCTATTCCACTAGATACATCGCCACCAGCTCCAACTTCGTACTCTTTAAACCACTCTTGCTTAAAGCCACTCTTTATTGCACTATAAATCTCTTGATTTGCCTCTATTGTAGCTTCTAAAAAATCTTTTTTCATTAAATAACCTAATTTTTTTGGTAGAATATTATATCTAAAAAATACAAAGGCAATAATGAAAGGTTTTATTTTAAAATTAAATCGTGCCAAAAACGAAGATATGGTAGTTACAATTTTAAGTGAACATACAGTAGATAGTTACTACCGCTTTTATGGAGCAAGACACTCTGTACTTCAACTTGGCTATTTAATCGATTTTGAAGTAGAACAAGACAAAGCAAACTTTCTACCACGAATTAGAAATATAACCCATAATGGATTCCAATGGTTATATAATCGCGAAAAACTTATGAATTGGCATAGGTTTATATCTATTTTCGAGCCACACTTTAGAGATGTTAAAGAGATAGACAGCTTCTATTTTTACTCTCTTTTAGATACTGCCAAAAAGTGGGAGAAGCAAAATAGTAGAAGATTAATAGTCGAAACCTTTACTAATATTTTAAAATATGAAGGAAGGATAAATAACCTCTCTAAATGCGTTATATGCGGTTCTAAAATAGAAAATGAATTAAGTTTAATAAAAGGTTTTATGCCAACTCATCCATTTTGTAGCCACAGTGTAGCTGTAGATAAAAATTCTATAGAGAACCTATTTGGTACCTCCTCTACTCTAATGTTAAATGATGATACAGTAGAAGTTTTATCAGAAATTGCACTTAAAGGATTTTAGGTAAGCAGTAAGCTTAAAGCCAAAAGCTAATTTGGTAGCTTCGCTATTTTTTATTCATTATATGCTATCTACTTATAAACTTTAAGATATAATTTTGCAAATAGATTTTTTTAGAGGTGCCCTAAAGCAAAAAGCTTACCATTGCTGTCATTCTGAACGGATGCGAAGAATCTAGTTCAAGCGGCTGTGAAGCTAAGAATTTATTTCGCCAATTAGAGTTAGATTCTTCGCTCCACTCAGAATGACGGCGATTGTAAGCTTTAAATATGATACATTTTTGCAAAAGTAGAATAACTTAATGCCAATGAAAGGTACCTATAATAATTAACAAGGCAAAGAATTGAGTTTTTATTTATATGATTCCGTTAAAAAAGATAAGTTAGAGTTTAAATCTATCAAAGAGAATGAGGCTACTATCTATGTATGTGGTCCTACAGTTTATGACGATGCACATTTAGGGCATGCTAGAAGTGCTTTAAGTTTCGATATGCTAAAGCGTACACTTAAAGCTTTGGGTTACAAAGTTACATTAGCAAAAAACTTTACAGATATTGATGATAAAATCATTAATAAACTGGCAAATAGTAATAAAACACTAGAAGAGCTAACTCAATATTATATAGACAGGTACTTAGAAGATATGTCTGCTCTTGGAGTTGAGAGAGCAGATGTAGAGCCAAAAGCTACAGAGTCTATAGATGCTATTGAATCTATGATAAATAGACTCTTAGAGAGTGATTGTGCTTATAAAATTGATAATGGCGATATATACTTTGATACAAGTAAAGATAGTAAATATGGCTCTATTTCACATATGGTTACAGAAGATGAGCAAAATATTAGCCGAATAGAGGCAAATAGCCAAAAGCGTAACCCTAAAGATTTTGCTCTCTGGAAAGCTTGCGAGCAGAAAGATGTATGTTTTAACTCAAAAGTAGGTATGGGTCGTCCAGGTTGGCACATAGAGTGTTCGGCTATGATAGAGAAGATATTTGAGGGTGATGAAAATTACTGCATAGATATACACTGTGGCGGTGCAGATTTACTGTTTCCTCACCATGAAAATGAAGCAGCACAAACTAGATGTGCCCTAAATAAAGAGATAGCAAAATATTGGGTACACAATGGCTTTGTGCAGATAGATGGTGAGAAGATGAGCAAAAGCCTTGGCAATAGCTTTTTCTTAAAAGATGCACTGAAAATTTATGATGGAGAATTACTTAGATATTATTTAATATCAGTAAATTATCGGAATGATTTTAACTTTAACGAAGTAGATTTATTAAACAGCAAGAAGCGGTTAGATAAACTATATCGTCTTAAAAAGCGTTTATATGGTGGAAAAGTTGGGCAGGTAAATAAAGAGTTCAAAAATACCTTGATAGAGGCAATGAGCGATGATTTAAATAGCTCTAAAGCTATGGCGATTGTAGATGAAATGATTACAAGTGCAAACGATAGTTTAGATAAAGAACCTAAAAACAGAGCATTAAAACAAGAGATTTTAGCTAATATAAAGTTTATAAATGAACTTTTAGGTATTGGTGCCAAAGATGCAATAGAGTGGTTTCAACAAGGCGTAAGTAGCGAAGATAAGGCTAAAATAGAAGAGCTTATAGAGCAAAGAGCCCAAGCGAAAAAAGAGAAAAATTTTGCAAAAGCAGATAGCATTAGAGATGAACTAACAGCCATGAATATTGCAATTATGGATTTAGCTGATGGCACAAAATGGGAAAAACTGTAAGGAAGAAAAATGAGTATATGTAATTATGAAAATATGAAAAAACTGATGTTTAAATTAAGCCCTGAGAATGCACATAAAGTTGCAAGTATTGGGCTTAAACTATTAGGGCACTGCCCTCTTATATTTAAAATAATGGTAAAAAGAAACTTTGTCGAAAATGAGATGTTAAAGCAACAACTCTTTGGTACTACATTTCACAATCCTGTAGGCTTGGCAGCGGGGTTTGATAAAGATGGCGATTATATTAAAGCTATGCCAGCATTAGGTTTTGGTTTTACAGAAATTGGCACAGTTACACCAAAACCACAACCAGGTAACCCAAAACCTAGACTATTTAGATTAATAGATGAAAACTCTATTCAAAATGCTATGGGCTTTAATAATAAAGGTAGCTACTATATGCTACAAAGACTAAAAAAGGTTAAATTTTTTAACCTACCAATAGGTATAAATATTGGCAAAAACAAAGTAACTCCTGAGAGAGAAGCTCTAAAAGATTATGAATTACTATTTAGAGCATTTAAAGATTACGGAACATATATTGTAATTAATATCTCTTCGCCAAATACACCAGGGCTTAGAGATTTACAAAACGAAACTTTTATAAATGCAGTATTTAAAATTGGTAAAAGTATAACAAAAAAGCCAATTTTACTAAAAATTGCACCAGATATGAGTAGTGATGATGCAGTAAATTTATGCAAAAGTGCTGTAAAAGCAGGTGCAAGCGGTATTATTGCTACTAATACTACAATAGATTACTCTCTAACGCCAAATGCAAAAGATTTTGGTGGCATTAGTGGAGAGCTTCTAAAAGAGAAATCTTTTGAGATATTTGAAGCAATATCAAAAGAACTTTTCGGTAAAACAGTACTTATAAGTGCTGGTGGTATCGATTCTGCCGAAGAAGCATACCGAAGAATTAAAGCTGGTGCCTCTTTAGTGCAAGTTTACTCAGCACTTATATATAAAGGACCATCTTTAGTTAGAGATATTAACAAAGGGCTTATTATGCTAATGAAAAAAGATGGTTATGCTACAATTTATGAAGCTATAGGTGCAGATAGAAAATAGCTAAAAGCTACATTGGAGGCTAGATGAATATTAAATATACAGCAGTAGCACTGCTTACAATTTTAGGAGAGTTAATGGCAAGTTCATTACCGAAACATTATATAAAAAAATTAGATAACAACTTAACAGTTTGTGCCATACCACTACACAATCATACAAATGTAGTAACTACAGATGTATTCTACAAAGTCGGAAGTGGAGATGAGTTTATGGGGAAGAGTGGAATTGCCCATATGTTAGAGCATATGAACTTTAAATCTACAAAAAATTTAAAAGCTGGTGAGTTCGATAAAATAGTAAAAGCACATGGTGGTGTCAATAATGCATCTACCGGATTTGACTATACGCACTACTTTATAAAGAGTTCGAGCTCCAATATGCCAACATCTATGAAGCTTTTTGCAGAATTAATGCAAAACTTGAGCCTAAAAGACGAAGAGTTTCAAAAAGAGCGAAATGTGGTAGCCGAAGAGAGACTATGGAGAACAGACAATAGCCCTATTGGCTATCTATACTTTAGACTTTTTAACGAACACTTTACATCACTCAGTTACCACTGGACACCAATAGGATTTATGGCAGATATAAAGGGTTGGAATATTAATGATATAAGAGAGTTCCATGATAAATTTTATAAACCTGAAAATGCTATTTTATTAGTTGCTGGAGATATTGATAAAGACGAAGTATTTAAAGAGGCAGAAAAGTATTTTGGCAAAATAAAAAATAAAAAGAGCCCATTTAATAGCTCTCTGTTTCAAACGTTTAAGCCACATGAAGCACCTAGAAATAGCAAAAAAATGGTAATAGAACACAAAAAAGGAAATAGTGTAGAGACAATCGCAATAGCCTACTCTATTCCTAAATTTGATGACAAAGACCAACTAGCACTCTCTGTAATTACTGAAATTTTAAGCAATGGTAAGAGTAGCCGACTTTATAAAGATATGGTAGAGCAAAAACAGATGGCAAGTACTGTGTATGGCTATAATATGGATTTAAAAGATGCTGGTGTATTTATATTTTTAGCAATGGCAACACCAAAATATAGCGGTGAAGATTTGGATAAAGAGATATTAAAACAGATAGAGCAGTTAAAGCAAGGCAAAGTAACACAAGAAGAGTTAGATAAGGTAAAACTAAATATAAAAGTTGGCTTTCTAAAAGATTTAGATAGCTCTAGCTCTATTGCATCTTTGTTTGGTAGTTATTTAGCACGAGGAAATTTGAAACCTTTATTAGAGTATGAAGATTTTTTAGATAAAATAACGCTAAAAGATATCCAAGAGGTTGCTAAAAAGTATTTTGACAACTCTAAATCGACAACGATAATTCTTAGGAGAGATAAATGAGTTCATTTATTGTAGGTGCAACAACAGCACTTATTACACCATTTAAAAATGGAAAATTAGACGAAGCAACATTTGCTAAACTAATTCAAAGACAAATTAACAACGGTATAGATGCAGTATGTCCAGTAGGAACAACAGGTGAGAGTGCAACACTAAGCCACGATGAGCATAAAAGATGTATAGATATAGCTGTAGAGGTATGTAAAAATACAAACACAAAAGTTCTAGCAGGTGCAGGAAGTAATGCAACACACGAAGCTATAGATATTGCTAAACACGCAGCAGAGTGTGGAGTAGATGCTCTATTTTCTGTAAGCCCATACTACAACAAGCCTAGCCAAGAGGGACTTTACCAACACTATAAAGCCATAGCTAGTTCTGTAGATGTACCATTTATGCTGTATAATGTACCAGGTAGAACAGGTGTAGATATTTTGCCAGATACTGTGAAAAGACTCTTTAATGATGTTCCTAATATCTTTGGGATAAAAGAGGCAACTGGTTCCATAGAAAGAACAGTAGAGCTTTTAGCAAAGGTGCCAGAGCTTTATGTATTTAGTGGAGATGATGCTATAGATTTCCCTATTTTAGCAAGTGGTGGTAAGGGTATTACATCGGTAACTGCAAACCTGCTTCCCGATTTAAAGGCAAACTTGGCACATGCAGCACTGAAAGGCGATTTTGAAGTAGCAAAAGAGCTTAACGATGAGCTTTTTGAAATAAACAAAGTAATGTTTTGCGAAAGCAACCCTATACCGATAAAAGCGGCTATGTATATTGCAGGTTTGATTGATACTTTGGAGTATAGATTACCTCTTGTTCCACCTAGCAAAGATAACATGAAAAAGATAGAAGAGACAATTTCTAAATATAAAATAGTAGGAGCATAAATGAGTAATATGAAAGGTAAAACTTTAGTAATTACAGGTGCAACAAAAGGAATAGGTAGAGCAACAGCAGAAAAGTTTGCACAAAATGGTGTAAATGTTGCATTTACTTATAACTCTAATAAAGAAGCAGCAGATGAAATTGCTAAAGAGTTAGAAGATAAGTATGGTATTAAAGCAAAAGCTTACCCTCTTGATATTTTAGATACAGACCAATTCAAGCCACTATTTGATGCAATCGATAAGGATTTCGATAGAGTAGATTTTTTCGTAAGTAACGCTATGATTTACGGACGCCCTGTAGTTGGTGGTTATGGTAAGTTTATGAAACTTCGCCCTAAAAAAGGTTTAGCAAATATCTACACAGCAACTGTAGGTGCATTTGTAGCTGGCTCTCAAGAAGCGGCAAAAAGAATGGAAAAAGTTGGTGGTGGAAGTATTGTAACACTTAGCTCAACTGGTAACTTAATATACATCGACAACTATGCAGGACATGGAACAAACAAAGCAGCAGTAGAAGCAATGGCAAGATACGCAGCGGTAGAATTAGGTGAAATGGGCATTCGCGTAAACGCAGTAAGTGGCGGACCAATCGAAACAGATGCATTAAGAGCCTTTACAAATTATGAAGAGGTAAAAGCAGAGACAATTAAGCGTTCTGCACTAAATAGAATGGGAACACCAGAAGATTTAGCAGGTTCTATCTACTTCTTATGTACAGACGATGCAAGCTGGATTACAGGACAAACAATCGTAGTAGATGGCGGAACTACTTTTAGATAACCATCTAATTACTAAAGGGCCCCAATGCCATTAAGTTAAGGATTCTATATCCATTTAATGGCTTTAAGTTCAAAGCCTGAAGTGATGAAAATATTTACCATCGCCGTCATTCCAAGCGTATGCGAAGAATCTAACTTAAAAAGCCTAGATAAACTATTAGCTTTACAGCTGTTTAAACTAGATTCTTCGCATCCGCTCAGAATGACGGAGATGGTGAGCTTTAAATTTACTACAAGTTATGGAAGTAAATTCCTTAACTTAATGGTATTGGAGGACACACCTAATGGCTAAACTTCGCTTATTTAAATGGAGAGATTATAATTGAAAAAAGATGCACTTAACATACCAAATATATTAGCATTTATCAGATTATTGCTAGCACCTATTCTATTTATACTTTTGGTTAATAGAGATTTATCAATTTTTCAAGGTATTCACTATTCATGGCTAGATTTTTTTGCTGGTTTTATATTTGTATTAGCAAGTGCAACTGACTTTTTTGATGGATACATAGCTAGAGAGTTTAATCAAATTACAACTCTTGGTGCAATATTAGACCCATTAGCTGACAAAATGCTAACTTTAGCAGCATTTTTAGGTTTAATGATGCTACATCGTGCCTCTCCCTGGGCAATTTATCTTATTTTAACAAGGGAGCTTTTTATTACAGGGCTTAGAGTTAGTGCCATTGATAAAGGTATAGATATTAGTGCAAGTTGGATGGGTAAAGTAAAAACTGTTGCACAAATGTTCGCTATAGGATTCCTACTTATGGAGTGGCCACTAGGAACTACCTTACTTTGGATAGCTGTATTTTTAACTCTATACTCAGGATATGAGTATATTAGAGATTTTTTTAAAAAAGCATACTAAATTATTAAAAAAAACCTCTAAATGCTCCATTTTTTTGATATAATAATATTGGATAATCATAGATATTAATAATCTAATTACAAAGGAATTAAATGAAGCTTTTTTTATCTTTTATAATTGCTATTTTAGCTTCTACGAGTCTCTTGAGTGCAGACAATAACTTCAAACTATATAAATTTAAATCAGGTATGATTTTTTATGATGTTAAAACAGCTAGTTTTGATGATAATTTAAATTCACAAGTTCAAGGTATTGCTAAGTTGGTATTTGATAATTGGGGTGCCAAAGAGCTTAAAGAAGAGGATGTAAGTGAAATTCAAGCTGGTGATTTTAATGACACAAGAAGTAGACATAGACTTACTTTAACAGATAATGGCACTATATATTCTGTTGATTTCAATGAGAAAAAGATATACAAAACTAGAGATAGAGATTTAGATATTGCTATAGCAAAAAAAATGGATTTATCTAATGAGAGTGTAAAATCTTTGATAAATCTCGGTGCTAAAAAAACAGGTAAAGAGACAGTTGCTAATTTAGAGTGTGATGTTTGGGAGTATAAAGACCAACATATATGCCTGTATAAAGGTATTCCTTTAAAAATAGTAATCAAAAATGCTGGTTTTTATAGTGAGAAGAAAGCTGTTCAAGTTATTTTAGATAAGCCAATTCCAGCAAAAGAGTTTGCATTACCTAATTTTCCTATTATAGAAGATGGTTCGTATAGTGATAATAGAGCTTCACTTGTTAGAACTGATGATTATATTAATTCAATTATGGATTTAAAAAAGGAAATGAAAAAGAAAGGTATAAATTTAGAAGATAAAAATTTAACGATTACTCCAAATTTAGAAAAAGATATTATTAATGCCTTAGGTAAACGATACCTAGAGAAGCAAAAAAAGTATTTAAAACCATTAATAGAGGCAATGAAAAAAGCAAAAGAGTGTATTACTAATGCTAAAACAAAAGATGAAGCAAATAAATGTTTAGAACCAGTAAGAAAAATAGATGATAAATTAGGAGACAGAAGCCCTAAATTTGATTTTGACAATTTAAATGAAGAGAAAAAGAAAAAAGCTGTTAATTTATTAGATATAGAAATTAAAAACACTACTGCAACTGCTAATTGTGTAAATAAATTTAATAAAACTACAGATGTTATTATATGCACAGAGGGAAGATTAAACCCCGAAGAGACACAATCACCAACTCCTATAAATAAACAAAAAGCATTCCCTCAAAATTAGAGGGTAGCTATAATACCATTGAGTTAATGGTTTTAGCTCCACAGTATGTGGCAATTATAAAGCTAAAAGCCTTATCAACCCTATCATTCCTATAAAACAGTTTATATTGCCCAAAATAGTATATTTGAATCATTTAGTAGTCAAAATCTTGGATTCTATTTTCTGCTGGGAATAATGATAGGTAAAATGCTTAGTTAAATAGCATTTTACTATATTTGCATAGATTATATATACAATTTTTTTATAACTTCATTAATAAGAGCGTTTGCTTCTTTTAACTGTTCTTGGCTTTCTGGTCTTATAGTTATATCTTCGCTTACTGGGGTATTCATTAATTTTAGTAATTCATCTAAAATTAGAACCGTTTTATCAACCTCTAGTCTACTTGCACTTTGTAAATCATCTACACTCTGTGGTTGCTCTATAAATAATATTCTTTTTAATTTTGCATTCTGCTCTTGAAGTATAATATCATATTTTTGCATCACAAGTTTAATATTATCGATATGCTCTATTAACTTTTGTATAGAATCATTTTTATTTTTAATCTTTGCTACATATTCATTTAAATCTTCTTCTAGCTTATTTACATATTTTTTATTTTTATTTATTTGTAAAAAGGTGAATATTTTATAAACAATAGCACCTAGAGCTAAAGAAGCAATAGTAATAGTTGCATATCCAGCTATTACATTACCTTTTACATTTATTAAATCTGCATATTTTAGTGCAATATTATCCCAGTTTGCTCTAGCCAAAACAGAATTAGTAGTTAATGGTATATTTGCTAATTTACTACCATAAATATATGCTCCAGCAACTCCAACAATAGCCGCAAGTGTACCAAATATAAAACCTCCAAATCTTCCTTTACTTGGATATTTAATATTTAATAATTGCTCTTTATTATCTATTTTTATCTCATTTATTGTAGCATTCTCATCTTCAAGAGATTGAACTTGTAACTCTTTTAACAACTCTAATGAGTTTGCTATAGTTGTATTTAATATAGAATTCTCTTGCTTTACAAGTGCAGAAGATTTATCTTCTAACTCACGATTTAGAGTTAAATATTTATTATATACTGCTTCTGCTTGCTCTTTTGTTGCATCAACCCTACTAACTAATTCATCATATATATTCTTAGACTTAGTCTTTTTTGATTCAGGTATCTCAACTAACTTTTCTTGACTCTCTTCTTTTTCTTCTTCTAGCTTATCTTTAGCTTTTTCTATGGGCTCTTCAAGCTTCTCTTCTAAATTTTCTAAACCGTCCGGCTTTGTATCTTCTTGCTTTGTATCTTCTTGTTTTAACTCTTCTTGAGGCTCTTTTGTACCTTCTTTAATTTCTTGATTATTCATAATGTCTCCTATAAAGTAAATATAAACTCTTTACAATATAATAGCACAAAAATTAATATTTTTTAGATTAAATATGAAATTTTTTAAAAAAGGTTAAGAATTTGGAGTTAATAATTTATATATTAGTAGCTATTTTAGCACTATCTTTTTTAGTATTCTTTCATGAATTAGGGCACTATACGGTTGCTAAGTTTTTTGGTGTTAAAGTTGAGCGTTTTAGTATAGGCTTTGGTAAAGTACTCTTTAAAAAGAATTGGCTAGATACCGAGTGGGCTTTTGCTCCTATTTTGCTTGGTGGATATGTAAAGATGAAGGGTCAAGACGATACAGACCCAACAAAAAAGAGTAACGACCCAGATAGTTACAATAGTAAAAAGCCGTGGCAGAGAATTATAATACTCTTAGCTGGTCCTTTGGCAAATATCGTTTTGGCATTTTTTATATATCTGTTTATAGCAATTCACGGGGCACCTGTTTCAACAGCTAGTGATTTTTTAGCACCTATCGTTGGTAAAGTTGTAAAAGATACACCAGCATATAATGCCGGTATCAAAAGTGGTGATAAAATTGTAAAAGTAAATAATTTTAAAATAAAATATTGGTATGAGTTAGGAGCTTCTATACAAAAAGCAAAAGATCCTATAAATTTAACAATAATAAGAGATGGTAAGAGTATTCATACCACCCTAAAGCCAAAAGTTGAAGATAGAAAAAATGAATTTAATGAAAAGATAAAAAGAAGAGTTATAGGTATTACACCTAAAGTTGAAAAGAGTGCCATTATTAATTTTTCACCAATAGAGGCACTAAAATATGCTTATTATGAAACTAAAAAATCTACTTTTATGATAACTAAAGGCGTAGAAAAAATTTCAACAGGAGATGTTGATTCTAAAAATGTTAGTGGTGCTATTACTATTTTTCAAATTTTAATGAATTTTGCAAAAGAGGGCTTTATATACCTACTATTTATAATGGCTCTATTATCTGTAAACTTAGGCGTTTTAAATTTATTGCCAATTCCGGCATTAGATGGTGGGCATATTATGTTTAATTTGTACGAATTAATAACTGGTAAAGAGCCAAGCGAGAAAGTTTTGTATGCATTAACTTTAATGGGTTGGTTCTTTTTAATCTCGTTAATGGTTTTTGGAATGTATAATGACGTAAATAGAATATGGGGCGGAAAATGATTTTAGATAAAGAGAAATTAAGAAGCAACTTAGATAGAGTTATTTGGGATATTGAAGAGGCAAGACTTAAAAGAAGCGAACATTTAATCGTACAGCTTTGTGTTGTTGCAAAATATACAGAGATAGAGAATATTAAAACACTATATAGCCTTGGGCAGAGAAACTTTGGCGAAAATCAGGTTCAACAGTTAGAAGCAAGAAGCAAAGAGTTAGAAGATTTGCCATTAGCGTGGCATATGATAGGCACTCTACAAAAAAACAAAATCAATAAACTGATAGATTTAAACCCTACTCTTTTACAATCGCTTGACTCTTTGGATTTAGCTATTGAGCTTAATAAAAGATTAGAGGCTAAAGGTAGAGATATGAGTGCCCTACTTCAGATAAACAGCTCTGGCGAAGCTACAAAGAGTGGCGTAAAACCGCAAGAGGCACTAGATATTTATAAACAAATTCAAGAGAGTTGTCCTAATATAAACCTAAAGGGTGTTATGACAATAGGTGCACACTCAAAAGATGAAGAGTTAATTAAGAAAAGTTTTAATATAACTTATAAAATATATGAAAGCCTGCAAGATAGTGGTGCAACAATCTGTTCGATGGGTATGAGCAACGACTTTAAGCTGGCAATCGAGTGTGGCTCTAATATGGTTAGAATTGGTTCTGCACTGTTTGAGGAATAAGTTTTAAGTGATAAGTTTGAAGAAAAGTGGGAAATTGCTATTGCCGTCATTCCCACGAAAGTGGGAATCCACAATTTCAACTACCGAAGAATTTAAATATAACTTTTTTGGTAATTTAAACCATAGATTCCCGTTTTCACGGGAATGACGACGGTAGCTAATTTTAAGCTTTAGGCTTTGAGCTTAAAACCAAATATAAAATACAATAAACTTAAAAAGCTTGCCATTGCAGTCATTCTGATCAGAATGACTGCTATGGTAAATATTTTCATCACTTCGGGCTTTGAACTTAAAGCCAATAAATGGATATAGAATCCTTAACTTAATGGCATTGAAGGGCACCTCTAAAGCTTGAATCTATCTGCTGAAATTTAAAATAACGGAGTTTTATAATATGAAAAAAATTTTAGTTCATATCTGCTGTTCGGTAGATAGCCACTTCTTTTTGCAACGGATGCAAAAAGAGTATGAAGGCTCGGAGCTTATTGGCTTTTTTTATGACCCAAATATTCACCCATACAGTGAGTACTACTTACGACTTTTAGATGTTAAACGAAGTTGTAGAAAACTTGGAATTAAGTTAATAGAGGGTGAATACGATTATGAAACTTGGATAGAGACAGTAAGAGGGTTAGAGAATGAGCCAGAAAAAGGGGCACGATGCTCTGTATGTTTCGATAGACGCTTTGAAGTTAGTGCGAAAAAAGCAAAAGAGATTACTGCTACACATTTTACTTCTACCCTACTTACCTCTCCTAAAAAATCTATAAAACAGTTAAAACAGAGCGGAGATTTACTTGCTAAAGAGTTTAATATAGAGTTTTTGGCACCAGATTTTAGACAAAAAAATGGTACACAAGAGCAAAATATAATAGCAAAAGAGGCTAAACTGTATCGACAAAACTATTGTGGTTGCTTGTATGGATTAAAACAGCAACGAGAACAGCAAAACCGCCTCTTAGATGAACTATTTTGCCCAATAATAAAACAGATTCAGCCAGCCTCTATAGAAGATAGAGTTAAACTTTATGAGATAAGAGAAAAGTTAGAAGAGCAAGGAGAAGATTATGAAATTATTAAAACAAGATTTCTAAATTGGCGACTGCTATATGGAGTTGTTAAACAAAAAGGGCAAACTATTCCTTGCCATATACTCCCCTACTCTAAACTGAAAACTGGATATTCACGAGGAAAAATAGATAAAACTATTAAAGATATTCACTACTTTAGCCGAGATGAGATAAAATTTATTACAACAAAAACATACAGCAAACTTGTAAACTTTGATTACAAAAATGTAAATGATATTTTAAGTAACATTCCAAGCTTTGAAATAGAGATAAAAGCTAGAGAAAAGTTGCTAAATTCTACATATAACCTTAGTACTATAATAGTTGTAGATGAGATACCCACCACAAAATTAGAGTTAAAAATTGATGCTAAAGTATACGAAGATGTCAAAGAAGAGTTAATTGTTTTATAACTGTTACAGATAATAACCATATTTTAACAAAGCTTTAGATAATATATTACAAAATTTTGCAAAATGAGTTAAAGGGTTTAAATGTTATATAATGTAATGGAAATTCAAGAGATTCTTCCACATAGATATCCATTTCTTTTAGTTGATAGAATTAATACTTTAGAAGAGGGAAAATATATAGAAGGGTACAAAAATGTATCTATCTCTGAACCTGTATTTCAAGGGCATTTCCCAGGTCACCCTATCTACCCTGGTGTTATGATTATAGAGGGTATGGCACAAGCTGGTGGTGTTTTGGCATTTAAGAGTGCTTCTAAAGAGGAGCAAGATGCTGCAAAAAACAAAGTGGTTTACTTTATGAGTATAGATAAAGCTAAATTTAGAGCACCTGTTGTTCCGGGAGACCAGTTGGTTTATAAACTGAATGTAATTAAAAATAGAGGTGCTGTTTGGCACTTAGATGCAAAAGCTTATGTTGATGATAAAGTTGTAGCAGAAGCTGAACTTAAAGCTATGATAGTTGATAAATAAATAAAAGAGAAATATGACAAATATACACCCGACAGCTATTGTAGAAGATGGTGCCCAAATTGGTGAAAATGTAAAAATTGGTGCATATACATATATAGCAAAAGATGTAAAAATTGGCGACAATACAACAGTTGGTAGCCACACTTTAATAGAGGGTATTACTACAATAGGCAAAGGAAATCAAATATTTTCTCATGCGGTTGTTGGATCTATTCCTCAAGATTTAAAATATAGTGGAGAGAGAGTTGAATTAATTATTGGAGACAATAATAAAATTCGCGAATTTACACTAATTAACCCAGGTACCATTGGTGGTGGAAGTGTTACTAAAATTGGTAACAACAATCTATTAATGGGTTATGTACATATTGCTCATGATGTAATAGTTGGCAATAACTGTATTTTGGCAAATGGAGCAACGCTTGCTGGACATGTAGAACTTGGTAATGGCGTGGTTGTTGGCGGACTTACACCAATTCATCAATTTGTAAAAATTGGAGATTTAGCAATGGTTGCAGGTGCTAGTGCCTTAAGTCAAGATGTACCACCATACTGCCTTGTAGAGGGTAATCGTGCATATTTAAGAGGACTTAACTTAACAGGACTTAGACGCCATATAGATAGAGAAGATATTAATATGCTAAAAAGTGCATACAGAGACTTATTCAGCGGTAAATCTCCTATGAAAGATGTAGCAGAGAGTTTAAAGAGTAGCGATAACCAATTTGTAAAAAATTTAGTTAATTTTATTTTAGAATCAAAACGGGGTATCGCTTATGAAAGGAAAGAAGATTAATGAAACATTGTAGTTTTTGTGGTGTAACCGAAAAAGAGGATTTACCACTAGTAGCAGGACAAAATGCCTATATTTGCAGTAATTGTGTAGTATCTGCATATAAAATTCTTTTTGGCGAAGATAATGTAACTGGTGAAGATATAGAGCACGAGTTAAAAGATTTAACACCCAAAGAGTTAAAAAACTTTTTAGATAATTACGTAATTGGGCAAGAGGATGCTAAAAAGACTTTATCTGTTGCTGTTTATAACCATTATAAAAGAATTTTAAGAAAAAATAAATCAGATGAAGATACTGAAATATCTAAATCTAATGTATTGTTAGTTGGACCAACAGGTAGTGGAAAAACTCTGCTTGCAGAATCTATTGCTAGATTTTTAGATGTTCCGATAGCTATTGCAGATGCAACAAACCTTACAGAGGCTGGCTATGTTGGAGAAGATGTAGAGAATATTTTAACAAAACTTCTACAAGCTGCTGATGGGAATGTAGAGCTAGCAGAGAGAGGAATTGTATTTATTGATGAAATTGATAAAATTGCAAGAGCTGGAGAGAATCGCTCTATTACAAGAGATGTATCTGGAGAGGGTGTTCAGCAAGCACTGCTTAAAATAATAGAGGGCTCTGTTATAAATATTCCACCAAAAGGTGGTAGAAAGCACCCTAATCAAGAGTTTATTCAAATTGATACTTCTAATATTTTATTTATATGCGGTGGTGCATTTGATGGTATAGAAGATATTATTCAAAGACGAATTGGTGGTAACACTTTAGGCTTTGGACATGAGAAGAGAACAAAAGAGGATAATGCAAATATTATCTATATGTTAGAGCCTGACGATTTAGTAGCTTATGGATTAATTCCGGAATTAATAGGAAGATTACATGTAATAGCTACACTTAAAAAGATATCTATAGAGGATATGGTAAGAATTTTGGTAGAACCTAAAAATTCTCTGGTTAAACAGTACCAAGCACTATTTGAATTAGACGATGCAGTGCTTACTTTTGAGCAACAAGCATTAGAAGCGATTGCTAAAAAAGCACTAGAGAGAAAAACGGGAGCTAGAGGTTTAAGATCTATTATGGAAGATATTTTATTAGATATTATGTATCAACTACCAGAGCTGTCTGGATACGAGATAGTAATAACAGAAGATGTAATTAGTAAAAAAGAGCAACCAATGCTCTTAAAAAATAAAAAAAGCGCATAAGGGGTAGATATTGAGTTGGTTTAAAAATTTATTTGGGTTTTTATCACAAGATATGGCAATAGATTTAGGTACAGCTAATACACTTGTATTAGTTAAAGGAAAAGGAATAGTTATAAATGAACCATCTGTTGTAGCTGTTAAAGTTAATAAAATGGGTCAAGAAGAGATTTTAGCTGTTGGTCAAGAAGCTAAAGATATGGTTGGTAAAACTCCTGGTTCGATTAAAGCTATTAGACCTATGAGAGATGGTGTAATTGCGGACTTTAATACGACAGAAATGATGATAGAGTATTTTATTAAAAAAGTAAACGGTTCTAGTAGATTATCATCTCCTAGAATTGTTATATGTGTTCCATACGGTTTAACGCAAGTAGAGAGAAAAGCTGTTAGAGAGTCTGCATTAAATGCAGGTGCTAGGAGTGTATTTTTAATAGAAGAGCCCATGGCGGCAGCTATTGGAGCAGGACTTCCTGTTAAAGAGCCGAATGGAAACTTGGTAGTAGATATTGGTGGTGGTACAACAGAGATTGGAGTTACATCTTTAGGTGGTTTAGTAATTAGTAAATCTATTAGAGTTGCTGGTGATAAATTAGATGCTTCGATTATTGATTATGTTAAAAAGAATTTTAACCTTCTTATCGGTGATAGAGTTGCAGAAAATTTAAAAATCCAAATAGGTACAGCTATTAAATTAGATGAAGATTTGATGACTCTGGTAAGAGGAAGAGACCAAATAGAAGGTAATTTAACATCTGTAGAGGTTACAAGTGAGCATATGAGAGAAGCTATGAGCGACCCTTTATATCAAATTGCTGAAGCCTTAAAAAGTGTACTAGAGCAAACTCCTCCAGAACTTGCAGGTGATATTGTTGAAAATGGTATTGTTTTAACTGGTGGTGGTTCTTTAATTAGAGGTTTAGATAAGTATCTATCTGACATAGTTAAATTACCAGTATACATTGCAGAAGAGCCTCTTCTTGCTGTTGCAAAAGGGACAGGAGAAGCACTGAATCAAATAGATTTACTACAACAAACTACTTTTGATGATTAAGAGAGTATAGATGAAAAAGAGGCGTTTTTTACTTCTTATACTATTAGTGATACTTTTTATAATATTTACTAAGTATAATGGAGCTATAAAAAGCTTCTTGCTAGATTTTATTAACCCCGTAAAGATAGCTTATCTTAGATTTACCAATATTAGTGATAGCTATTTAAAACAACAAGAAAATATCTTAAAACTACAAAAAGAGAATAATAGTTTAAAAAAAGTCTTAATAGAGCAATCTAACTATATTGGACAATTATCTCATATATATAAATTACTACCTTCATTAGTAAAGAAACCATACAAAAGTATATATTTAACCAATACAATATCTTATATAAAATTAAATAGATTAAACGAGGTTATATTAACTACACCAAAAAATTTTGCATTTAAAAATAAAAAACCATACGGATTAATGCAAAATGATTTTGTTGCAGGAATAGCACAATATATAGATGGAAAGTTATATGGTTATTTATTATCAAATCCAAAATGTACATTTAGTGTCTTTATAGGAAAAAATAAAATAAATGGTATAGCACAAGGAGATAATAAAGATGGAATGATTATCAAATTTATACCAAGATGGTCTAAAGTTCAAATTGGTGATATTGTAAAAACAAGTGGACTTGATTCAATATTTTTTCCAGATATTATAGTTGGTGTTGTATCTGATGTTAAGACACTAGATAGATATAAAGAAGCAAAAATAAAAGTTTATGCAAAACTTAGTAAACCTTCATTATTCTTTTTAATTTCGGATCCTACTCCATATCTTACAACTGATTATACACCAAATACATCGTTTCCTACAAAACTTTATCCATTTATTAAAGTAAATAAAAATGAAAATAGTCAAAACGATACAACACAAACTAAAGAAGATGTTGTAGAACCTGAATCACTTAAAGAGGAAAATTATCAAGAGTTATTTAATTCTAAAATTATTTGGCAAAACCGATTGGATGTGGAAGAGAAAGCAACTAAAAAGAGATGGTCTCCTCAAAGGCATTGATTATTATGTAGAGTATTGAAATCTTCTAATTATTACAGCTTAAAATAGCTCATTTTAATCTGATTTCAGTATAATACTACCTTAAAAAAAGGTATCTATTTATGCCAAAACGTACCGATATAAAAACTATACTTCTTATTGGTTCTGGACCAATAGTAATTGGTCAAGCTTGCGAGTTTGACTATTCTGGGACACAAGCTGCAAAAACACTTAAAGAGTTGGGATATAGAGTTGTTTTAATTAACTCTAACCCCGCAACTATTATGACAGACCCCGAATTTGCTGATAGAACTTATATAGAGCCTATCGAAGAAGAGATTATTGCTAAAATCATTAAAAAAGAGAATGTAGATGCAATACTTCCTACAATGGGTGGACAAACTGCACTAAATGTTGCTATGAGTATGCATGAAAAGGGTATGCTAGAGGGTGTAGAGTTTTTAGGTGCAAACCCAGCTGCAATTAAAAAAGGTGAAGATAGACAAGCATTTAAAGAAGCAATGCTTAAAATAGGAATGGATTTACCTATCTCTCAATATGCTTACAATATCGACGAAGCATTAGATGCTGCTAAAAACATCGGCTTTCCACTAATTATTAGAGCATCTTACACATTAGCAGGTGGCGGTAGTGGTGTTGCATATAATATCGACGAATTTAAAGCAATAGCACAGAGTGGATTAGAAGCAAGCCCTATTAGCGAAATATTAATAGAAGAGTCACTACTTGGTTGGAAAGAGTACGAAATGGAAGTTATTAGAGATAGTGCCGATAACTGCATAATTGTATGTTCTATTGAAAACCTAGACCCTATGGGTGTACATACAGGTGACTCTATTACAATAGCTCCAGCCCTTACTCTTACAGACAAAGAGTACCAAAGAATGAGAGATGCCAGCTTTAAAATTTTAAGAGAAATTGGTGTAGATACTGGTGGTAGTAACGTACAATTCTCTATAAACCCAAACACAGGTAGAATGATAGTAATCGAGATGAACCCTCGTGTAAGCCGCTCTTCTGCACTAGCATCTAAGGCAACTGGTTATCCAATAGCAAAAGTTGCAACACTTTTAGCAGTTGGCTATACATTAGATGAGATTACAAACGACATTACAGGCACACCTGCAAGTTTTGAACCAGTAATCGACTATATTGTAACAAAAATTCCACGCTTTACTTTTGAGAAATTCCCATTGGCAGACTCTACACTAACAACAGCTATGAAATCTGTTGGTGAAGTTATGAGTATTGGTAGAACTTTTAAAGAATCGTTTAATAAAGCTTTAGTTTCACTTGAGACTGGCTTAACAGGATTTAACAGAGTTGATTGCGACGAAGAGACTCTTGTTAGAGAAATCAGACGCCCAAATAGCGATAGAATTCTATATGTTATGGAGGCTCTTAGACGCGGAAAAAGTGTAGATGAAATCTTTGATATATGCAAAATAGATAGATGGTTCCTGTATCAATTCGAAGAGTTAGCAAACAGAGAAAAAGAGATAAATATATCTGTTTTAAAAGATGCTAAACTGCTTAGAACTCTAAAGAGCGAAGGCTTTGGCGATGAGATGCTAGCAGAGTTAATAAATGCAGAAGATGGTACAAAACTTACAGAAAACGACATTTACAATGCCAGAGTTCAATTAGGCGTAAAGCACCACTTTAACGAAGTTGATACTTGTGCCGCAGAGTTTAAGGCACTTACACCTTATCTATACTCTAGTGTTAGTATTTCAAATGAACTAGAGCAAGCAAACCCAACAGAAGGTAAAAATAAAAAAGTTTTAGTAATTGGTGGTGGACCAAACAGAATTGGACAAGGTATCGAGTTTGACTACTGCTGTGTACACGCTGCATTTGCATTAGAAGATATGGGTATTAAATCTATAATGTATAACTGTAATCCAGAAACAGTATCTACAGATTACGATACAAGTGATATTCTATATTTCGAACCAATCGATTTTGAGCATGTAAGAAATGTGATAGAGCACGAAAACCCAGATGGTATTATTGTTCATTTTGGTGGGCAGACACCACTAAAGCTTGCTAAAAAGCTTACAGAGATTGGTGCAAATATCATTGGTACAAGTGCAAAAGTTATCGATATGGCAGAGGATAGAGAGAAGTTCTCAGACTTTATTAAAAAGTTAGGTCTTAAACAGCCAGAAAATGGAACAGCATTTACAAAAGAAGATGCCCTAATTATTGCAAACAGAATTAGTTATCCTGTACTTGTTCGCCCTAGTTTCGTACTTGGTGGGCGTGCAATGCGTACAGTTTACAGCGATGCTGAATTAAAAGAGTATATGGACGAAGCAGTACAGGTATCTAACGAATCTCCTGTATTAATCGACAAATTCCTAAACAATGCTATAGAGTTAGATATAGATGCAATTAGTGATGGCAAAGATGTCTACATTGGCTCATTAATGCAACATATCGAAGAGGCAGGTATTCACTCTGGAGACAGTGCCTGCATATTACCAACACAATCTATTAGTGATGAGTTAAAAGCTAAAATAGAGAAACAAACTATGGATATAGCCTTAGGCTTAGGTGTTGTAGGACTTATGAATATTCAATATGCAATTTTCGAAAACGAAGTATATTTAATCGAAGTAAACCCTAGAGCTTCAAGAACTGTGCCATTTGTATCTAAAGCTACAGGAGTGCCACTAGCAAAAGTTGCAACTATGGTTATGGTAAATGGTAACTTAAAAGAGGCTTTAAAATACTACGATACTTTTAAAGTAGTAGATTACAGTACAACACCAATGAAGCCAAAACAGAAAGGGCACATAGCAGTAAAAGAGGCTGTATTCCCATTCAATAAACTGCCAGGTTCAGACTTGATTTTAGGACCAGAGATGAAATCAACTGGTGAAGTTATGGGTATTAGCAGAGACTTCGGAATGAGTTTTGCAAAAAGCCAACTTGCATCTAAAAATATTATCCCACTAGAGGGAACACTATTTATCTCTTTAACTAGCAACGACAAACCATTAGCAGGAGAAATTGGGAAGCTGTACCAAGATTTAGGCTTTAAAATTGTAGCAACCAAGGGAACACACCAAGCTCTTAGCGAAGCTGGTATAGAGTGCGAACTTGTACTAAAACTTAGCGAAGGTCGCCCAAATATAGACGATAAAATTAAAAACAATGAAATTACGATTGCTATAAACACAAGCGATAACACAGCAAGTAAAAGTGATGCTAAAAAAATCAGACAAAGTGTACTAGCACACAATGTTGCATACTTTACAACAATAGCGGCAGCAAGAGCAGCAGCACTTGCAATTAAGTCGCTAAAAGTAAATGGCGGAGATATAGAGCCAACAGCTCTGCAAGATTATCTGTTAGATGCATAATAGAGTATTTTTAACAAATACAGATACTACAATAGGCTTTATCTCAAAAAGCTCACAAGCTTTAGATATAGCCAAAAAAAGAGCCTCTAATAAAAAATATATAGAGGTTCTCCCCTCCTTTGAAGCTTTAAGCAAAAGAACACCCAAGCGACACAGAAAAGTTATTAGAAGAGCTACAAAAACTACTTTCATAATTACTCAAAATTACTCTTTTAGAGTTATTAAAGATAGTAGGCACAACTTACTATTAAAAAGATTAAAAAAAGCCTATAGTAGCTCTGCAAATGCCAGCAATCAAAAGTATGATTATACTTATGCATACAAAAATGCCGATATTATAGTATATCCGCTAAAAGAGCAAAGTAAACCCTCCAAAATATATAAAGTAGGCAAAACAAAATTAAAAAGGCTAAGATAATGAAAATATGGGAAGATGAAAACTTTTATATAGAAAAACACGACAACCAACTACCATGGCTAAAGCTATTTACAAAAACTGAATACAAAGAGTTAAGTCAAATACCAAAAGAGCAAAAGTTAAAAATGTATGAGATATTAGATACTATAGAGCTAACAATGCTAGAGTACTACAAAGCCGACAAAATAAACCTAGCTTCTTTTGGCAATATGTTACCAAGAGTACATTGGCATATAATAGCCCGCTTCAAAAATGACCCATACTTTCCAAAAACAACATGGGAAAAACCAGTTAGAGAATTTGAATTAGAGCTACCATCATTTGAAATATTTAAAAATAAGTTAGTGCAGAAACTTTAACATGTATTATGCACTTAATAATTCTATATACATCTATTGCCTTAAAGCCAAAAACTAACCACTGCGTCACACCCGCGGAAGTGGAGTCCACAGTTTAAATTGTCAAAAAAGTTAAATTTAAACTTATAGACAGTTAAAATTGTAGATTCCCTTTTCACGGAAATGACGGTTGTGGAAAATTATTAATTTTATTTAATAATGAATTCCATTATATTGCTATAGATTCCTTAATTTAATGGCATTGAAAGGCACCTTATAAGAAATACCTAATAGATGCAAAACCAAAAGCATTGCTCTCTTTAACTAAATTAATATGTTCTTGTGCAATTATACCACCAAGAGCAATTACATCTATATCATAAGAGTCTACAGCCTTTTTTAACTCTTCTATGCCTTTGGGTTTGCCTTTATTGGGGGTATGGAATATTGGGCTAAATGTTACTGCATCTGCTCCTAGTTTTTGGGCTTGTTCAATTTCTTTTAAACTATGAGTACTTATAACAGTCCAAAGTCCTAACTCTTTGGCTTTTGGTATATCTTTAAACTGTTTAGAGGTTAAATGTACACCATCAGCTTTTAATTTATAAGCTAAATTATAGTCGCTATGAAGAATTCGTTTAAAAGGCATATGCTTACTTATATTTAAAAAATCTAAAGCTTGTTCTTTATATCTATTTGTAGTTTTATCTCTAAACAAAACATAATCAGCTTTTAGACTATTTAAGTAGTTTTGTTTCTCTTTTAATGTAGTAAAAAAAGATGGGTCTGTAATTGCGTAGCGTATCAAGAGTTTTTCTTTAATATCTCTCTAAGTAATCTATTTGTTCTCTTCTGCTCTTCGTATCTTTTAAATTGTAAATATATAACCTCTATAACCAATACCGCAACAATCCCTATAAACATATGAACTAATCCACTTAAAAACTTTATAAAGATATTAGCATCTACCGAAGAAAAACCGTTAAAAAAGCCATAAAAGGTAACGGCCCAAGCCGCACCTAGAAGAATATTAATTACTATATTAATATATTTTGGAGTTAAATGCATAGTTTTATATTGTAGCTACTTCTGCCATCTCTTCTACTATTGTCTCTTCTTTATGCTCATGCTCTTCATCTATAAGAACTGCACCTGCAAGATAAACATAAGTAAGAATCATAAAGATAAATGTCTGTAGAACTGCCATAAATGTTAATAAAACTAAAGGCACAACAGGAACAATAAACCAAGGAACTAACATTAATAGTACCCATAAGAAAAGGTCATCACCCTTGATGTTACCAAACAAACGGAAAGATAAAGAGATAATTCTTGAAATATGAGAAACAATCTCTATCGGAAACATCAATGGTGCCAATGCAGGTACTGGTCCCATAAAGTGTGCAAAATAATGTTTAGCACCATTTTTCTTAATACCTTCATAGTTATAGTAAAAGAAAACTACTAAAGCTAAAGGTAAAGTAAAGTTAATATTTGCAGTTGGAGACTCAAAACCTGGAATAATACCAATCATGTTTGCAACAAAAACAACTAATCCTATTGTAGCTACAAGTGGCAAATATTTTCTTGCATACTTTTCACCAACAACATCTTTACCCATAGATATAACACCACCTAAGTAAAGCTCCATAACGTTTTGCATACCCTTAGGTACTATAGTTAAATTCTTAGTAGCCATCTTAGCTAATAATACTACAATAATTGCAACTAAAATAACATGTGCAACAACATTCGCTTCCCCATGCCCAAATATAGAGCCTAAAAAGGTATATACGGTTTCTTCCATAACCTCTCCTAAATAAAAATTGTAGCGATTATACCAAATTGTAACTAAAGAGGCTCTAAATATAAAGCTTTAAAATGCAAATTAGGTTACAATTTGTTAAGTTATAAATAATCGATAGTTATATATGTTACCAAAGGTAATATTATCACCTCTCACTACCCACTACCACCTAATCACTAAACTAAGCCAAAGACTCCTGTCCTAGCCTATATAGTGCAAAATCATATTTAACGGGGTCTAATGAATCAAAAGTTTTTAAAGTTTGTGTTAATTCTAAAGCTGCTTTTAAATCACAACTTTTTCTCTCTAATAAGCCTAAGCGTCTGGAAACATTAAAAGTGTGAGTATCAAGTGGCATTATTAAATCTTTTTTATCTATTTTACTCCAAAGCCCCATATCTAAACTATTTTTTCTAACCATCCAACGAAAATACATAAAATATCGTTTGTAAGTGCCTGCACCTGTTATCTTTTTAGCTTTGTTTAAAAAATAGAAGTTAAAACCATGAGTATTACTTGGATTTACTGAACGTAATGTATCTATTAAATTCCATAAACCATCTAATAAATTCTGCTCTTTTTTGTATCCGCTATATACAATATTTTCAATACTATCTAACTCTTTTAATCTTTTAATAGTTAAAAATATATCTATAACATCTTGTGGTTTTTGAAATCTATAGTAGTGTTTTGCAAGTTTTTTTTCTATTACATCTTCTGAAGAATTTAATAAATTAAAATCCAATGAATCTAAAAACTTTACAATAAGTTTTGCATTACCGTAAGCAAACAGTGCACACAATAAAGAGATATATTCATCTCTATACCTTTGTGCAACCATAAGTGGATCTGGTTTATCGTAGCTTAACTCTTGTAAGTTATCTCTACTTAAGAGCTCTGCTTCTAATCTATTCTTAATATTTTGCAATTTACAGTTTACCTTTTAATCTATATCTATAAGATACCACAATTAAAATAAATACAGATGTTACCGCAAAATATACCCAAGTTGGAATTGGCACTGGGTCTCCAGCTGCATAAGAGTGCATTCCACTTAAGTAGTAGTTTACACCAAAATATGTCATAATAACACTGAAATATGCTAAAACTGATGCAACATTAAATGCATAAATAGAGTTAAGCTTAGGAATAAATCTTAAATGCACAACTACCGCATAAACTAATATAGTAACTGCTGCCCAAGTCTCTTTAGGGTCCCAACCCCAATATCTACCCCAACTCTCATTTGCCCAAACTCCACCCAAGAAGTTACCAACTGTTACAAGAGCCAAGCCTATTAAAAGAGTAATTTCAGTAATAATTGTTAGCTCTTTTATAGCTCTTTTTATACTATTACTCTCATTTTTACCATTAACTATCATTAAAATTAAATTAAACATACCAAGCAATGCACCCAATCCCAAGAAACCATAACTAGCAGTAATTACTGCAACATGTATCATAAGCCAATATGATTTAAGCACAGGAACTAAGTTAGTAATTTGTGGATTAAGCGAACTTATATATGCAACCAACAAGAATATACCTGCAAGTATAGATGTAGCTGCAAATGCTAATTTAGAGCGTTTTGCAAATACAAAACCAGCAACTGCTGTAGCCCAAGCAATATAAAGTATTGATTCATAAGCATTACTCCATGGTGCATGTTCTGCAATATACCATCTTAATGCTAATCCAAATGTATGTGCAATTAGCGTTAATACCAACATTAAAACAACTAACCTACTAATTACTTTTAAATTAAGATTTGGTTTAACTATAGATATAAACGCTAATATTAATAGTATAAATCCTATTGTCATATATACAAAACTTAGTTTATCAAATAATCCTAATCTATTGTAGTAAATTTCTGCTTCGACCTTTTGCTCTGTAGGCATAACTTTTGAACCATAAAACTTTTGAAAATTATGAATAACTTCTAAAGCCTCATTAGCCTTTTTCCAATTTCCAGTTTTTATGCCATCTGTCGTACTTTGAAGGTAACTACCAACAATATAACGAACAACTTGTCCCTCTTTTTTAGGAAATGCTTTTACTGCTTCTATTGGATTGTACCAAGTATTATTTGGATCATTTGGTTTAGGAAATAATTTAAGCAAATAGCCTTGCTCTGTCATATACATTACATTTAACTTCTCATCTACTTTAATTAATTCATTTTGATATTTACTACGCTCTCCTGCTCTAGTTTTTTTTGCTTTATCAACATCTATAGCAATTTTATAATCGCCCTTTCCATCTTTTGCAAAAAAGTCATTAAACGAAGCAAATTCAGTACCTTTTTTCAAACCAAGTTTTTTAACTAAAAGAGGGTGACCTATCTTAATCATTCTTACCTTATTATAAATATCTGGTTCAACCAACATACCTATAAAAATTTGATTGTAATTTAATCCTAAAAAACCTTTTTTAGTTGATAATTTTCTTATAACTTCTAACGATAAACTATCCATAGGTGACATTCGTCCACTACTCTCTTGTACAATTAAGCGGGCAAATTTTTCACTATCATTTAAATCAATTTTTTCTATTTTATTTAATTCACTCTTTGTTAAAGCAGAAGTATCTATACCTCCTGCCTTTAAAGGCACTGCCACAGTTAATAGAGCAAACATAAGCATAGATGCTACTGCTTTTTTATCTAATCTATCTAATTTTTTAAGTAATGTTTTTACTCTTCCTTTATCAGATAAGAAACTCCATAAGAAACCTATAGCTAACATCAAGTAACCTATATATGTAGGTAATGTTCCGGGGTCATGATTTACACTTAGTATTGAACCTTTCTCATCTTGATCATACATTGATTGGAAAAATCTATAACCTCTATAATCTAAGACATGGTTCATATATATATGATATTTAAAATTCTTGTTCTTATCTTTATCTATAATTCTAACCCAACTAGAGAAAGAAGATGGACTCATAGAACCAGGGTATCTATCTAATTTAAATTTTTCTAATTTTACTTTAAAAGGAAGAGGAATCACTTTTGCACCATATTGTAATTCAACATCCATACCATTTAATTTTAAAGATTTTACCTCACCAACTTGTTGTGAATATCCAAATAATTTTATCTCTTTACTATCTTTTCCACTACTAATTTTTAAATCTATCATTTGTGGTAACATAGAACTGCTTTTTAAAGATTTACTCACATATCCTAACTTAGCATTGCTATAGCTATTTTTAAGCACAAACATAGTTCCATCTATCTGGTTAAGATGTCTTTTTTGCAATATATTTTTACCAGCTTTTAAAGTCTCATCTTTAAGTGTATCCATAGATTTAGATTTAATCTCTTTACTGCTATTCATCACTAATGTACCATTAGAGTCTTTAGTTATATTTATAACATCTTTATTAAACTTTTTATCTGTATCGTATGCTATAACAAGTGAGCCTAAATCTAAATAATCACCCTTTTTTATATAAACTATACCACCTCTTTTCCCAGCAGAAGAGATCATAAATTCTAAATAGTCACTACCACCATTTTTAACTTTAATAATACCTTTTTTAGCACTTGGTAAATATTTTAATAATTCTATATTTAACTTTTTATCTCCTACTTTAACACTACTTTTAAATCTATTTTTACTCATAGATGATAGTATTAAATTTTTATCAAAAATATAACTTTTGTTACCATTTTTAACAGCAAGTGTTAAAACCATATGGTCACTTACCATTTTATCAGATGCTTGCCCATCTCTTAAATGTAAAATACCCTCATAACCTACATATCTTGTTATAAGTGCACCAATAGCGATTAAAAGAAATGCTGTATGCAGTATCAACTGCCCCCACTTCGCCCTCTTATACATTTTAAATGCAAATATATTATATGTAATTATAGATATAAAATAAAATAATAAAACTTCAAACCATTTTGCATTATACACTAAAGCCCTCGCTGTTTGGGTACCGTAATCATTCTCTATAAATGTAGCCGCACCTATAGATATAGCAAAAATCAGCATTACAGTAACTGCTGCTTTCATCGAAAATAGTTTTTTTATCATTTTTAACCTTTATATATAAAATATTACTCAACATAGAATATGTTAAAAAACTTTAGTTACCTATAATTTTTTACAACATCTAGTACAGAGAAAATCCAATTTTTGTGTATTATATTCTTTTAAATTATATTTCTAATAAATTAAAAAACTGTACAGAGTGATTAAGTTTTATTTAAGCTTATCCCAACTCTTAGCAATAGAGACAGAACATTCTAACTTTACATCTAACTTATAAACATTCTCCATAACATATGTAAACCTCTTAGCCAACTCTTCGGCTTTCTCCTCTTTTGCCTCTAGTATCAACTCATCGTGAATCTGTAGCAGTAAGTTAGCGTCTAAGTCCTCTTCGCTAATTACTCTATCAATATCTAGCATCGAAAGCTTTATTAAATCTGCAGCACTACCTTGGAAAACTGTATTTACAGCCTCTCTTAAAATTGCAGCTTTACCCATTGCATTTGCACCCTCGTAATCAAAAACTCTTCGCCGTTTAAGCAGGGTCTCTACATATCCAACATTTTTAGCTCTCTCTTGAATCTGTTCTAAATAGTTTTTAACAGTAGGAAATGCTGCAAAATAATTTTGTATAATCTCTTTTGCCTCAGCAGTTGTAATACCCAACTCTTGGCTAAGTTTTCTCGAACCCATTCCATAAAGCAAACCAAAGTTTATAGATTTAGCAAAGTTTCTCTTCTCTTGTGCTTGCTCTTTTCCAAATAGCTTAATAGCAGTCTCTAAGTGAATATCTTTACCCTCATTAAATGCCTCTTTAAGAGCCTTGTCTCCACTAAAATGAGCCAACAATCTAAGCTCTATTTGCGAGTAATCTATTGAAATTAAGCTATAGCCATCTTTTGCAATAAACGCTCTTCTTACTCTTCTTCCTAACTCACTTCTTACAGGAATATTCTGCAAATTTGGGTCTTTAGAAGCAAGCCTTCCGGTAGCTGTACCAGTTTGTAAAAAGCTTGTGTATATTCTATGTTCAGTATCACTCTTAGCAAGCTTTAAAAGTGGCTCTACATATGTACTTAACATCTTCTGACGCTCACGATAAAGCAAAATATCTTTAATAATCTCATGCTCATCTTTTAAACTATTTAGAACCGCTTCGTTTGTACTATAACCTGTTTTTGTCTTCTTGCCACCCTTTAGCCCAAGTGTTTGAAACAACACAACACCCAACTGTTGAGTAGAGCGAATATTAAATTCACTCCCCGCGTGCTCATAAATTTTACTACTAAGCTCTGCCAACTCTTGTGTTAAAACCTTTTTAAGCTCTTCTAAATGATCACAATCTACCTTTATCCCCAAACTCTCCATCTTAATAAGCAGTGGAATAAACGGATACTCTACATTCTCAGCCTCTTTTAGCAACTCTTCAAGCCCTACTTCGTTAAATATGCTTATAAGTTTATTATAAAGCTTAAAAGTCATCCAAGCATCTTCACTAGCATACTTAGTAGCCTCTTCAATATCGACACTAGAGAAATCTTCGCCCTTTTTAACAGTTTTAGAGTAAGCTATCATATCGTGGTTAAAAAACTTTTTAGCCAACTTATCAAGCCCTACTCTACTACTTGGGTCAAGTAGCCAAGCTAAAATCATACTATCGCCATATGGAATTTTTGGCTCAACGCCAAAGTGGTGTTTCAATACTGCTAAATCGTACTTTAAGTTATGCCCAATTAGCCTTTTATCTAAGAGTTTTAAAATAGCCTCTTTAGCCTCCTCTTGGCTCAGTTGCGAACCAACGCCTAAATAGTTATGCCCAACTGGTACATAGTAAGCCTCGCTCTCATTAAATGCAAACGAAAAGCCAACAAGCTTAACTTCTCGCACATTTAGCCCTGTAGTTTCTGTATCAAAAGCCACCACCATATCATCGTTGATATTGTTTAATATATTATTTAAATCTTCTACATTATCTAATAACTTTGGCTCAAATTTCTCTACTGTTGGCTCTTGCTCTTTTTGAGTCTCTGGCTCACTTTTTGTGCCCTTACTAACCCACTTTAGAGCATTATTCATACCATACTTTTCAAACTCATCTACCAAGTTATCCAAATAATTTCTATCTTCAAAAACAAACTCTTCAAGTGGCAAAGTATCATAAATATCATCTCTTAATTTAACCAACTCTCTCGATATAAATGCCTGCTCTTTATGCTCTATAAGTAACTTCCTAATTCTAGGTGTGCCAACATTATCTATATTTGCATAAATCTCCTCTAAAGTGTGGTACTCTAGTATAATTTTAGATGCCGTCTTAGGTCCAATACCTGGAACCCCCGGAACATTATCACTACTATCTCCAATAAGAGCTTGAAAATCAATAAAATATTTAGGAGGCACCCCAAATTTCTTTATGCACTCCTCTTCATCAATATCTTTTCGCTTAACCCAATCGTATAGAAACACTTGCTTATCATAAATTAATTGATACAAATCTTTATCCGAAGAGACCATTTTACCAATAATCCCCTGCTCTCTTGCAAACTTAGTAACAGTTGCTATTACATCATCCGCCTCATAACCAGCCTTGCTTAGAGTCTTAAAGCCCATCTTCTCTATCCACTCAATAGCCACGCTAAGTTGCTTAACCAAATCTTCCGGAGCAGGCGGACGATTAGCCTTATAAGCAGGATAAAACTGCTTTCTATACAACTCCTCTTTACTATCCAAAGCAAAAACAATATAGTCAGTACCATGGTTACTCTGTAACTGATGCACAAAATTAATAAACCCCGTCAATAACCCAGTAGGAAAACCATCTTTAGATTTAAGCGGAGGCAAAGCAAAATAAGCCCTAAAGAAAAATGCAAATGTATCTATAACTGTAATCGTTTTCAAAAATATACCCCAAGTGTTTTAGCTGTAAAATTATACCCAAATATAAATAAAGCAGTTAATAGAAACTACACATAAAAATTATTGACATACATTTACATCCATTTGAGTAAGCGTAACGACAAATAGGTCGCTCTTAAAAGTGGGAATAGTCTGGTTGTATCCAACTCGTAGGGGCAATCCCTTGTGGTTGCCCGTAAGTACAAAGCACTTAAACAATAAATTACATATGTGTACCTCTATTGCCATTAAATTAATGATTCTACATCCATTGCTTAAAGCCTTAAGCAATGAAAATATTTACCATCGCCGTCATTCTGAGCGGATGCGAAGAATCTAGTTTAAACGGCTGTAAAACCAAGAGTTATACTCGGCAATTTGAGTTAGATTCTTCGCTCCACCCAGAATGACGGCGATAGCAAGCTTAAGGTTTATTACATTTTATAGAGGTGATACCCACTACATCTCTATAGATTTGACAATCACACAAATTTGATGTATAATAAAACATCAAATATAGATGTATAAATAAGGAGCCAAGTTATGACCAATACACAAAATAGCAGAATTACAGTAACTCTACCAAAATATATAAACGACGAACTTGATGCTTCTAAAAAAGAGTTGGGCTATACAAAAACAGAGATAATAAAAATAGCAATAGAGAATTTCTTAGAAGAGCAAAAAAAAGCAAAACTCAAAAATGCCGTTGAATTAATGACTAATGAGTATCAAAACAATAAAGAGCTTACTGAGTTTACAACTTTAGATAGCGAAGATTTTCTATGAAACAAAAAGAGATATGGCTAATAAACCTCGACCCAACAATCGGAGCCGAGATTAAAAAAACAAGACCCTGCGTAATTCTAAACAGTAACTTGATTGGCAAACTACCACTTAAAATTATAGCCCCAATTACAGACTTTAAAGCACAATACGAAACAGTACCATGGATGGTAAAACTAATCCCAAATAAAGATAACAATTTAACAAAACAATCTGTAATAGACCTTTTTCAAGTACGCTCTGTTTCCGAAAAAAGATTAATTAAAAAGATAGGTACAATCAATAACGAAAACCTAAAAAAATGCAAAGAGGCACTAAACATAGTTTTCGATTAGAAGATTCAGTATATTTTTACTATCTCTAGCACTCAAACTTCTGACATATATCTTTTAGAATCTTCTTAAAAGTTATATCTTTTAAAGTAGCTATAATATTTTTATCAGATATTAAAGAGGAATCGATTGCCGTTAACTTTGGTACAATCACAACAGACTCTTTTTTTAATGAACCGGTTTCAATATCACTATTTGTAATAATAATACCATCTCTTTTTAAATTTGTTGTAAGGGGTAAAATTAGTAAATCATTTTTGTCTATCACTCTAAATACTAATACAGGTCGTCCTTTAAACTGCTTAAAATCAGAATATGGCATCTCAATAAAATATATACCACCTACCATTTGGAGTAATCCTCATTATCGTAATCATTTTTACTTAAGCCAATAGCAATTTTGCCAAAATTATCTAACTCTTTATCTTTCCAATATTCCCATTTTGAGTTATTGGATTCTTCTTCTATTCTCTTTAAACGACTATACTCTTCTGTAGATAATACCACTACTTCTAAACGATTATTTTTCAAAATACCAATTTTTTCAATGCTATTGTTTTTAACATCTTTTAAAAGGGTACTTATCTTCTTGGTAAAGTCAGTTATAGAAAATAGTTCATTTTCTGAATATTTAACCATAATATTTATCCTTAAATTTACTAGTGTATTTAACTATAAATATACTACTATTTTCATAATTAAATACACCTTAAGAAAAACTAATAAAAAATTCTTCTTTAACATCAGAACCTTGAAAGCCGTTAAATAAACAAGAACTGTTTCTTGTTTATAAGCTTGAAATCAAAGGTGTTGTCCTATAAAGACCACTGAAGGCAAGAGCATCCTCTACAAATTATACTTACACAATAGTATCCAACTCGTAGAGGCAATCCCTTGTGGTTGCCCACAAGTTCAAATTGCCTACAAAATATCAAAACAAATCAAATATTATATCCGCTTGAATTAGTAATTTTAGTCAATAAGAAAACATTTACTATTACCATCACCAGACCCAACACTCTTTTTAGAAGTGAATAGTGAAAAATTAAAAGTGAAAAGTTTTGGTATGCATTACTTCGTAATACCTTTTTAATTAAAAGTGAAAAGCAAATTAATCTTTAGCCATACCAATTCTTATTGCTTATATCAACTATTAACTTTTCACTTTTCACTATTAACTCGCGAAGCGAAGTCCCCTTAAATCGGGTGGGTTTTGTAATAAAAAATACTTTTGGAATGTAATTGAGGTGACTATTGTTTCAATCCCCTTAAATCGGGTCGGTTTTGTAATAGTGGATTGGCTAAGAATTAATAACTATTTTTTCTTTGGTTTCAATCCCCTTAAATCGGGTCGGTTTTGTAATGCTAAATGATAAGTTGCAGAGTATAGAGAAGTTGGTTTCAATCCCCTTAAATCGGGTCGGTTTTGTAATAAATTTGGAAAAGTAAACAAAGGAAAGAGAGTAAAGGTTTGTTTCAATCCCCTTAAATCGGGTCGGTTTTGTAATACCCACATAAAGGCGAGCAAGGAGGGCTTAAATTCTGTTTCAATCCCCTTAAATCGGGTCGGTTTTGTAATAATTATTGAGCTATTAGAAGGAAAGTTTAAATTGTTTCAATCCCCTTAAATCGGGTCGGTTTTGTAATCATGAAAAGAGTAATTGGGAGAGTTAGGTTTTAGTTTCAATCCCCTTAAATCGGGTCGGTTTTGTAATATACTCCATGTGAACCAGCACTACTAACATTAGCAGGTTTCAATCCCCTTAAATCGGGTCGGTTTTGTAATGTGCTTATTTTAGCAACCCATATCAACAGCTATTGTTTCAATCCCCTTAAATCGGGTCGGTTTTGTAATAATGTTATGTTGCAAAAAGAGACGATACATTGATCAGTTTCAATCCCCTTAAATCGGGTCGGTTTTGTAATGGCATGTAGTGTCAAAAGCACCAAGAACATTTGTTAAGTTTCAATCCCCTTAAATCGGGTCGGTTTTGTAATGCAGGATGGACTGAAATATCAGGAAAATTAATTTAGTTTCAATCCCCTTAAATCGGGTCGGTTTTGTAATTAAAAAGGTCAATGTTTTAAGGATACAGCCAACATCGTTTCAATCCCCTTAAATCGGGTCGGTTTTGTAATTAGTGAAGGACTGATTGAAAAAGAGTTCTTTGAGAAGTTTCAATCCCCTTAAATCGGGTCGGTTTTGTAATTAATGTGCCTGATTGCTAATCAGTGGCTGGGTCAAGTTTCAATCCCCTTAAATCGGGTCGGTTTTGTAATTTATAACATATAAAGATTATGTTTATCTTTATAGAAGTTTCAATCCCCTTAAATCGGGTCGGTTTTGTAATTAAGTGTGGTGAGGCATCTAAATTAGAACTTGAGTGGTTTCAATCCCCTTAAATCGGGTCGGTTTTGTAATAAACATTGGGGAAGTCAGTATTGGTGGGTCATCGAGTTTCAATCCCCTTAAATCGGGTCGGTTTTGTAATTGATGGATTAGATAATGACGGAAAAGTGTCTAGGTTTCAATCCCCTTAAATCGGGTCGGTTTTGTAATTAATAGGCTCAAATTAAGGGATTATTAAGCTGTTTCAATCCCCTTAAATCGGGTCGGTTTTGTAATGTTCCAAATAGACTCTCAAATGCACTATCACCTGGTTTCAATCCCCTTAAATCGGGTCGGTTTTGTAATATGATATATTGTATTATAAAAAGGATTTAATTAGTTTCAATCCCCTTAAATCGGGTCGGTTTTGTAATTTAAAAAGAGTAAGTTTTATACTTCATTAGAAAGTGTTTCAATCCCCTTAAATCGGGTCGGTTTTGTAATATATTGTAGATGGTAAAGGGGAAGAAGAAGGGCAGTTTCAATCCCCTTAAATCGGGTCGGTTTTGTAATAAAAGGCATAAATGAAAGTTTTAAGTTTATTTGTTTCAATCCCCTTAAATCGGGTCGGTTTTGTAATCTATTCAAAAAAAGATACAAAGGTTTAAAACCTTGTGGTTTCAATCCCCTTAAATCGGGTCGGTTTTGTAATAACATTGTGTGTCAGGAAATTGTTGATATAAAAAAGTTTCAATCCCCTTAAATCGGGTCGGTTTTGTAATTTAAAGTGCCTGCTGAAAAGCTAGAAGAATACCAGTTTCAATCCCCTTAAATCGGGTCGGTTTTGTAATTTTATAGTGAGACTAGAATATGACAATGACTGGGTGTTTCAATCCCCTTAAATCGGGTCGGTTTTGTAATGTAGTGTATAATTAGGTATAACAAAATAGGAGTAGTTTCAATCCCCTTAAATCGGGTCGGTTTTGTAATGATAATGAGCTAGCTTGTTTCGACAAAGAAGCAGTTTCAATCCCCTTAAATCGGGTCGGTTTTGTAATCAAGCAAGGGATAGAAGCTAAGTTTAAAGTAGCCCGTTTCAATCCCCTTAAATCGGGTCGGTTTTGTAATTTAATTAAAATTAAGGTGTTCAGATGAAACAATTATCGTTTCAATCCCCTTAAATCGGGTCGGTTTTGTAATAGTAACAATTAGTTGTTAAATAACCATTTCATCGGACTTTATTATAGGGCAAGTTTTCTTAAGTTTTGCTTTAATCTTCATAATTTGACTATTGTAAATATTTTAGTACAGTAATATGGGTATATCGATTTGATTAATAAGCTTAACTCAATCTTAAATAAAATTAGATATTTTCCATAATATGGTATTAAATTAAAAAATCTGTATACGCATTTGAATTTTTTTATACAGAAACTTTATCTTTTTATTATTTATAGTGTATCTATCCCTGTTATATATTCATTTAAGTTATCTCTATTTCTATATAAAAAATCATATATTTTATATGCTTCGTATGCTTTTAGGTTTTCGTTACTTTTTTTATCGTATAAATAGCCATTTGAAGTTATAGCAATCTCTCTACTGTTGTAGTTAATTGTAGGGTAAATATCTTTATTAGGGTTTGGCTTTAAGTCGTCTCTTAGTTTATTTACGAAGTTGTAGTAGTTTCTACTTTTTTTGTTTGCTGTTTTTGGAGTCTGTTTTAAGTTTTGATTTATCTGCTTTAACTCTTTTAATATTGCAGTTAATAGTTCATTTGTTGTGTTGCTATCTGTGCTAAGTAGTTTTTCTATCTCATCTTGCAGTTTCATAATACTCCTTTATAAAAAATTGTATGGTTGCTCTAAGTTAATTGCAGATGCTAATTTTATTCCACTGTTTTTTATGTTATATACCCTTATGTCATCTTCGTTTTCATTGTAAATTTTTAATATATTATCTAGTAGAGTTTGTAATTCATCTTTTGTGCTATTTGGGAGAAGAAAAATAGAAAATTGTATTCTTATTGCCTCTTTCTCTAGCAATTTTGCAATTTTACGAAGCCGTTTTATATTGGCTATGTCGTAGCTTATAATAAAATCATATCTGTTCATCTGTTGGCTCTTTTAACTCTGCTTTTACATATCCATTGTGGTCTATAAAATAGATAGGAGCTATCTTTAACAACTCTATAAAAATAGTTATAGGTATTTTTACATCTCTATTTATATAAAGCTCTTTAATGAACTTTTTAGCTACTACTATATTTTCACTAGATTTTATAATTTCTATGTACTCTTTAGCCAATTTTATTTTAGCTTTTTTATCGTTTATTAGGATAATTTTCTTCATAACATACTCCTAATTAGAGTTATTGCATTTGTTATTTTTGTATCTAGTTGGGCTTGAAACTCTTGAAAATAGGGATATATACTTTTTCTATCTTCATATTTTAAATATACTGCATCTCCTTTTTTTGTAAAACTCTCTTTGCTTAATAAGTTATTATTAAATAGTGTAAAAATAAATTGGTTAATATCTGCTCTAATAACTTCTAGTATATCTGAAGATAGAGCATTATGGTCTCTAAATGGTCGATGCAGATAGCCAATATTTGGCTCAAATCCACTGGCTATTAGTTTAACTGTAATAGTATGATAAAATATAGTATATAGCCACGACATAACAGCATTTAGCGGGTCTTTTGGAGGGCGTTTTGTTCGCTTATTGTTATGTAGATTTTTTGGAAAAAGTTTAAAATAGTGGCTAAAATATAGTTTAGAAAAACTACCCTCTATACCCAAAAGTTCATCTAAAGTTTTAGCACTGTTAATATTTTGCATATATCTTGATTTGTTTAAGATGATATTGTGCTCTTTCAAATGAAGTATGTGAGCGTTTATTTTAATTTTAAGTAACTCTTTAGCTATGTTTGTTGGTTTTAGAGAAGCTCTATATTGTGAAATTTTTAAATTTGCATTTTTATTATTGTATGCACTTATAATAGATGCTACATACCTATTAGATTTTAGTAAAATTATACTAATTCCATTTTTGCTTAAACGATTAATATCTTGTGTTTGTAGAGTTGTTTTACCCTCTATAATTATTGTATCGATTAAGTTAAATGGTATTTTTTGGGTGTTGATAATTAACTGGCTTGTTGTTGTTTTGATTTCTGCTTCTTTTTTATCTATTATTACAATATTCATACTATTATCAACCCTTGATTAAATTTAATAAAATCTGCCCTACCAAAACATATAGGTTCATTATTAAATGGAATTATATTTATCTTATCCTCTTCTTTTATGACTCGCAATAGTTTAGATATAAGCTCTTTTAACTCTTTTTTACTAAGAGGTGCTTCTAGTGCACTTTTTTGCCCACCTAGTGCATAGGCATAGACAATTTTACGAACCCTGTATAGGCGTTTTTTATCAAAAATATCGTAGCATATTAAATAGTTTTGCATTATAATACTCTGCTCAAGTATAGATAGTTCATACCTACCTCTTTACGGATTATAAATATCTTGATTAAACTCATAATCATCATTATCACAAAAGCTATCATAATCACAAGGGTCGTAACTATTTGAATATGGATTTTCATACTCACTATAGTAGTCATCGTCGTCATCATCAAAATAGTTATCGAAATCATCTTCGATATCCTCATCTTTATAGCTAGAGTTACAAGAGTTGTATCTATCTTTATCCCAACCTGTGTTACCCTCCCAGTATCTTCCGTTACGTTCTATTGCAGTAAAGTAAGCTTCTGGGTCATGCACAACTTCTCCATACGGAGTGTACCAAGTATTACCAATTTTAGTAGGAGTCTTTCTCCAAGGATAACGATCACTAGATTCACCAAACCAATAACCCATAACATCCTCCTAAAAATTTTATTAAGAAATTATAAGATATTCTTTAGATAAAAACTGTCTAGTTTAGTTTGTTTTTGAAGATATTATTATTTTATGGAGCATCTGCACTCTATTTATGTTTTTAAAGAAGTTAAAATACAAACGCAAATAGAGAGAGTAAAACAAAATTAAACTCTGTCCTACTAAATTTTTGTAAACTCTTTTAACTCCTCAAAAGCTCATTTAATTTATAAGGCTTAATATCAAGCTCAAACACAGAGTAATTTACTCTAAACCCGTAGCCCTCTAAAAGAGTGGCTACTTTATTTCGCTTTTTTGTGTTGCTGATGTCGTAGGTTATTAGGGTTTGCATTAGTTTAGTAAACTATTGAACTTATCTTGCCCTAGCCATTTAATCATTAATTTACTACTTTTATTAAACTGTTTCTTCTTCTTAGCATTTAAAGTAGGATAAATTTTCTTAATTGCCTCTTCAAGCTCCTTCTTATCGTTATCCGTAGGGTTTTGAATAGATTTTATAACTCTTTCAATGCTTTTACCATCTTTAGCTTGAGAAAATTCTAACCTTTTATTATCAGTCTTAGTTACTGAGGTTCCACACATATTTTCTAACTCTTTTGTAGCATCAATAACTTTTGGAGAGTTTGGATAATCTTCTATAAATTTCTTTAAAGCATCTTTTAAGTATTTAGAGTTACTTGGATGATGAATCTTTTCCCACTTGGTATTTGCCTCTTCTTGATTTTTTTGATTTTCTATATCTTGTATCTCATCTTTTATAATTTTAATTGCATCATTAACTTTCTCTTTTTCTTCCAAAGTTAATTCACTTTTTAAAAGGTTTTCAAGAATTTGAATATTTTTAGTTTTTTTTGCATTATTTAGATTATTTAAAAATTTTATTTTCTTATCTTCTAACTCTTTAATTTTTTTTCTTTTATCTAAAACTTCTGGTGTTAAAAGTGATACTGGATAGTTATTAGATATATCAAACATTTGACTAACTTTAGGTAGACAGTCTCTACCTACATATTCCTTATTTATCTTTTCATTTTTTGCATCTACAAATTCATTTATATTATTTTCAGGGTCTAGTTTTAAATATTTAAGTTTATTGTCTATATTTAAATCTTTAAATGACATTGTAAAAAGTTCTTTGATTTGTTCTGTTTCTAACCATTTCTTTTTTAACTTTTCAGTTGTCCACTCTTGCATTAATATTTCAAATTCTTGTAAAGCATCAATGTATTTAGAAGTATCTAAATCAATTTTTATTTTTCCAAATCCAAGTGATTTAGCCATACCTATATTGTGATAAAAGTTATTATGATTATTATGAAAAGTAAGTGCAGAAATTAATGCTCCTAATTCTGCTTTATTAAGGTTATGAAATCTAACTTTTCCACTAAAAGTAAACTCATTAAAATTATTTTTATTATATGTTCCAATAGGTGTAAATGTAGTAGCAGAATCTGTCTCTTCGTCCACTTTTGTAAATTTTGGTTTACCATATCTTAATGGATATCTTTTCCAACCTGCTATTTTAGCTGTTTTATCCATAAGGGTATTGTATTTATCATTCTGTACTTTTCCATTCTCTTTACAGTTTTGTTGTATATATTCAGGATAAAAAGATGAATTTGGGCTTCCGAGTATAGTTGTAATTCTTTCAAATTCTTTCGGATTTGAATTGCATTTAAAATGAGAAAATTGTACTCTACCTTTTAATGTACAATTTACTTTTTTAGATTTATTATCTTTTGTAATTTCTTCTTGAATTGCACCAAATATACTCTCTGTTAAATCTAATTTTTGGTATATTCTTTGTGCACCACTAACTGTTTTTGTTACTGTTTCGATAATCTGTTTAGTAGCATCGTCAATAGTATAATTATATGCTAGTTTGAACAGCTGACTAAGTCCTATATCTGTAATATTATTATTTTTGTCCTTAATATAAAATATTGGTATTCCTATATTTTCATCAACATTATTTTTCCAAAAACTTCCATCTACTGAGTCTGAGTTAAAATAAACATCTATAAACTTTGATACTGCTTTATCAATATTTCTAATTAGATTTTCTTTTCTATCACTATTAGCAAAGACAAATTCATTTTTTTTGTTATCTATTCCACCAGTAAGTATTAAATACGCCTCTTCGCCATTATTTGAAACAGTTGCAATATTTTTCTTGCCAATTACTTTACCTTCGCTATTTGTTAAATCTTTAATATCTTTAATAACATTAATTATTGGATACATACCATTTGATTCATACTTATCTTTTGCTGTATCAAAATCACAATTTATTGTTGTGTTACCAAATTCAATTATTTTATCAGTTTGGTTTGTGTATTCAATAGTTCTTGGTTTTCCATAGTCTATAATTATCCACTCTCCATTAGTATCTTTTTTTAAAAACCCACATCCTTTAGCTGTACCGACTAACTGTTTTGAGTTTGTCATATCTCTAACAGATGTTATTTTTGTATGTTTCTTAGTATCTAATTTTAATTTTCCAAAACTCATAATTTCCAATACATTACGAACCATACCTTTTACAGAACTTCCAGGAATATAATATTGTCCCTTATGGTTACAAAATTCTGTAGAAATCATATTACCATTATTGTCTATATAATATTTATCTCCATTAATTTCATGATTACGAATAAATATAGGACTTTTAGCTGTTATAGTAATATCTATAACCCCACTTTGACTATCACTAAAAGGAACATCATGACTTACTTGTTCCGACCAATCAGGGAACAATATCTTATCACTTAACGGTACAAAATTAAATGGTGCTGTTATCATTTTTCATCTCCTTGTGCAAATCCTGCAAAAACTACTTTTTTTAACTTTTTAACTAGCATATCTTCGCAAAGTTCATCACTCTCTTCTTGCCAGATTTGTTCCATTTTTACTTTGTTGCCTGCAATGCCATAGAATTTTTGAATTTCGATATTTTTTAATGAACCTCTATCTACAGCCCAACTGTTATTTGATTGTTTTATTGTTATGTATTCATTCTCATTAGCAAAGTGGGCTTCGTAAATAAAGCCAATTTCGTTATCTACTTTTGGGTCGTTATCTGTAAAAATATCTTTTGCTAAGTCTAAAGGTCTATTAGAAAACTGTACATAGCCTCTAAAGCCTTTTAAATTATTTATGTAATCTATAACCTCATCTCTATTTAATCTCATATAGCACCTCCCCATTTTTATCTAATTTACCGCTAAAAATTCCGTGTCCTTTTGTAGTTAGTCCACCTAATGCAAGTTGCCCTTTGCAAATGTCTGTTAAAGCATTTTCAAAAACTTCTATATACTCTTTATCTATATTTTTATTTAAGATAATCTCTAAGGTATATTCTCTATCATCTGCAATAGTTTTTTCTTGAAATAGAGCCCCCTCTATTGCACCGCCAGTAAAGCGGTCTATACTAACATGGTCAAATACTTTTGTAGAATCTTTATCTTCCATAAAGCAATCACTTATATAGATATTCCCTTTTTGCCCAAGCTCATTTTTCTCTTTTAACTCTTTTTTATGACCAAATATTGCTTTTATTGCTTCGTTATTTTCTCCTACAATATCTTCTAGCTTTTCAAAGCCTTCTTTTTTATCGGCATATCTTTTTTGCTTTAAGTTATAATAAAATGCCGTTCTATGAGATACTGCACCTTTAATGGAAGTTGCAGGTATTAAAATTTTTCTTTTACTTAATGCATGTTCGTTGTAGTCAATTTCCTCTTCGTAAACTGGTGTCATATCTGCATCTTCATCGCCAAAGCCACTACCAAAAATAAAGAAGTCATCAGGTTTTAGTTTTAGGGTATATTTATTATACTTATCGTAACTATCTAACTTTTTATCTGCTTTTGTAGCACTATCTATTAAAGAGTTTAAACTACTAGAGTAGCTTTTAAGTTCATCTATATTTTTAATCTCTAAAGTAGCTATATCATGCACTTTAAAACTTCCAAAACCTGCTGTGGTTTTTCCACCAAATCTAAATAGAGGATTGCTTAAAATCTCTATGAGTTCATCAAAGGCCTCTTTGTTGTCTATAACTTCTATTGCAAATCTAAAACGACTACCTTTATATACAACTTCTTGGTCAAACTTGCTACTCTCCCGTGCAACCCCTTTATGTGTTATTGCGGTATGCTCTCTTATAGGTAGAGTTTCAAATAACTTTAAAAAACTATTTTTTTCTACCAAAAGCCCTTCATTTACTCTATTGTCTTTATCTACCAAAAGAGCATTAGAGATAATTACTTTAGAGCCTTCCCCATCATCTTCTCTACCATTTTGATAACCAAAAATATTTTTATCTTGGCTATATAAGCTTCTTAAAACTCCTGCTATAGATGTACCTAATATCATAGGCAGAGAGTTAAAATCTCTTTGTACAGGTGCATCTTGAAAAAAGTCGCTATTTCCACACCCAACTCTTAATGGTGTTTGTGCTTCTATTGTAATGTGTGCAATATATCTATTTTGCATTTTTGCCTCCTCTATCTTGAGCTTTTGGCATCTCTATTGCTACTAGCATTATAAAGTTTAAATCATTATTTAGTAGTGTTTCTTGTTGGGTTTTGCTCCATTTAGCTTTACCACTAGATATATATTTTTCTATCTCTTCTTTTTTATTTTCAAAACTACTTAAGCATATAGAGCGAATTGTTCCCCATTGTGAGTTTTTTATATCTTTATATAGAGGGATATTTTCATTGATAAATTGATATACACTATCAACTAAATCTAGTTTATCCAATCTGCTATTGTGCTTTGCTTTTAAGTAGTTTAAAGTATTGTCTGAAAATTCTACTTCTATTTTGCCTATTGACTCTTTTTTATTTTTCTCTTTTTTGGGTAGCTTTATCTCTGATTCTAAAAGAAATTTTGGATTTATTAACAAATCGCCAAAACCTTCGCTTAAAAATAGACCAACACCCTCTTTTAACTTCTCTTTTTGCTCTGAAGTTAAATTTTTTAATACAATTACACTACCTTTGTTTATAACTACTCTCTCAAATGTATGTGTTCTCATTGTATTGTTATATTGTCTATAGTTGCTTGTTTTTACCTGCATAGCTTCATATGCAATATTCTCTTTTGTTAATCCGTTAATTAAGTGTATTGGGTCAAGAGTTGGGTTTCCAGTTTCATCAATTAATGCTAATCTACTGTTTGCGTAAATATATGTTAAATTATCACTCTTTGTGCTTTCAATATTTTTTGTATTATCTTTTGCTTGAGTAATTTTAACTTTACCATATTCGGAACTTTTAGATTTACCAAGTCTTGTAGAGTTTTCTAAAGTATCAATAATAAGTTTTATATCATCATCTTTTATAGAGTTATCTACTTTTACTTTAAATTGCCACTTTAATCCTTTTGGCATAGCCTTATAGCCGAACATATTACCTGTTTTGCTTCTTCTTCGTTTTTTATCGTGGCTACTCTTTTGAGAATAGTTATATCTAATTTCATATAAATTTAATCCACTAGAAGTGTCAGCGTCTATGAATCCTTTTCTTAACTGCTTAAGTTGTCCTAAATTTTTATTTATTAAATGATGGTTATAAACATAAGCCTCTTCATTCTCTTTTAAAAGCTTTTTCTTAAAGTAAGAGTATGGTGTTTTGTAATATAGCTTATTGTTAATTAATAAATTTGCATCCATAAATCTAACTAAACCGCTATGGAATATATTAAAACTATCGCTAAAATCTTTATATCTTTTAGCTACCATTCCCAAGAAATTACTACCTGGAATAAACTCTAAAGGCTCTATGTTTCCTTCGGTATTAGAGCTAGCTTGTAGTACTATATCACTTAAAAACTCTATATTAAATATTAATTCTTTCATTATGCCTCCTTTGCCGATATACGGCATCTTCCAAGTCCTCGGTTTCTATTTAAGCCTACTCGTTTAATCATCTCTAAAGTTGATTTAACTTGCTCAAGATACTTTTGTGGAATATTTTCTATACTTCCAGATAACACTATTGGAACAACAACTTCTATCTCCCTTAAAGAGTTATCTTTTGCAATCTTTTTCTCTTCATCTATACTTGTGGATGTAATAATTTCGTATAAGCTATCTTGCATATTGTGTTTAACTATCTCTTTTGCAATATCATCTTTTATACTTGCATTAGAAAAATAGCACTCTCCTTCTGTCTGCTTATAATTTTCATCATAACAATTATCTTTATCATCGCTACTGCCACCAAAACATATATTTACAAAATCGCAATCTTTAAAATATTCAGCCACCTCTCTAGCTAAACCTTTTATAGTTTTACCTGGCATATATGGAAGATTGTTATTATCTTTAATAACCATATTATCTAGTTTTGCACCTGCACTTAAGCCTGAACTTATATGCCAATAGTCTAAAAACTCTATTGTATATTCTATTCTCATTTTAGCTCCTCTGCTACCGATAAAATTTGTAAAACATCATAAATTGGGGTATAGTAATTAGAATCATCTCTCTTTACAAGTAAGTTTTGACTAGACAATTTACTATCAACTCTTTTTAAAGCTTTGCTCACAATATCCCAGTTATCATCGTTTTTAGAGATTTGATTAATTCTATTTAATAATTTATTTGCATAAGCTTCGTTTTTGTGTAACTCTCCAATCCAATTTCTTAATTTACTTATTGGTGAATTATCTTGTTTGTAGAAAGATACTACTACTCTAAAGTCATTAATTTTAGGAGCTTTATCTAAATAGTATGGAGCAAAAGAGAACTTTATTGTTTTATCTTTATGGTATGCTGTTAGTTCATCTTCTTCAAACTTTTCCCAACTTTGAAAATTAGAGCTTTGGATATTGTGAAAAATTATACAAGACTTCTCTCTTTTTGATTTATCTTTTGCTTCAGAACATAACTCTTCGGCAAGAGATACTGCATAGTGGAATGGATATTTGTCGTTACAGTATGCAATACCGGCACACGCTGTTAATTTATCTGTAAGTCCTTTTAATTCATCAATTTTAGAGGTATTCTCTTCAAAATTTTCTAAATATTTTTGTATAAAATCTAAAGCAACATCGGCATTGCATATTACAGTTAAATCATCTCCTCCCAAAATTGCTTCTCTTATTTTATCTTCGTAACCTTCTGAAGCTTTTTCGAAAGCCTCATTTGTGGCATCATCCAATTTTTTTGAGAATGAACTAATTTTACTTTTTAGCAATGGAACTAACTGTCCTAAACCATTACCATCTGCATGAATTACTGCTATTTTATTCTTGTTATTTGATAGATTAGATATATCTTTTATCTCTTTATACGATGGATTCTCTTTTCTTTTATTATTAAACCAATTACTATACTTTTCTTGTTTTTGTGAAGTTGATACATCAAGTTTTTCAGTCCGTTTTACATAGCTATATAGAGGTCTTGCCGTTTTGGGTGCCTGCTCTAATATAGATATACCTAAATCCAAAGGAATAGTTGGCTTATTTCTTTGGATTTTTAAGTTATCATCTAATTTTTTGTAATCATCTTTTGTTATATCTTCTTTATTATTTATCTCAACAACAGCTTGTGATATTGTAATACCATAAGCATTTTGCATTACATATTTTGTAAAATCTTTTACAAGTTCTTGCATCTGCTCTTTAGTATCAAATAGAGCTTTAAAATTACCTGCTGCATTTAATATTATCTTATCCCTACTCCCAACATAATCTTCAAATTTTTTCTCTAAACTTTTAATAATTTCACTTGCCCCAACAATATCTCTTAATTGATTGGTAGCAAAAATATACTCCTGTATCGCTTGGATACTAGCACCATATAAATATGCCATTTATCTTCTCCTTTATTAGTTTAATTCCTCAATCTCAATCTTCCCAAGCCCCATTACGGTTTGTTTGCCGACTCCTATTAGTTCGCCTAGTTTAAGTAGGCGGTAGCTCTCTTTGTCTATGTTGTTTACTGCCATTTCGCCTATTAAGCCATCTATGTTTAGAATTTGCTTTTGGCGGTTGCTTTTTCGTTTTAGCTGTTTATATTGTAAGAGTTTAAGAGTTGTGCCGATTTCTGGGGTGTAGTTTAGTTTATGTACTTTTACACCACTGTTTAACTCTTGCTCTCTTTGGTATATAGAGCGTAAAATGTCTTGTAACTCCAAATTTTCTCTTAAAAGTCTGTTTTGTTTTTTTATTCTAAGAGGTGTGAGTAATTTTATCTTAACATTTGGACAAAAGCTGTCGATTTTAAAGGCTTTTGGCTCTATTTTTAAATCTTTAAACTCTTTGTTGCTATAAATAGTTGTTTTATTTACTAAAATTTCTAAATTTTCAAATGTTAAGTTATCTTTACCAACGCCATTTTGGGTTAGCATAGTGTGTAGGGCACTTAAAATATATGGTAACTCTTTTGTTGCTTCGTTAAATAGATATAGTCCAAAGTTGTAATTATTGCTATCTAATTTTACATCGAAACGAAAGGGGTGATAGTTGTTTTGTTTTTCGTAGAAACTGTAATATAAGCAGTTATCTTTTGCAAAACATCCTTCGCATTTATAGCTTGGGTTTATGCAGGTTACTTTTTTGAGTGCATAACCAAAAGCTCCACGAAGCATAGAGCCTGTAAAAAAAGGTGGCTTATCTTTAGAATTTACTTTTACTTCGATATAATGGTATTTCATTTCTATGCCTATTAATAAAATTGTATTATAGTAACATATTATATATGTGAAATTTATCAAATAGTAGCAATATACTTATAATAATTTATAATTTAGTATTATTGCTACATTTTCTTTGCTATTTTAACTAAAGTTACACACTACCCTAGATAGATGGTTTAAAACTTGAAACTTTTTCTATGGATTGAGAAGCAACCTATATATATTTTCAAGAGCGTATTAAGATAATATATAATAACATTAAAACTATTATCACTACCGGTATTATTAAAGCGCCTAACTCTATCCAGTTTAATTTTTGATGTTGATACTCTTTATCTTTTGACTCTAAAATGAGTAAAAAAATCATAGATATTGGGAAAGTGATTATAGTTAGCAGCATTCCTAATTTCATTCTACCAAATGCATCTCTAACTCTTTTTACAGTAGATGTTAAAAAAATCCATATACTCACAAGGTAGCCTAATAGCATTATAATTATTGCTAATATTGGTAATGGTTTTAAAAGCATATACATAACAACATAAAAAGCAATATATGCATATATTGGTAGAAAATGACCATAGAGTAGATACCTAAGTCCTGATATTCTACCCTTGAAACTAAAAATGTTTATCATAAATTCACCTTACATTCCCAAATTGTACTGTTTCCAGATTTTGCCACACACTTTAGCACCTTCTTTATATCCTTCTTTCAGAATCTCTTTAGCTTTAGAAATTTTCTTCTCTTTAATATACAATTCGCCTAAAGCACATTTTGCTACAATACTACCATTATTAATAGCTATATTATAATACTTTTCTGCACTACTGGCATCTTGTAAAGTTCCTAAACCATTTGCGTACAAATAAGCCAATCTCAATGCAGAATTGTTAGTAATATCTTTTATTGCATTTAATTCAAGAGCTTTTTTATAATTCTCTATTGCTTGTTCGTAATCAACTTTTATCTGTTTATGAACAAAATAATTTGTTGTTTTTATTGAAAGCAAATTACCATGGTCAAAATATGCAACCTGTAACAGTTTTTTATTTGAACTATTTTCTAGCATTTTAGTATATTTTAATGCACTATTGTACATACCGGCAACGCCATTTATATAACCACTTTTATGAGGATAGATACTTGATAATGCTCTACACATATTAACTTTATCCTTGTTTCCAATAAAGTCTCTCATATGTGTCTTATAATCTGCATAATAAGAGATACACTGCATATTATAATCTATAAATACAACTTTGGCTAAATCATTTTTATCTGCTTCTTCTGTTAGTTTTTTAAAAGCCTGTTTATACTTTTTTTCCTTAATTAATGTTTGATAGTCTAAACTATTAGTCTGTGTACTCTCTTTGGCAAACCCTACCCCAGAAAACAGTAATGCAGTTATAAGTAATTTTTTCATTTATTGCTCCTTTTTTTACTTAGAATTATCTATTTTTGAATAGATAATTCACCGTCGTTATATGTCATAATAGCCTGTACATCACCCTTAGTGAAATTAACACCGTCTGAGTAATTAACTAACCATTTATACTCTACCCCAGCCTTTAAGTTAACTCTTTTAGTATAAGTAACATTATCAGGCTTACATTTGTAGCTAGCTTCTTCTGCGTCTGTATATACCTCTTCGCATGTCATTTTATGAAAACCTTTGGTGTTTGATGTAGCAGTATAACCATTGCCTCTTTTTTTGCTTAAATCGTCGGTATATATTACCTCTGAGTATCCACTACTTTTTTTATCCCACAATACAACAAAGCCTTTTGGATTGATTGTTTTAGCGATAGATAAAGTGTCTGTACCTGTTCCACTACTGCCATAGTCTCCATAGTTACCAATGCTATCTGTTCCACCTCCGCAACCTGTTACTAATAATGCTATTGCTGTTGCTGTTGTTGTTTTTAAAAGTACATTTTTCATTTCTCTTCCTTTGTTTTGTTTTGATGCTGCAATGATATACTCTTATTTGGACAAATTTGGTCGATAAAGATGGAACTTTGGTTTTTATGGTAATATAATTATGAAAATAAAATTTCTAGGCTAAATTTGTCTAACTACTTATATATAATGGCATAAAAAAGGGATTTGATGAATAAATTAGTAGAGTGGTTTTGTCTTAACTACCCAGATTTAAAAAAGAGTATGCAGTGTTGTGAGCATGCCGAGGTTGATATAAACCCATACCATATAGAGGGCGACTGCTGGAGCCACACTATGATGGTTTGCAAAGTTGCCGAGCTTAAAGGTTTTAGCAAAGTTATACAAGTTGCATCGCTTTTGCACGATATTGGTAAGCCAAACTCAAGAAAAGTAAACCCAAATAATAGCCATGTACTATTTTTCGGACACGAAGAGGAGTCTGCTAAAATTGCTAAGCCTATTTTAGATAAACTTGCCAAAGATAAATATATTAGAAGTAGCGATAAAGAGTATATATTAAATTTAATTTTATACCATGGAATAGTCTATAAAGAGAGTACAGAGGAGTTATCAAAAAGATTTGATAAAGAGTTTTTAAAGCACTTAATGCAATTAAACGAATGCGATAGATTAGGAAGATTTCATAAAATATAACTTTACTCGACAAGTTTTGTCTAAAAATAATACTACAATAAATAAAAAATTAAGGATAGAGATGAAGCAAATGTTTTTACTATTTTCGCATAAACTTACACCAGCACAAAAGGCAGATGCCAAAGCTACTTTATATGTAGATAAGTTTATATCTTTGCCAGATGATTTACAAAAACTATGGTCTAATATTCCACCGCAATTAGATATTTTAGAAGAGTATCTTACACCATTAAAAGAGTATTTAAAGCTATATGCTAATAGTGGAGATTATGTTTTAATACAGGGTGATTTTGGTGGTTGCTATGAAATGGTAAACTTTGCTAAATCTATCGGTTTAATACCTATACACTCAACTACAACAAGAGATGTTATAGAGAAAACAGTAAACGGCAAAGTAGAGAAGTTTTCGCGTTTTGAACATGTGATTTTTAGAAAATATTAGGAGAAGAGATGAAAAAGGCAGTTATTACAATTTTAGGTACAATTAAACCTCCAAGAGATGGTCAAAAGAGTGCTAGATACTATTTTAATGATGATTTAAAAAACAACTTTAGTTTAAAAAAAGAAAATTATGTAAATATGTTTCCTTTATTGGTAGAAAATTTACAAGATAACTATAGTATAGAGTGTATATATACTAATGATGCTTTAAGTTCTCAAAATAGTGTCTTAAAGTTTGAAGGTATAGATTTTGATATTAAAAAAAACGGTGTATTCATATCAGAAAAAATTTATGATGAAGAAAAAAACGAAATTGAAGAATCTAAATATTCATACTTTTTAAAACAGTACAATAATATTATTGAGAAATATGACAGTGTAATAATAGATGTAAGCCATGGTTTTAGACACTTGCCGATTTTAGCAACTGTAGAATTAATTATGCAAAATATTAAAAATCCAGACAAGATAGAATATATCTTTTTTGCAAAAGAAATTGATAAGTTTAAAGAGTATGAGATAATTGATGTACGCGAGTATTTAGCACTAGCCAATTTAACATATCTACTATCTAGTTTTAATCAAAACTATACAGTTTCTACAAATATTAAATTTAAAAATAAGCTCTATCAAAATATTGCAAATGAATTAAAAGAGTTCTCTAATCATTTCCTATCTAATTCTTTAAAGCCTTTGATTGATGGGACTTTAATCATAAATTTGATTAAAAACTTAAAAGAATTAAAAGAGATTAAAGAGTTTCAACATTTTGATTTTTATATAAATAATATAATTAGTCATCTTAATGAGATTATATCTTTAAAAAATAAGCCAAATTGGGAAATGATGTATGAGCTTTCTAAAATAATGGATAAGAGGGGTTACCAGCTAAACGCAATTACTTTATTATTTGAAGCTACGGGGTTTTACTGCTTAGAAAAAATGGAAGCATTAAATATAGTTGGTGACAGAGCAAAAGAGTATAGAGAGTTTATAAAAGAAAAAAAAGAACCGCAATATATATACTCAGTATACACAATGACCAATCAAATTAGAAATCTTGTTAAACTAAAACACAAATTCAAACTAATAGATGAAAGATATTTTGTAAATAATAGTAGATTTAAAAATATAGTTATTAACTATTTAGATGATGTTAGAGGAATAAATAAATTCGTATCATTTATTAAAGAGTTAGAACAATTACGTAATAACTTAGCACATGGTAATAGTAGCAATAGTATAAATAATGTTAAAAAATCTTATCAGAATGCATCAAGTAAATTTAGAACTTATTGTATTGAAAATGATATTTTTGCATCTGCAAGTAATTATTGCAATAAAAGCAATACTCAAAAATTGTCAGACAAATTTAACAATAGATAAGGTTTAATAATGGCAATAGATAAAAAAACAAAATTACTTTTTAGGCTTATGGAGATTTTTTTAACTCAAAAAGAGATAACCGCTTATGATGAACATATTTTACAAGAGTTTGACTGTAAACCCAAAACATTAGAGAGATATTTAAAAGATTTAGAAAATATATATGACCATATAATACAAGTAAAAAGAGATAAAAAAAATGTATGGAAACTAATTAAGGTTTCTGATATTTTTGAAGAGTTTATAAAAAATGGTAATGATTTATATACTCTTTTTGAACTTGCACGAGAGTTTGACCCAGAGATTTTTAAAGAGTTAGAGAAAGGTACTCTTAAAAAGTTAGCTACTAATGAGTCTCTATTTGTGTATAAAAACAATATTATGGAGGAGTTAAACGATAGTGTTAAAAACGAAATTTTTAAAGATTTAAGACAAGCAGTAAAAGATAGAGAATATAGAGATATTTATTATCAATATGATGGTGATATTATATATGAAGATGTTAAACCTTTAAAACTTGTTTTTATAAATAATAATTGGTATATAGCAGTTGTAACAAAAGAGAAGAAATTCCAATTTTTAAGATTAAATTTTATTCAAGAGGTAAAAAAACGCCATTCTCAAGGACGATTCCAGAGTGTTGATATAGAGCAGTATGTAGATTTTATTGCACAAGCACAAAATGCTATGAGCCTATTTGGTGTTACAACAAAAACAGCAATAATAAAAGTAAATAAGAATGTGGCAAAATATTTTAAAGAGGGTATGAAAAAACAGATTGCTACTCAAAAATATATAGAAGAGTTAGATGATGGCAGTGTACTAATTAGTATTGAATACACCCAAGAGTTAGAGATACTACCCCTTATACAAAAGTGGTTACCAGATTTAATAATTCAAGAGCCACAAGAGTTAAAAGAGGCTATGAAGGAAAAATTACAAAAAGCTTTAAATTACTACAACTAGACTATTTTTGTCTAGCTTATATATTATAATGCTACAAAAAAAGGATAGAAAATGAGAGTTAGAGATTTTCATAAACTAGCAATTATAAAACGAGAGGCAAGAGGTTTTAGCAGTGCAATTCCTTCTAAAAAGGTTTATTCACGTAAAGTAAAACATAAGAGAGGGTGGTAATTTATGAAACTATTTTTTAATGCTTTAAGTATCTATATTTTTATTCTTCTTCTTGGAGTAATAGCTTACTTAATGCAAAAATATGGATATATTAATCATATATGGGATATTTGGGGCGTTATTGATACATCTAGTGCCGTTGCTTTAGCTATATTGGCAGGATTTGCATATTATGAATATATTAAAGGCGATGATGTAATAAAAATTTATTTTTTAACAGATACGGGTAAAATAGATACTAAATTATCACTTCTAAGAAAAGAGTTCTCTAGGTCAGAATTACTAGGTTTATTAGGAATGGTTCAAAAAGATCAAGATAAAAGATATAAATTATCCTATTTCCAAAACCCTAAAACTTTAAAAAAAATTCAAGAAATTCAAAAAGGTAATGGAAAAGAGATTGTTATAAAACTACAAAAGAAAGAATTGGAATATTTTAATCTTAGCTAAACTTTTATTTACTCTTATTTAAAGTAGAAAGTAAAACACCAGCCCCAATAAATACGCTACCGCTTAATCGATTAAATAGTTTTGCTCTTCCTTTTTTTAGGAACCAGCCTGATGATTTGGCTCCTAAGTAGGAATAAAATAGTAACCAAGAAAGCTCTAGTGTTGCGAATGTTACTACAAAAATTAAATACTGTTGCAATAATGGTTCGCTTTGATTTATAAATTGTGGGAATAGTGCTGTAAAGAAAACAATAGCTTTTGGATTGCTAGCTCCTACCATAAAGCCATCTATAAAATATTTAAGTTTACTCTTCTCTTTACTCTCTATTTTAGAGTTAAATTCGTAACTCTCCTCTTTCGATGTAAAGCTTTTGTAGCCTAAGTAGATTAGGTAGCCGGCACCTATGTATTTGATTAAATTAAAGATATATTCGGATGAAGATATTATAATGCCAAGTCCTGTAAAAGAGATGCTCATAATTCCAATAATTGCTAATAAGCTACCTATTGATGTTATAAAAGCAGTTTTAAAGTCTTGTTTTATTGATGTTACTACACACAACAATACACTAGGTCCTGGTGTTGCTGTTAGAACAGCTACGGCTAATAGATAATATATCCAAGTATTAAATTCCATTTTTACTCCTCTAACCCAAGTTCTTTAGCCAGATACAAGCCGGTGTAACTGCCTGTCTCTTTATAGTTAGTTGCTAGCTCTTTTGGGGAGCCGGTGGCTATTATTTGTCCGCCTTTATTTCCGCCTTCTGGTCCCATGTCTATGATGTAGTCGGCGTTTTTTACCATGTCTAGGTTGTGTTCGATTACTATTATGCTGTTTCCTAACTCTACTAAATGGTGTAGTACGCCTGTTAGTCTATCTACATCTGCAAAGTGTAAGCCTGTTGTTGGTTCGTCTAGTATGTATAGGGTGTTTCCTGTATCTTTTCGGCTTAACTCTTTTGCTAGTTTTATTCTTTGGGCTTCTCCACCACTTAGGGTTGTTGCGTTTTGTCCTAGTGTTATGTAGTCTAAGCCTACATCGCTTAGGGTTTTTAGTTTCGATGCGATTGCTGGGATTGCTTTAAAAAACTCTAAGGCATCTACTACACTCATTGCTAATATATCGGCTATGGTTTTGCCTTTGTACTCTACCTCTAGGGTTTGTTCGTTGTATCTTGTACCTTTGCAGGCGTCGCACTCTACCAATACATCTGGTAAGAAGTGCATCTCTATCTTTATCTGTCCATCACCTTGGCACTTTTCGCACCGTCCACCCTTAACATTAAAGCTAAAACGCCCTATTTTGTAGCCTCTTAACTGTGCCTCTTTGGTTTGGGCAAATAGTTTACGAATTTCATCCATAATACCTGTGTATGTTGCTGGGTTAGAGCGTGGAGTTCTGCCTATTGGGCTTTGGTCTAAGTAGATTACTTTATCTAAATGCTCTAAGCCTGTTATCTCTACACCCTCTATTCTGTTTACTTTTCTTGCACGGTTTAGTATCTCTCTTGCAGTTGGTAGTA
>JALVTE010000077.1 GCA_027024155.1 Campylobacteraceae bacterium
GTTTGAAAATACTACACTGCGTGAAATTGCAAAAGAAGCAGGTGTTAGTAATCCTACAATTTATAACTACTTTCCATCTAAAGAGAAGTTGCTTTTTGGATATATTGAGCAAAAACATAAAGAGGCGGTTGAAATTTTAGAAGGAATCGAAGATTTTAATACTTATACTCTTCGTGAACAGTTGCAAACATTAATAGATACAGAGTTGGAACTCTATTTAGAAGATAGAGAGTTTGTACAACAAATTGCAGATATGGTTTTTAACTCTAGCTCTTTGAAGCTTGGCAAGCTATATAGTACTAATGAGCTTTTTGTACAAACTGTTAGAGGTATGCTAGATATTGCAATAGAGGCTGGCGAAATTGAGCAACCGCCATTTTTAGACTACTTGCCAACACTGTTTTGGGATTACTATATTATGGTTGTGGCTTATTGGTTAAAAGATGATAGCGAAATGTTTGAAAATACAACAGCGTTTATCGACCACTCTTTAGCAGTTATAGAGTCGCTTTTGGCAAGTGATATACTTAGCAAGGCTACTGACTTAGGTATGTTTGTATTCAAAACGCACTTTTTATCAGCACTTAATAGATTTTCGACTAAACCAAAAGGTTTTAAAGGAATTAAACGCAAACTAGAGGATGTCTTAAATGGATAAGCTACCTACAACAAAGCTACAGAGAACAAAAATTGTAGCTAAAGCGACTTTGAAAATTGGCATTAAAAAGAGCAAAGGTTTTATTGCCCGAAACTCAAAAGAGCAGACACAAGAGGAGATTGGCGAAGTTATTTTACAAGCACTAAACGAACTAAAGGGTGTTTCGGTAAAGATAGCTCAAACTTTGGTACTTGGTATGCCATTTTTAGATGCAAGCTATTTAGAGAAAATTAGTAAAACTTTCGATTCAATCACTCCAATAAATAGGGCACTTATTAGAAAAATTATAAAGCAAGAGTTGGGTTCTTACCCCGAAGAGATTTTTGAAGAGTTTGACTTAAAAGCATATGCAAGTGCGAGTTTGGGGCAGGTACATAGAGCTAAGTACAAGGGTGAAGAGTTGGCTATAAAGGTGCAGTATCCTGGAATTTCTACAAGTATCGATAGTGATATGACACTAATAAAATTTGCACTAAAACGCTTTAGTAAAGGTGCAGATATAGAGCATATTGTAGGTGAACTACACGATAGATTAAATGAAGAGTTGGACTATAAGTGCGAAGCTAATAATGCTAAAAAGTTTTTAGAAGCAAATCGAAACAGCGATATTGTAATTCCAGAAGTTATAGAGGAGCTTACTACAAAAAAAGTATTAGCTACCGAGTTTTTAGAGGGGTTTAGTTTTAAAGAGTTTTTAAAAAGCAACCCAAGCCAAGAGAAAAGAGACAGATACGCTCAACTAATTTTCGATAACTTTTTTGAAACACTATATAAAATAAAAACAATCCATGCCGACCCAAATCCGGGGAACTTTTTGTTTTTAAAAGATGGTAAATTAGGCATTATAGATTTTGGTTGCACAAAAGAGGTAGATGAAGAGTTTTTAAAATCTTTTAATAAATTGCACCTCTCTTTGATTGATGGTATAGATGATTTAGAGATAGCAAAACAGTATATGCAAC
>JALVTE010000078.1 GCA_027024155.1 Campylobacteraceae bacterium
GTGCTATACTAAACACATCAACCGAAACCCACTTGCTAGATGTTGCAATAACAAAGTTAAAACCAAAAATAAAAAATGCAGTAAGCAGTGGCAAACATAGTTACAAACTCTGTGGAAACTCTTGCCAAAATGGCGATATAATAGGCAAATACAGTTTTGAAAAAGCTCTAAAAATTGGCGATGAGTTAATCTTTGAAGATATGCTATCTTACACTTTAGTTAAACTTACAAGATTCGGTGGGGTTGATAAGCCGAAATTGTATGTTGATTAGTTGATTGTGCAATTTGGCTTACCCTTAAGAGTTTACTTATGCAAAAGATAACTTTACTATAGCCGTCATTCCAAACGTTTGTGAAGAATCTAACTTAAAAAGCCGAGATAAATTTTTGACCTACAGCCGTTTAAACTAGATTCTTCGCTCTACTCAGACTGAGGTGGCAAATATTCTCTTTACTTAAGGTTAAGAAATAAATATAGAACCCATAATTTAATGGCAATAGAAGTAAGCATCTAATCTATCAACCATCAACTATCAGTCACTAACAACTAATCACTACCCACTAACCACTAATTAACTCCTCTTCCTAAAACTCAACGCCTCTAGCAAATCTTTTTTAGTTATATTCTCATTACCGTTTAAATCAGCAATAGTTCGTGATACTTTTTTGATGTTTGCTATGCTTCTGTATGATAAAGCAAAGCGCTCTATTGCTAGCTCTAAGGTCTCTTTGGCGTCATTTTCTAATATACAGAATTTGTCAATATCTGCCTCTTTTAAGTCGCCGTTTAGTTGGGCTTGTCCTCGCATTTTTTGTGTTGTGAAAGCTTTTATAACTTGTTGGTGTAACTCTTTGGAGGTAGTGCTTGAGACTTTTGAAAAATCTACCTCTTGCATTGTTACAAAAAGGTCGATTCTGTCTAAAAATGGGTCGGATAGGCGGTTTTTGTAGCGTTTTATCTCTAAGTCTGAGCATCTACACTCTTTAGTTTTAGAGAGTAAATTTCCGCAAGGGCAGGGATTCATAGCCCCAATAAATAGGAAGTTTGCACTGTAGCTTACTTTAGAATTTACTCTTGCAATGTTTACAACTCTATCTTGCAGTGGCTCTCGCAGGGCTTCTAAAACTTTATTGTTAAAGTGTGGCAACTCATCGAAAAACAGGATACCGCTACTAGCAAGGGCGACTTCGCCAATTTTGGCATTGTGTGAACCACCTCCAAAAATCGCTGCACTTGTAGCTGTGTGATGAGGGCTTCTAAACGGTCGAATTGGTGCGAAGTTGGGCTTTTGGTTATCTAAAAATTGAGCCCTTGCTATGGCTAATATTTCGCTATCTTGCAGAGGTGGTAAAATGTAGCGTAAGCGTTTTGCTATCATACTTTTTCCTGAGCCTGGGTTACCATTTAGTAGCAAATTGTGCATTCCGGCTGCACTAATTAGGGCTGCTCTTATTGCTAACTCTTGCCCCTTTATCTCTTTAAAGTCTTCTGGATACTCCTCTTGATAGTGGTATATATTATCGCCTATTTTTAACTCTTTGGCACTATAGCTACTTTCGCAATGCTCA
>JALVTE010000079.1 GCA_027024155.1 Campylobacteraceae bacterium
GCTTTATGTTTATGAAGCGAAAGGCTCAGCTAAAAATATAGAGAAAATCTTTAAATCTTCGCTTGTTTTAGAGGAGTTGCGACTTAAAAAGGGTGCTTTGGTTATTTTTATTAAAAATAGTCCTGATGGCGAGTATGTCAATGGCACTACAGGTGTGGTTCAGAGTTTTAGCCCTATAGATAATATGCCTATTGTTATTACTACCGAGGGTAGGAAAGTAAAGCTAGATTTAGAGGAGTGGTCGCTAGAAAACGAGAGTGGCAAGGTTGTAGCTACAGTCTTGCAAGTACCACTGCGTCTGGCTTGGGCTATTACTATACATAAGTCTCAGGGGATGACGCTTGATTCTGCACAAATTGACCTCTCTAAAACCTTTGAAGTTGGGCAGGGGTATGTTGCTTTGTCGCGAATTAAGAGTATAGATGGTTTGAGTCTGCTTGGCTTAAACCCAATGGCTTTGCGTGTGGACCCTCTGATTTTACATATAGATGAGCGTATAAAACAGGCTTCGCTAAAGGCACAAAAAGCGATAGAAACTTTAGACAAAGACACTTTTGAAATGCTATGCAAAAAGCATATCTCTCGTATGGGTGGTGTGGTAGAAAAAGAGAAGATAGAAGAGGAGATTGCTAATATTAAAGCTGGCAAACCTTCGCACTCTGCTTATGCTACACCAACACATATAAAGACAAAAAACTTGATAGATAAGTCCGACACTATTATAGAGCTTGCAACTAATAGAGGCTTAGCTAAAGGGACTATTATACAACACTTAAGCCTTATAAAAGAGGAAGAGTCAGAGATAGATTTAAGTAAATATAAGCCTAATGCTGAACTTTTTGATGAGGTAGAGAGTGTGGTTCTTAAACTTATGAGCAAAAAAATGCCAGAAAACTTTACAGATGATGGAAAGTTACGACTAAAGCCTGTGTTTGAAGTATTAGATGGCAAAGTAGGTTATGATGAGATACGGCTTTGTATGTTGTTTATGAGCATCTAGTAATTATAGGGTAAAATATGAATATAAAGAAAGAGTATAAATATAAATTTTTTAAGAGTAGGCATTTGCCATATTTAGAGGCAAGGTTTGTAAAAGACTCATCTAATCATTACCATAAGCATTTTCATAATACACTCTCTATAGGAGCTATTGAAGAGGGTAAAGTTTCATTTGCTCACCTGCAAGAAAATAGAATGCTTTATCCTGATGAATTAGTAGTTATTAATCCTAATATTGTGCATAGTTGTAACCCTGTTGAGAATGAGTCTAGAACTTATCATATGATTTACCTTGATACTATATGGTGTCAAAAACTTCAAGAGAGTCTATTTGGAGAGTTGAACTCATATATACCTGTTTCTGAGTTTATTTTAAAAGATAAGACTTTATACACTAAGTTTATAAATTTGAATTACAAGTTATTAGATAGTGATATATTCTATTTAGAAAAAGAGGAGCTTTTGCAAAACTTTATGATTGAACTATTTGGTCAATATTGTGATAAAACCATACATAGCTGTATAGATAAAGAAAATATAAATATAAAATTGGCTAAAGAG
>JALVTE010000080.1:0-36117 GCA_027024155.1 Campylobacteraceae bacterium
AATTATAGGGAAATTTTAATTCAATGTCAAGGGTTTTTACAAGATTATTGTAAAAAATGTTTAATTTATTACTTTTTGTAGTTTTTTTATGTTTAGCTTGATTTTTAAGGGGAGTTTTAGGTTTATTGTTACAGCTATTTTAGATATTTTGGAGTGTATAAGGCGGAAGAGAGATTAAATCTCTTCTGCCTTTTTAATTTTTGCGTTTTGTATATTCTAAATATGTTTTTGTGGTTGTAATTACAAATGTTGTAATTGCTGGACCTAAAATCATACCCCAGAATCCATAACTACCCATTCCTGCAAGAATAGAGAAGAATATTAATAATTCATCAATATTGGTTGTGCTTTTTAAAAATTTATCTTTAATAACTTTAATTATGACTGGTTTTACAAATGTATCTGCTATTATGGATATAACAATAACAGAGTATAAAGCTATAGTTATTGCTGCTGACGAACCCAAGTTACTCCATGCCAACAAACTTACTGGTAGCCAAACAATCAATCCACCTACAACTGGTATAAGCGAGGCAAACCCATAAACAAAGCCGAAGAACAGTCCATTGAATCCATAAAATGATATAAAAACGCCAAAGAGTAAACCTTCGAAAATCGCTGTTACTATTATAGAGAAGAATACTATCTCCATTGTTGAAGAGATTTCATCTAGCATTTTCATACTCTCTCTTCTTGATGTTGATATCAAGTTTCTTAAAAAGAGAGTAATTTTATCTTGGTGATATACTATAAAAGAGTAAAATATTACAACCAAAAATGAGTCTTTCATAAAGGTTAAACCTTTTGTACCTAATTTTCCTATATATAAAGAAGACTCTTGTATAAATGGTAAAACTTGCTCTAATGTCAAATACTCTTTTGCCAATTTTCCTATATAAGGTATATCTTTTAATAATTCTTTAGCTTTATCTAAAATTGTGCCAACGGAGTTTGGATCAAATTTTGTTGCATAATTAATTCCTATTGTTGCAATATATGCTATTGGCGCCAATATCAAAACAACCATAATAAGAGTCATTATAGCGGTTGCTATCTTTTTGGAATTAACATATTTAGTAATATTTCTTGTTAAGTTTGTTGTTGCCATAGCAAGTAACATTGCTACTACTATAGGCAGAATAAATGGTTGATAGATAGAGTATGCTGCAAATAAACCTAATGCAAACAGTACAATAACAACTTGTGATGACCTATTCAAAAAGCCCTCCTGAATTTTCTGCTAATGGTGGTGTTAATTTAAAAAGTTCGTAAGCTTTTGGCGATGCTATTCGCCCTCTTGCTGTTCGCTCTATGTATCCATTTGCTATTAAGTATGGCTCTAAGACATCCTCTATTGTACCTTCATCTTCGCTAAGTGCAGCGGCTATTGTTGCTAAACCCATTGGGCGACCTTTAGCGGCAATTAAAAGTTCTAACAATCTTATATCTTGTTCATCAAAGCCTACGCTATTTACACCAAGCTGTTCTAGTGCAAATTTTGTTGTCTTTAGAGATATCACCTCTTCGTCGGCAACATCGGCAAAATCTCGCACCCTTCTTAAGAGTCTTAGTGCAATTCTTGGTGTGCCACGGCTTCTTTTTGCTATTTCGACACAAGCACTTGGGTCTATCTCTCTATCTAGCTTATCGCTGGCTTGCTTTATAATAGTAGCCAACTCTTTATGGTTATAAAACTCCATTCTAAAGTGCATACCAAAACGCTCTCGAAGTGGGTTGCTTAACATTCCTGCTCGCGTTGTTGCACCTATTAGAGTAAAGCGAGGCAAATCTATCTTAACAGCCTGTGCCGCGGGACCAGAGCCTATAATAATATCTAGTCTAAAATCTTCCATTGCTGGATAGAGTATCTCTTCTACAGCTGGAGAGAGACGATGAATTTCATCTATAAATAGAATATCGCCCTCTTCTATATTAGTTAAAAGTGCAGCTAAATCACCACTCTTTTCTATCATTGGAGCAGCTGTTGTTTTAATATTTGTAGACATTTGAGTTGCTATAATATTAGATAGTGTAGTTTTACCCAAACCTGGAGGTCCAAAAAATAGAACATGGTCAAGTGCTTCGCCACGCTTTAAACTAGCTTCTATAAAGACTTTTAAATTCCCCTTTATTCGCTCTTGTCCAATATACTCATTCCATTTATTAGGTCTGAGAGATATTTCTACACTCTCTTCGCCTTCAAAACGCTCTATCTCTACTACTCTTTGCATATCTACCTTTTTATGGCTTTACAATTAAGTTATTTACAACTTCTGCAACACCATCTACACTTCTTGCAATCTGACCTGCCAACTCTTTGTTTACATCGGTATCTACAAAACCGCTCAGCTGAACCACGCCTTTGTAACTGTTTACATGAATAGCTAATCCCTCTAAGCCTTTTTGTTGTAATAGTGCAGTTTTAACTTTGGCAGTTAATACACTATCTTCTACAAAAGAGACTGGTCCAGAAGTAGCTACACCACCATTGTTTACACAACCATTTAGTGCAAATAGAGTTGCTAAAACTATTAATATTTTTTTCATATTTTTCCTTTGTTAATAACTATACTCATCGCTAGGGAATTTGCCCTCTTTTACATCTTTTTTATACTCACTAAATGCTTCTCTTATAAGCTTTGCACCATCTAAATATTTTTTTACAAATTTAGGCTTAAAGCTCTCAAAAAAGCCGAACATATCGCTCCATACAAGTACTTGTCCGTCACACCCTACGCCTGCTCCAATTCCTATTGTTGGAACCTTAACTTCGTTAGTAATTTTGGTTGCAACTTCACTCTTAATGCCTTCTAAAAGTATAGCAAATGCCCCTGCTTGCTCTAGTATTTTAGCATCTTTTAGTAAATCTGCTTCATCTTCTGGCGTTTTGCCACGAACTCTGTATCCGCCATCTGCTCTTACAAATTGTGGCATTAGACCAATATGCGAAATTACAGCAATTCCATTTTTAACCAAATACTCCACAATTTCGGCTCTTTCAGCTCCACCCTCTATTTTAATTGCGTCTGCACCTGTCTCTTTATATACCCTAATTGCATTTTTCAATGCATCTTCTTTTGTATTATAACAACCAAAAGGCATATCGAAAACAATAATTGGGCTTTGTGCACCGCTACAAACTGCTTTTGTGTGGTAAATCATCTGCTCCATCGTTGCACTTAAAGTATCACCTTTACCCAAAAAGCTCATATTTAAGCTATCGCCTACTAATATTAAATCTGCATCATCTTCGAAAAGTGAAGCAAATAGGGCATCGTAAGCTGTAACCATTACAACTTTCTCAACCCCTTTTAATTTTTGAATACTCTTTACAGTTAGCTTCTTTCGAGCTGGAATTAACATACTCATAGGTATAATTTCTCCGAAAAAAATTTATTTATTAATCATTTTATCTAAAAAACTATATATAATTACATTAAAACTATTAAAAAAAGGTTAAGTTTTGAAAAAACTTGTTGCATATATCACCTCATCATATCCAGATAACAACTTTACAATCGATTTAGCACACGCTTTAAGCGAGAGTGGTGTTGATTTTTTAGAGCTTGGAGTTCCCTTCTCTGACCCAGTAGCGGATGGTCCAGTAATTGAAGCGGCTAATTTAAAAGCTCTTCAAAATGGCTTTAAATTAAAAGATCTGTTTGAAATAAGCAAAGAGATAGCTCCAGTAATAAATACACTATGGATGGGTTATTTTAACCCATTTTACCACGTTGGATTAGATAAATTTATAAGCGAAGCAAAGAGCAGTGGTGTAAAGGGGTTTATTATTCCAGATTTACCTTTCGAAGAGGCTATGGCGTATCAGCCAAATGTACGAGAGGCTGGTCTTAACCTTATAGATTTTGTTGCTCCTACAGATAGCGAAGAGAGAATTAAAAAAATCGTTAGCGATGCAGAGATTTTTATCTATTTAGTTGCATATGCCGGAATTACAGGCAGTGGCAAAAGCGAAGATTTAAAAGCTATTATAGAGCAAATTAAAAAGTACTCGCAAACACCACTATATATTGGTTTTGGAGTAAATGAGCAAAACGCAAAAGAGAAAGCAAAAGATGTAGATGGCGTTATTGTTGGTAGCGAATTTGTAAAAGTTTTACTAAAAGAGAACCTAAACTACACACAAAAAATAGAAAAAATCGCTAATATTGCTAAAAATATTAAAGAGAATATTAATTCATAAGGCAGATTAAATGCATCATTTTATATGGAATGTAGAGCCAACTATTTTTAAGTTTGGTTTTTTACAACTTCGCTGGTATGGGCTACTTTTTGTTGGCTCTTTTATTGTTGGGCTTTTTATTATGAAAAAGATATTCATAAGAGAGGGCAAAGATGCAAGTACTCTTGATAACTTGCTTATATATGCACTAATTGGGGCGATTATTGGGGCTAGATTAGTACATTGTTTCTTTTATGAACCAGATTATTACCTCAGCCACCCATTAGAGATTTTATATGTCTGGAAAGGTGGGCTTGCAAGCCACGGCGGTATGCTTGGTGTAATAATAGGTACATACCTCTATGCAAGAGAAAACAAGCTCTCGTACCTTTGGTTACTTTCTCGTATGACCATTCCAGGTGCATTTACGGCTGCTTGTGTACGCTTTGGAAATATGTTTAACTCTGAAATTTTGGGTAAGCCTAGCAATTTACCTTGGGCTATTGTTTTTGAGAGAATAGATAACATACCTCGCCACCCTGTACAACTTTATGAAGCATTTAGCTACCTAATTATTTTTGCTATTTTAATCTATATTTATAAAAAAGTTAGCCCAACATTTAGTACTAAGCTACTACCAGGAGTCTTTTTAACACTTATATTTAGTGTTAGGTTTGTGCTGGAATTTTTTAAAACGCGTCAAGCAGATTATCACTTAAATATTCCATTAACAGTTGGACAAATGCTCTCTATTCCATTTGTTATACTTGGTATTTTATGGATTATTTGGGCTTATAAAACAACGCCTAAAGAGCTTAGATAATGGAGCTTTTTTTAGGTATCGATGTAGGTTCTACCACAGTAAAATATATACTTTGCGATGCTAACTTTAATATAAAAGAACAAGATTACCAACCCCACAATACAAAGCAAGCCGAAACTCTACTACATATGTTAGAGAGTTTAGGCGATAATTTAAAAAGTATTAAAAGAGCTTACATTACAGGCTCTGGTGCAAGCAAATTAGCACCGATTTTAAAGGCTAAATTTATACAAGAGGTAAATGCAGTAGTTTTAAGTGTCGAGAGGCTTCACCCAGATGTAAATGCTGTTATAGAGCTTGGTGGACAAGATGCAAAGATAATACACTTTAAAATTGGCGAAGATGGCAAAAAGCGAGCTGAAACTTCAATGAACGACAAGTGTGCTTCTGGAACTGGTGCAACAATAGAGAAGTGTTCAGCAAAAGTTGGTCTTAGCAAAGAGCAGATAAGCACTATAACTTTTAGTAGAGAAAAACTGCACCCAGTTGCAGCTAAGTGTGGTGTATTTGCCGAGACCGATATTGTAAACCTTACAAAAGCCTCTATTCCGCAAAACGAAATTATGAACTCGCTTGCCGACGCTATTGTTATGCAAAACTTAACAGCCCTTACAAAAGGCAACACACTTAAACCAAAAGTTTTGCTTCTTGGTGGACCAAATAAGTACTTACCATTTTTACAAGATGCTTGGCGAGCTAGAATTAGCGAATTGTGGCAAGAGCGAAGCGTTGAGTTTGATAGTTCAAAAATAGAGGAGTTAATATTTGCTCCAGAAAATGCCGAATACTATGCGGCACTTGGTACTATAATTTTTGGAGAGAGCGAAGCTAATAGCGAAGATTTTATTGGATTAGAGGGGTTAAAAAGCTTTGTAAATGGTGAGGCAGGTGAGGATTTAGAACGAAGTGCCGGCGGGCTATATAGCTCTAAAGAGGAGTTAAATGAGTTTATTAAAAAGTATAAAATACCACCATTTAAAGCTAAAGAGATTACTAAGCCAACAAAGTGCTATTTGGGTGTAGATGGTGGTTCTACCAGCTCTAAAGCAGTGCTTATAGATGAGAGTGGCGAAGTTATATTTAAAGCTTACCAACTCTCTTTAGGTAACCCTATAGAGGATGTTTTACAGCTTTTCAAGCAGGTAGATGAGTTTAATAAAAATGCTCTTTTAGAGATTGCAGGTTTTGGAGTTACAGGGTATGCTGCAAATGTGCTAGAGAGTGCCCTTAGAGCCGATGCAAATATTATAGAGACCATTGCTCACTTAAAGAGTGCAAAACAGAGTTTTGGTGACACTATTAATGTAATTTGCGATGTTGGTGGGCAAGATATTAAGGTGCTATTTATTCAAAATGGTATGCTTAAAAACTTTAGATTATCTAACCAGTGTAGTGCAGGAAATGGGGCACTGTTACAGTCGATGGCTAAGCAGTTTGGAGTCGAGTTAAAAAACTTTGCCGATGTTGCATTTACAGCTAAAAGAGCTCCAAATTTTAACTACGGCTGTGCAGTATTTTTAGATACCGATAGAGTAAACTTTCAAAAAGAGGGCTACACCCAAGCAGAACTTTTTGCAGGAATTGCAAAGGTGCTACCAAAAAATATTTGGCAATATATCGTACAAGCCCCATCACTTAAGGGTTTTGGAGAGCATTTTGTACTGCAGGGTGGAACGCAGTATAACTTAGCAGCTCTTAAAGCACAGGTAGATTATATAAAAGCAAATGTACCAAACGCTAGGGTAGATGTGCATCCGCACTGTGGCGAAGCAGGGGCTATTGGAGCAGCCTTGGAAGCTAGAGATGTTGTAGCAAACAGGGGCGAGAGTAGTTTTGTTGGCTTAAAAGAGGCTTTAATGTTAGAGTACACAAGCAAAACCGACGCCTCTACTCAGTGCCACTTTTGCCCAATGAATTGTAACAGAACATTTATAGATACAAAGGTACCATCTTCTAAAATGGTTCGATATATTGCAGGTTTTAAGTGTGAAAAAGGCACAGTTGAATCAATCGAAGAGTTAAGAAGAGTAAAACAAGAGAAGGCTGAACTAAACAGAAAAGTTGCCAATATGGTTAGCTATGAGGCAAAAGAGCTTTTTGAGTTTAACTTTACAGCAGAGCCAATGCCAAATGAAGGTGAAAAGATAAGCAAAAAACGAAACTTTGTAACGCTTGGCGGTTGGGGACCTACGCTTAGTTTTAATATAAAAGCGAAATTTCAAAGAGCTAGCAAAGAGGATTTCGAGTATCGAGAAAGCATTAAAATAGCTATGCCTAGAGTATTAAATATCTACTCTAAAGCACCATTTTTTATAAACTATCTACACGCTTTAGGAGTTAAAAAAGAGAATATAATCTTTTCGCCCTACTCTAGCGAAAAGCTATTTTTAAAGGGTGCAAAGTATGGCTCAGTTGATCCTTGCTATCCTGCTAAAGTTGTGCAGTCTCATATACACTCTTTGCTCTTTCATAAAAAGTTTCAAAACAAAAAGATAAACTACATTTGGAACCCAACAATTAACGAAATAGATGGCTTTGTAGAGCACACTATGGGGCAAACTGCCTGCCCTATTGTTAGCGGAACACCGCGTGTAGTCTATAGTGCATTTATTAAAGAGCAAAATTGGTTTAAGAAATTTGGTGTAGAGTATGTTGATAATACCGTAACATTTACCAACTTAAAACTTTTAGGCAAACAGTTATTTGAGACTTGGGGTAAAAAATTAAAAGCCACAGAAGATGAGAGTAACTTCGCACTAATGCAAGCCCTTAAGACACAAGAGGCTTATACTAAGAGTGTAGAGGCAAAAGGCAAAGAGATAATTGAAAATATAGAAGAGAATGGTGAAATTGCAGTACTTCTACTTGGACGCCCATACCACTTAGACCCTGGAATTAACCACGAAATTTTAAGCGAATTTCAAGCACTTGGTTTTAAAATTTTAACAATAAACTCTATCCCAAAAGAGGCAAAATTTTTAGAAAAGTACTTTAAAAGAGATTTAGAAAATGGGCTTATAGAGTCAGTATTTGATATTCGCGATGTTTGGCAAGAGAATTTTTCGACTAATTCAGCACAAAAGGTGTGGGCTGCTAAGTTTGCCGCAAGATGCCCAAATGTTGCTGTTGTAGATATTAGCAGCTTCAAATGTGGGCACGACGCCCCAACTTACGCTATAATAGATAAAATATTAAGTGCTAGCAAAACACCACACTTAATGCTACACGATTTAGATGCTAATAAGCCTAGTGGGTCAATAAACATAAGAATAAAAACTTTCGCCTACACTCTAAACGAGTATGCAAAAGAGAGGAGCAAAAATGTCGTGTGATTACAAACCAACAAGTTATAGCAATTTAGATTTAGAGTATTTAAATAAAGAGACTACTCAATGGAGTCACCAAAAGCCAAATATAGAGTATGCAAAAAAAGAAGATACTACTATACTATTTGGAGGCTTAACCGATATTAGCGAAAAGCTAATAGAAGCAGCGGCAAAATCTCTAGGCGAAAACTACTTAGCATTGCCAACAATCGATAATAAATCGCTAGAGTTTGGCAAAATTTACGGCAACCGTGGGCAGTGTAACCCAACATACTACACAGTTGGCAACTTGATTAAATACTTAATATATTTACGAGATGAGAAAAAGATTCCGACAGAAGAGATTATAAAAAAATATGCAATGCTAACAGCCAACGGATGTGGACCTTGCCGATTTGGAATGTATGTTACAGAATTTAATAAAGCACTAAACGATGCTGGCTTTGCAGGCTTTAGAATTGTAAGTTTTGAGCATAACAAAAGTATTTTTCAAGAGGCCGAAGGTGATAGTGTGGTAGAGCTTAGTCCAAAGTTCTTTTTAATAGTTGTTAAGAGCGTGATAATTGCCGATATACTAAATATTTTAGGCTACCAAATGCGACCTTACGAAGCAGAAAAAGGAAGCACCGACAAAGCTATAAAAAAATGCGAAGAGTTAATAGTAAAAGCTTTATCAAATAAAAAAAGCTTACTTAAAACAATGCTAAAGTGTCGCAAAATTTTAGATAGTGTTAAGTTAAATAGGCTACAAGTTAAGCCAAAAGTTATGGTTATGGGCGAATTTTGGGCGGCAATGACAGAGAGTGATGGCAATTACCATATACATAGATTTTTAGAAGCTGAAGGGGCAGAGGTTTTAAATCAGCCATTAATTAATAGAATCTTGCTAAATGTTTGGGAGGCTGAGTATCTAAGAAGCATTAAAGAGGGTGTAGAGTCTAAGGCTACTTTAGACTTCTCTTTAGCAAAGTCTAAATTTATGATTTTTCTAGCAAAACACGGCATACATGCACAATTTAACCTATACGCAAAAGCGATAGGGTTAAATGGCTACAAATTACCAAATATGGAGTATCTACAAAAGCTTAGCGAGCAGTATTACCCACTAGATAGTAACGGTGGCGAAGGGCATTTAGAGGTGGCTCACTTAATAGAATCGGTGCAAGATAGAGTTGCACATTTAGTAATTTCGGTAAAACCTTTTGGATGTATGCCAAGCAGTGGTGTTAGCGATGGTATTCAGTCGTTAATTACAGCCAAATACCCAAATGCAAACTTCTTAAGTGTCGAAACCTCTGGCGAAGGTGGAGCAAATTTCTATTCTCGTATTCAAATGGCACTTTTTAAAGCCAAAGAGCAAGCTAAAGAGGAGTTTTTAGAGTTTAAAGATATTGCAAATGTACCTAGTAAGATTCATAGTTATAAGTATGTTCCAAAGAGTAGATATATCGGTACTGCTTGCAGATTATTAGATAGCATTTAGAAGATATGATATAATATTACAAGAACCTTAAAGGAGTTTATATGGAAGCTTTAACAGAAGCCTTTCTTCCAAACTACAGATATGAAGATTATATAAATTGGGAAGGCGATTGGGAGTTAATTGGTGGAATTGCATATGCCATGAGCCCTGCCCCAACAATAGAGCATCAAGAGATTAATTTAAATATATCATCACAATTAAAACGATTACTAAAAGAGTGCAAAAATTGTAAAGCTCTACCCGAAGTAGATTGGAAAATAGATGAAGAGACAGTTGTTCGACCAGATACACTTGTAGTTTGCAATTTAAATAACAACAAAGCCTATTTAGATAAAACTCCTGAAATTATCTTTGAAGTACTATCGCCATCTACTAAGAGAAAAGATAGAACTTTAAAATCTCTACTATATTCAAAAAGTGGCGTTAAATACTATATTTTAGTAGAGCCGGCTGGAAATTTTGCAGAAGTTTATAAATTAGAGAATAGTAAATTCTACTTAGAGGGCGAGTTTAAAGAGCAAAGCTATAACTTTGAACTTGAGAGTTGCAAAATAGAGTTCTCTTTTAAAGAGATTTTTGAGGATATTAAGTGATAACTTGGAACATTAACCCAATAGCCCTACATTTAGGCTCGGTACAGCTGCATTGGTATGGTATTTTATTTGCTAGTGGGCTTTTAACTGCATATTTTATAGGCGAATGGATATTTAAAAAAGAGGGTGTAGATACAAAACTTTTAGACCCACTATTTTTTTATATAGTTGTTGGTATTGTCATTGGAGCAAGGCTCTTTCATGTAATTTTTTACGACCCCATATATTTTTCGAAACACTTATTAGAGATTTTAGAAGTTTGGAAAGGTGGATTAGCAAGCCATGGTGGAGCTATTGGGGCAATTTTAGCTATTTGGCTATTTTGTAAAAAATATAACCTTGATTTTTGGTGGTTAATTGCTAGAGCAATGCCTTCTACCTTTGCATTGGCTACCTTTATTAGAATTGGCAATTTCTTTAATTCTGAAATTGTAGGTTTAAAAACTAATGTACCTTGGGCTGTAATATTCGAGCAAGTAGATAAATTTCCACGCCATCCTGTGGTACTTTACGAAGCATTTGCATACTTTTTAATTTTTATAATTTTGCTAATAATGTACAAGAGGCTAACAAAAGAGCAATTTACAAATATAGCTACTGGATTTGGCTTATTTAGTGCATTTACTGTACGCTTTTTCTTAGAGTATGTAAAAACACCGCAAGCAGAATTTGCAAATGTACTACCACTAAGCATGGGGCAAATTTTGAGTTTGCCTTTCATTATTTTAGGATTGTTTCTACTTATTAGAGGCATAAAAAATGCTAGAGTCACTTCTTAGTGGCTTAGCCTTAGGTGCTGGAGCTGCCCTCCCCTTAGGTCCTATAAATATACTTATAATGACTAATGCTCTACGTTCTTACAAAAGTGCTGTAGCTATTGGCTTAGGTGCTATGAGTGCCGATATTATCTATTTTTTAATAACTTTAGTTGGTGGACTAAAACTACTACAATACAAAACTTTAGCAAATGCCCTAATAATCTTTGGAAGCCTATTTTTACTATACATCGCATACCAAATTTTTAAAGGAAGAAACAGTAAAATAGATTCAACACCTATAAAAGTAGAAAATTCAGATGTAGCAAAATCGTATATAAAAGGTCTCAGCCTAACACTTCTAAATCCCTACACAATAGGCTTTTGGCTAAGTGTATCTACTACAATTTCAGCTAAAAATTTAGATATTAAATTCACAATATCAGGCATAATTTGTGCAATTGTTCTTTGGATTACAATAATGCCATTTATCGTGCATAAAAACAAACATCTTGTATCAGACAGAGTTGGCTATATATTCTCAGTAATATCTAGCTTAATTATGCTTTTCTTTGCTATCTCTCTTATGTTAGATTTAAATCTGTAGGTGCAACATTCTCAAACCTAAAAAATGCCCTTGACAATTTCATTCAAAAGTGTTAAAATACGCCCTCCTTGGCAAAAAGCTTTTAGCTTTGAGCCTTAAGCTTTCAGCTTAAATGGGGTATTAATACAAAAGCAAAGCTATAATATTAGCTCTTCGCTCTAAGCCCTCAGCTCTAAGCTTATATACACATCGGGGGTGACTTGGTTTCGACTGGAGTAGTCGGGGCTATGTGCATGTCGGACTGGGCAATTCCGTTACGCGGCCCATTTATAATAAACGCAAACAATACAGATTATCGTCCAGCTTACGCAGCAGCGTAAGTTTAACTAACTTTGGACCGTCTCACCGGCGAAAGTTGCAATAGCCGGATTCGAGGCGTCACCGCGTGCAACTATATCTACAAAGCGCCATCTTTGTAGACGAACCTTTTGGCTGGTTGTGTGTAGCTTTGGGTGTTGAGCAAAGCACAACGAGACCTATCAACACCGACTAAGCATGTAGAGTCATAGCTCTAGCTATTTCAGGACACGGGTTCAATTCCCGTCGCCTCCACCAAATTTTTAACCCAAACTATATATTAGTATTAATAAAGATTTATCATCTTGCATCTCAATGCTTGCACTGCGTGAGATGATTATTTCAGATAATCGTATCACAATATGAGCTGATAATCAAATTTAAGTAGCTCAAAGATACAATAATTCTTTATCTGTCTTATATGTAGATAATATGAAATTAATATTACAAGATACATCGAATTTTTACTTTTCTAATTCAAAAGTGTAATTTAACGCCTTACCCATTTGTTAAGCAAAATCAACATTAAAACAATCTTTAGATAAAATATCAAACAAAATATATATGTTCAGGGAACCATTATGGCAGGATCAATAGAATCAAATATTGCACTTTTAGCGAATGGATGGCTAAAATCTTATGGATTAAGTGCCAAGCTAGAGCAAGAGTCTTTAAATTATGAAATAGATAAAGCTCTTAAAGAGTATGAATCTAAAGGTGGTGGAAAGGGTGGTAATCGTCCTGATACAAAACTTATTTTAAAAGATAAAAATGGAAATTATTTCCCAATACTTATTGAGTATAAAGGAGTTAAAAATAAGCTAGAAAAACTCGATTCTAATGGCGAAGTTCAAAACAGAACAGCCAAAAATGAGCCACACTATAAAAATATAAAAGAGTATGCTGTAAATGGTGCAGTTCATTATGCTAATGCTATTCTTCATCATACAAGCTATACCGATATTATTGCTATTGGAATGACAGGATACAAAGATTCATCTGGAAACATTCAACATCAAATAGCAGTCTATTATGTATCTAAAAAGAATTTAGGTGTAGGACAAAAAGTTGGAGAATTTTCAGATCTTTCCTTTTTAACACCTGCTAATTTTGATAACTTCATTGAAAAAGTTAATAATTTAGATTTAACACCCGAAGAGTTAGACAGACTAAAAGCTCAAAAAGAGAAAGAGATTGATGCAAGTTTGGTTAAGCTTAATAACGATATTTACCAAAAAGAGAAAGGGCTCGGAGAGAATGACCGTGTATATCTAGTAGCTGCTTCAATTATTGCAACTATTGGAATACCTGGCAAGGTTCCTGTATTAGAAAAAGAGGAACTAAAGTCTCAAACTTTTGAAGGCGGAAGAGATGGCGATATTCTACTAAATAGAATAAAAGCTTTTTTAAGCCACAAAAACATTCCACAATCGAAACAAGATTTAATTATAAGAACTCTATCCAATACTCTTTTGACTGAAAATATTAACAAGGTAAAAGATGGAGAGAGCCAGTTAAAACGAGTATTTGTAAAGATTATTGATGATTTAGGAATTTATTACAAGATAGGATTAACAACCGACTTTACAGGTAAGCTATTTAATGAAATGTATAGTTGGCTTGGCTTCTCGCAAGATAAGCTTAATGATGTTGTATTGACTCCTGCTTATGTGGCTACACTACTAGTAAAACTTGCTAGAGTTAATAAAGACTCTTTCGTATGGGATTTTGCTACTGGCTCAGCAGGATTACTTGTTGCAGCAATGAACGAAATGCTAAACGATGCCAAAAGAAGCATTAACTCTCCTAATGAATTAAAAGAGAAAGAGGCACATATAAAAGCTAATCAACTGTTAGGATTAGAGGTGCTTCCCAATGTATATATGCTAGCAATTCTTAATATGATTTTAATGGGAGATGGAAGCTCAAATATCTTAAATGAAGATTCATTAATAGATTTTGATGGAAAGTATGGTTATGGAAAAACAGATAGTAAATTCCCTGCTGATGCTTTTATTTTAAATCCTCCTTATTCTGCTGATGGAAACGGTATGAACTTTGTAGAAAAAGCTCTTGGAATGATGAGTAGAGGTTATGGGGCTATTATTATCCAAAATTCAGCAGGTAGTGGAAAAGCAACGGAGTACAACAGAAAAATACTCAAAAAGCATACTCTTATAGCAAGTATAAAAATGCCTGTAGATATATTTATAGGTAAGTCTAGTGTTCAGACCAATATCTATGTATTTAAAGTAGGTGAGCCTCACCATAAAGACGATACGGTTAAGTTTATAGACTTTTCAAATGATGGCTACACAAGAAGCAATCGTAAAAAAGCAAGTAATAATCTAAAAGATACCGACAGAGCAAAAGAGAGATATAAGGAGTTAGTAGATTTAGTTAGATTTGGCAAAAGAAAGCTCAATATCTTTACTGAAAAAGAGTACTATGAGGGAACTATTGACCCAACAAATGGGAATGATTGGAATCAATCAGCACCTGTAGATACAAAACCTACTTTGGAAGATTTTAAAAAGACGGTAAGTGATTATTTGGCTTGGGAAGTTACTACTATTTTGAAAAAAAGAGGTGATGAGGGAAAGTAGACACCCTGCTTGACGAAAAGTTAAAAAGCGTTGAGTGGGGTGAGTATAAGTTAGGTGATTTGTTTGAGATTAACTCAAGTAAAAAAATTTATCATGCAAAGGAAATTAATAAAATATTTGATGGCAAAGTAAATAATAGTTTTCCTTATGTAGTCAGAACAACACAAAATAATGGACTTAGAGGATACATTATCGAGAATGAATTATATGCAAATGATAAAAATACATTATCTTTTGCACAAGATACATTTTCTGTTTTTTATCAAAAAGAAAAATACTTTACAGGTAATAAAGTTAAAGTTTTAAAAGCAAAATTTGAAAATTGTAATGAAAAAGTTATGCAATATTTAACTGCAAGTTTTCAAAAATCATTAAGAAATTCTACTTGGGGATTAGGTTCTACTGTTTCATCAATAGCAGAAACCAAAATAGAACTTCCAATAGAAAATAATGAAATAGATTATGAGTTTATGGAAAGTTTTATAGCTCAAATAGAAGAAGAACGGATAGAAAAGCTAGAAGCCTATTTAGAAGTTAGTGGATTAAAAGATTATGTTTTGACTGTTGAAGAACAAAAAGCTTTAGATGATTTTGGAAATATTGAATTTGAAGAGTTTAATGTTATAGATATATTTGATGTCAAAAATGCAGGAAATATCTTATCCAGAGATATTATTAAAAATAGTGGAGAAACTCCTTACTTATGCGCAAGTAGTGAAAATAATGGGATAAGTTCATATATTTCTTATAATGAAGAATATCTTGATAAAGGAAATTGTATTTTTATTGGAGGTAAAACTTTTGTTGTAAGTTATCAAGAAAAAGATTTTTATTCAAATGATAGTCATAATTTAGCTTTATATTTAAAAAATGAAGAAAAGAATAAATTAAATCAATTATATTTAGCCACTTGTATCAATAAAGGTTTGGGATACAAATATTCTTGGGGTAATAGTATAAGTAGTAGAAAAATTCAAACAGATAAAATTTCACTTCCTATCAAAAATAAACAACCAAACTACAAAATAATGGAAACCCTAATTTCAGCTATTCAAAAACTAGTTATAAAAGATGTTGTTTTGTATGTTGAAAAAAAGATAGAAGGATAATTATATGAAAAAAGATTTGACAACTTCAAGTGTCAGCAGAGAAAATATTTTAAATAATCATTATGCTTTAGAAAAAGTAGAATTACATCTTGCTCTTGAGTAGTAGAGGTCAGTAGTAGGGGTCAGACATTGAATATCCACTTTTTAAACCATACCACCCTAATAAATAGCTAAACCATTGGCTATTCCTGCACAATTTGAGATTTTCGGAAATAGAGATTTATTTAATTGTAGCGTTATAAACCTGTGTTCAATGGAGTATCACAGTCACAGAAGCCTAAAAATAGGTAAGATTTTTTAAATCAAATTCGTAGGACTAGCTTTTGCTAATTCAAGAATTTTATTTGAGAAAGATTGCCTATTTTTAGACTTCCATTTCGGCTTTATGAGGTTTCACATATACTTAGACATATTTTTTCGAATTAGTATAGCTAGTCCTTCAAAAATATGTCGTTGTCTATGACAAACCTTGAAAAGCTGTGGCTATGATACTCCATTGAACTCAGGTTACAATGAACTGTTTTAAGCCGTAGGCTGAGTTTTGTATTTTTAGTGGAAATTAAATAAATCTCCCGAAAATCTCATCTCTTGTGCGATTTTTTTGTTTCGTTTTTTCTAAACAAAATGAAAAAGAGACCTATTTTACAGAGATATGGCACAAGGTGAAAATATTATCCCCATAAAGAACTTTAAATATGACGACATATGTGGCATAATACACTTATGATTAGAACATTTAAGTATAAATAGACTAGAAAAGTTACCAGACAAAAGAGAAGGTTTTACGGAAGAATGCCAAATTAGGAGTTAGAGATGAAAAAATAGCACCAATACACCCGGGGGAGATACTTTTAGAGGAGTTTATGAAGCCTTTAGGTATAAGCCAAAATGCTTTAGCAAAATCGTTAAAAGTGACACCAAGAAGAATAAACGAAATAGTAAATAAAAAACGAGCAATTACTGTAGATACCGCTATGCGACTATCAAGATTTTTTGGAAATAGTGCAGAGTTTTGGATAAATTTACAGTACAAATATGAATTAGAATTAAACAGAGAGCTTTACGAAGATAAAATAAAAAATGAAGTAGAGCTATTTGTAGCTTCTTAATTAGGGAGCTACTAAACTTTACTCTAATATTATCTTGTTATACCTACACTACCTCGCAAAAAGTGCCATTTAAGGCTGCTAAAAAGCTTGCTTGGACATATTTAGCTTCTATTATCTCGCTCTTATAGCTTAAATCTTTTGTTGCACAGGCATTAGCTACTAGATTTATTTTATAGCCTAAATCAAAAGCAGCTCTTACTGTTGTATCTATACACATATGGGTCATGGCTCCGCAGATTGTTAAGTGGGTTATATTTTTGGATTGTAGTAGTTGGTGTAAGTTTGTTTCTCTAAAACTGTTTGGGTAGTGTTTTACTATTATGCTATCTTGGCTTTGTATTGGTAAATCTTTGTGTAGCTCTACTCCTTTGCTTCCCTCTGCAAAGAATGGTGCATCTTTTTTAGCTATGTGTTGGATAAATATTACCTCTTCACCTGCTTCGTGGGCTTTGTTTATTCGTTTTACTATATTATCTAATATCGCTTTTATGCCTGTTAATTCATTTTTTCCGCCTATGTAGTAGTCGTTTTGCATATCTACTATTATTAGTGCTTTATTCATAAAAATCCTTTTTTGTGAAAGTTTAACGAATATGGTATACTTCTGTCAAGAACTTACTAAAAAGTTATATACATACTAAAAGGATACTAATGGAGAGTAAAAAGTGTAATTATGAGTGCCCATTTGAGGGGGCACTTGATGTGATTAGCGGTAAATGGCGTGGTTTGGTTATATTTTACTTAGGGAGAGAAGGCGTTTTACGATACTCTGAAATTAGAAAAATTTTACCTAAAATTACGCAAAAAATGCTAACCCAGACACTAAGATTTTTAGAGGCAGAGGGAATATTGGATAGAAAAGTTTACCCTGTTGTACCACCTAAAGTTGAGTATAGACTTACCAGAAAGGGTGAAAGTCTGCTACCTATTTTAGATAGTTTACAAGTATGGGGTAGAGAGAATATATAATATATTTTTAAGCTCAAAAGGCACCTTTAATTTAATATTTTTATGAAAAAAACTTTTATATTGCAATCTGTTAATCTTTTTATTTTATAATATGAAATGGATTTTAAGATAAATATGAAACTATCTAATTTTATTGTTATTCTATTTTTACTTTTAATGGGGCAAGCTAATGCTAAATTTATAAGTGATAAATCTACTAAAAGCAATAGCTATGTTGGTATGAATTATAAGGTTGGTACATTAGGGTTTGGTGTTGATTTTATATATTATATTAATAAAACACTCGCTAGCAGATTAAGCTTTAATGGATATAGTCAATTTAGAAATCTAACTATTCATAATGAAAAATTGAATTCTGACCAAAAATTAAATATAAAAGGGGCGTTGCAAAGTAGCAGTTTACTTTTTGATATTCACCCTTGGCAAAATGCTTTTTTCTTTAGTTATGGGGCATACTATTCTCAAAATAAAATTAATGCAAATTATAAACCTGTATCGGGGGAGATAGATTTAGGAGACCATAAATATCCATCTATGCAAGTTGGAAGTGTAGATGCAATTATAAATTTAAAGCATAAGATAAATCCATATTTTGGCGTAGGTTTAAATTCTATGGATACAAAGGATAAGTGGCATTTTATTTTAGATATAGGTGCTATTTATATTAATAAACCTTTAGCTACAGTTCATGCTAAGGCAGCAAAAGGTTTTGAAGCGATGCAACCTATTTTAAATAGCGAATCAAAAATCGAAGAGAGAAAGCTAAATAACGATATTAAAAAATTCAAAATCTATCCAGTAGTCTCTGTTGGAGTTGGTTTTAAATTTTAGTTGTGTATAATTAGGTATGAATTTATATACCTACTTTGCAATACTTATTACATCTGCACTTGGTTTATTAAATAGTAAATTTTTAATAGTAACACTAATTATATCTATACTTTTAGTTGGATACTATTGGTTTAAAAAAAGTAAAAAACATCAGCCAAAAAGTAGAGAGTTTAAAGAGTTAGAGAAATTAAAAAGCAAGACTCTTAAAAAAGAGTTAGCTAAACATCGCTTTATAGAAGACCAAATAGTTTATATAGGCAAAATTTGGGGTTATAATAAAGGGCAAGAGAGTACTATAAAAAAATTTATAGAGCAACGTGCTTATGGCAAAATTTATAGTAAATTAACTGCTTCTTTATTACCTCAATTAATTCTATTAATAGAAGAGTGTAATAGACAAAATAAAAAAGGGTGTAAAGCCGAAGTAAATGCAAGATTAAGAGAGTTAATAAGCATTATGAAAGAGGAATTAAAAAATTCCAAACAGCAAAATAAAGAGAGCTTTGAGACTACTTTAGAAGTATTTGATTACCTAATTAAAGATTGATAAAGAAACTCTAATTTACTTATGATAAAATATAATTAATAATTATAATATACCCTTAAAAAATGGAGCTTTAATAGTATGAGTAAAATATTTGGATTTGGCGAGAAGATAGATAAGTATGATTTTAAAGTTATAAATGAGAGAGATGCACGGGCTAGTGCTGGTATAATGTTTTTGTTAGGTATAGTAACGCTAGGGCATTTTTTGCTCACTAGAAATTTGTTTTGGGCAAACTTATTTACTATAACTTTTATTTTAGAATTTATAATTCGTGTTTTTATAAATCCAAAATATGCACCATATATGGTTCTTGGCTCTTTAATAGTATCGAATCAAGAACCTGATTGGGTAGAGGCAAGACCTAAAAAGTTTGCATGGGCTTTAGGCGTTATATTAGGTGCTATTATGACCTATTTTATTGTATTTAATATAATGACACCTGCAAGATTATTAACATGCTTATTGTGCCTACTACTTTTATATTTAGAGTCTGTTTTTGGTATATGCTTAGGGTGTATATTGTATAAAAAATTAAATCTTAAACTCTATAAATGTCCTGGTGGGGTTTGTGCAATGCCTCAAAAGAGAAATAGTTTAATGCCTAAATTTGTTACTATATTAGTATATATTGTAGTATTTTATGGAATTTTTTATAGCTTAAAAACTTATAAATATGATGGTTACACATCTTCATTAATAACTCAAGAGCAAAAGGATGAAGCAGAATTTGCAGATGATGACGATAGTGATGATAGTGGCGATATAAGCAACAAAACAGATTGTACTCCACCAAAATGGGCAGTTGAAACTGGGCACAAAGATATGTGGCTAAAGCACCACGGGTGTAAGTAGTAAGAGATTCAAGAGTAAGCTCTTCATTTAAATATGCTATACTTATGAAAAAGTAGATTTATGAATAAATTTAGTTCTATAGATAAATTACCACAAGAGTTACTTGAGCAGTTAGATAACTTAGGTTTTAATAAGCCAACAGAGGTACAGAGTGAGGCGATAGAGCCTATTATGCAAGGTAGAGATGTTTTGGTTCAATCTAAAACTGGCTCGGGTAAAACACTTGGCTTTGGGATTCCTGCTATTTTGCAAGCTGTTAATAGTAGCGAGCCAACATCTTTAATAATTGCCCCAACCAGAGAGTTAGTGCAACAAATTGCAAAAGAGCTCTCTAGGGTTGCTAGCTATATTAATAACTTTAAAATTGTAACTCTTTATGGCGGTGTTCCACTCCGCAAACAAGCAGATTCTTTGGCTCTTGGAGCAAATATTATAATTGGAACTCCTGGACGCATAATTGACCACTTATCTAAAGAGACTTTAAAACTAGAAAGCATAAGAACAGTTGTTCTTGACGAAGCAGACAAAATGCTAAATATGGGCTTTTATGATGATATTATAAAAATTGTATCAAATGCGAGAAAGATAGAACAGAGAGTTCTATTTTCTGCTACTTATCCAAATAGTGTTGAAATGCTAGCAAAAAAACTACTGCAAAATCCACTTATTATTAAGGTAGATACTGAAATTGAATCTCTAAAAATAGATGAGATTTTCTATAAAACTAATTCTAAATATCAAACATTACAAAAAATACTTGCTACAAAAAAGCCAAAATCGGTTCTTATTTTTGCCAATACAAAGCAAGCAGTTATAAATTTAGCAGACGATTTAAATAGAGATGGACACAGCGTAATTGATTTACACGGCGATTTAACTCAAGAGCAAAGAGACGAAGCGCTTATTGCATTTGCCAATGGTTCTAAGAGAATTTTAGTAGCTACAGATGTTGCTTCTCGTGGTTTAGATATTAAAGATATTGAGTTAGTTATAAATTTCGATACCCCACAAGATGAAGAGACTTATACACATAGAGTTGGAAGAACAGGACGAGCAGATGCCGTTGGAGAGGCAATTACACTACTAAGTGATAAAGAATTAAACAAGTGTTCATATATATTAAATAAAGCTAGAGAAGTGAATGAGAGTAATTTAGAAAATAAAAATACAAAGCCACTCACAAGCAATTTTACTACGCTCTGCATAAATGGTGGAAAAAAACAAAAGATAAGAGCTGGCGATATACTTGGTACTCTGTGTAAAGATATAGGAATAGACAATAATCATATAGGAAAAATAGATATAAAACCAACAAAATCTTATATTGCATTAAATAGCAAAATTGTTAAACAAGTTGCAAAAGCTTTAAAGAGTGCAAAGATTAAAAAAAGAAAATTTGTAGCTTGGGTTTTGTAAAAATGGTGTAGTAAATCTACTACACCTCTATATATTAAAATAGACCTCCAAATAAGCCACCTAATAATCCACCCAATAAGCCCCCATTGCTTTTTTCTTCTACCGTTACTGTTACAGTAGCACTTGCTGTTGCACCATTTCCGTCATTAATTGTATATGTAAAATTATCAGTACCTGTAAAATTATTATCTGGAGTATAATCAATCTCTCCATTATTTATAGATGCACTTCCATGACTTGGTGTAGATACAGCTTGAATAGTTAAACTATCTCCATCTGCATCACTATCATTTTTAAGTACATCTATTGTTACTTTCGTTTCATATTTTGTTGTTGCACTGTCATCGTTAGCTACTGGTGCTGTGTTTGGAATCTCTCCATTACTTAAAGATATAGCTGCTTTATTAACATTAACACGCCCATTTGATGAAACTTTATCTGTTAAAGAACTCTTTTTATCAACATTATGCTCGATTGCCTTAATTCTATCACTAACGCTAGAATCTGGTTTTAAAGATGCTAAAAGTGCAACAGTTCCAGTAACTTGTGGCGTTGCCATTGATGTACCTTGAAGATAAGCATATTTATTACCAGGGTATGTACTAAGAATATTTGTACCCGGTGCTGCAACTTCTACTGTTTTTTTACCATAGTTAGAGAAACTTGCTAACACATCATTTTGGTCACTTGCCGCAACTGTGATTATGTTTGTTGCATCATACGAAGCTGGGTAAGTTGGATTATTGTCTATATTTTTACCATCATTTCCTGCGGCTGCACAAAATACTACGCCTTTATCTCCAAGTTTTTGAATAGCTTGATCCATTGTATCGCCATTGCTTCCGCCACCACCACCGTAGCTTGCGTTTATTGCAACAATATTTACACCATTATCTATCTGCTTACTTACATAATCCATACCCTCTAAAATATCACTATTATATGCATATCCTTTTGGACGGAAAACTTTTACAGCCATAATTTGAACATTTTGTACAACTCCTGTAACACCTAAATTGTTATCGCCTACTGCACCAATAGTTCCTGCAACATGTGTTCCGTGGTAGTGTCCCTTATCATCATACGGCTCATCTGGCATTGGATTATTATCGTTATTACCATCATCATCACCTGCAAAATCGTAACCATGATTGGCATTTCCACTCCACATATTATCTGCTAAATCGTTATGAGTATAATCTACACCAGTATCAAGAACTGCAACAACAACATCGTGTTCACCTTTTTCTAACTTCCACGCTTCATCTACATCCATATCTGCATCTTTTGTGCCACTTTCGCCATTTACATCTTGACCAGTATTTTCTATAGCCCAAAGTTTTGAATAGTAACTATCATTACTTTTTACAGCTTCATTAGCATAGTTTTTCTCAATACTTTTAACAAATGGTAGAACCTCTAAAAGTTTTTTAATCTCTTGAAAACTTTTACCTGGAGCTTTAATATGCATTGCATTTACAATAGAGTACTCATGGTGAGTAAATGAGCCTAAAACTTTTTGCATTGTTTTAATAGCGTTTTGAATATTTGTACCCTTTTTAAAAGAGATAATCGCCTCATTTTTTGCAAAATCTTGCTGACTTTGTACCGTTGTAGTGCTCTTAATATTAACAATATCAGATGCATTTACTCCCATTGTAGCTAATAGAGTAGCTGTAATAAGAGATAAAAAAACTTTTTTATTCATAAATATAACTCCTTGATTTTTGATTATTACATTAGAAAATGTAATAATTATTATATCTAAATTATTTTGTAAAATGATAGAGTGATAATTAAATACAAGAGAGTGCTTAATATGAATAGTTTTTAATAACTGAAGTTAATAAGAGTGGCGACATAGATAGTCGCCAATATAAAAAATATTACTAAACTAGCTCAACACCTTTTTCGCCTGCCTCTGTATGTCCTATAATATAAGCGTCTGTTGCATCAATGATAGCTTGGGCTTTATTTTCATCTACTACCCATACCATTCCTACGCCCATATTGAATGTTCTGTGCATTTCACTCTCTTCTACATATTGGCTCATAAAATCAAAAATTGGTAAAGTTTTTATAGCATCTTTTTTAACTACTGCTTTAATTCCCTCTGGCAATACTCTTGGTAGGTTCTCTACAATTCCGCCACCTGTGATGTGTGCTAGGGCTGTAATGCTATCTTTATGTGCTTTAAACTCTTTTACATAAATTCTAGTAGGAGTTAGTAAAGTTTCGTAAAGTGGCTTACCGTTAAAGTCGTCGTTGTAATCCATACCTAATTTGTCGAAAAATAGCTTTCTTACAAGTGAATAACCGTTAGAGTGAACACCGCTACTTGGCAGTGCTAGTAGAACTTGCCCCTCTTTTACAAGAGATACTCTATCCATCTCTGACTTCTCAGCAACACCAACTGCAAAGCCTGCTAAGTCGAAGTCGTCTTCGCTGTACATCCCTGGCATCTCTGCTGTCTCTCCACCTACAAGTGCACACTCTGAGCGTTTACACCCTTCTGCAATTCCTTTTACAACTTGTGCTGCATCTTCGCGAACTAGTTTGCCTGTTGCGTAGTAGTCTAAGAAGAATGCAGGTGTACCGAAGTTGCAAATTAAATCGTTTACACACATTGCTACTAAGTCGATACCAACTGTGTCTAACTTTTTACTCTCGATTGCAATTTTAAGCTTTGTTCCAACACCATCTGTTGCACTTAAAAGTACAGGCTCTTTGTACCCTTTTGGCAGTTCATAAGCACCTGCAAACGAACCAATTCCACCTATTACATTGCTATCAAAAGTAGATTTTACATCTGCTTTAATATCGTCTATAAAACCATTTCCTGCATCTATATCTACACCTGCATCTTTGTAACTAATTTTATCGCTCATTATCTATCCTCACATTTTGGCAAAATATTCTTTAAAACTGCTCTAATTGGGCAAAAACCTAAAAAACCATCTACTAAAAGTGCTACCAAAAGCACTAAAAATATTATAAAACTAAGCTTCATATTTGTAGCTGCCGCACCCATCGCAAGCCCAATAAATATAGCAATTATAATACTTCGCATTCTATCTGCACACATCGATACTCCTTATTTAGTGCAATTATATCAAAAAGAGATAAAAAAACTCGCCGTACGGGCTACCCTTGTGTCTGAGTGTCAGTTTAAATTACTATAAAATATCCTAAAATATATAAACATTTCTGGATATTTTAGCTAACGGGACGACACATGATACCCGTTAAGCAAATGATACCTGCGTATAGTTTGTAGGGTCGAAACTGGAGCGTTGTAAGCAAAGCGAACCGTGAAGGCGAAATCGTCCCCTACGCCAACCAAAACCATAAACAATCAACCATTAGCTATTAACCAATCAATCTTCTCTTGCGTAGTTTGCAATTTATACAAAACTTTGTCGCTTAAAAACTCTCGCTCTATACTCTCTATGGCTAGCTCTTTTAAGTTGTACTCTATTTGGCGTTGTTGCTTGTAGTCGGCTTCTATGGTGTAGGGTAGTAACTCTTTATACTCTTGCAGAGTGGCACTATTTATCACCTCGTTTGCAGATGCTCCATAAGCCCTTGCCATTCCACCAACTCCTAATTTTATGCCACCAAAATATCGCACCGTTAAAATGGCACAATTTATAAGCTTTGCCCCACGCATTGCATTTAGGGTTGGCACACCTGCTGCACCTTTTGGCTCGCCATCGTCGCTACTGTTTTCTACCACTTGCTTATGCTCGTTTAACTCTCGGTATGCGTAGACAATATGGTTTGCTTTTGGGTGTTGCTCTTTTAGCTCAGCCTGCAAAGTTTTAAATCTGGAAATTGGTACTAAATACGATAAAAACTTAGACTTTTTTACTTCAATAGTAGTATTAAATTCATTTACGATACAATTCATACTAAAATAATAACATAAAGAGGCAAAATGTATGATGCTATTATAATCGGTGCAGGGGCTAGTGGCTTAGTTTGTGCGATAAATTTAGCAAGAGATGGCAAGAGTGTAGCCATTATCGAAGCCCAAAAGAGAGGTGGCAAAAAAATCTTAGCAAGCGGTAATGGGCACTGCAATATTGCCAATGCCAATATAAGTACAAAAAACTTTTATGGCAAAAACAGTAAATTAATAGAAGAGATAGTAAAAGTTAAACCTGCCCAAATTGTAGAGTTTTTTAACACTATAGGCTTAGAGGTGGTAGCAAAAGATGATGGTAAAATGTATCCAAAATCAATGCAGGCAAGTATTGTATTAGAACTACTAGAAGCCGAAATTGATAGGTTAAATATAGATAAATTCTATGAAGTTAAAGAGTTAAATATAAAAAGAGGCTTTGAAGTAAGTTTTAACAACTCTACCATTAAAGCAAACAATTTAATTATAGCCACAGGAAGCCAAGCTGCACCACAACTTGGAGGTAACAGCAGTGGTTTTGAAATTGCCAAAAACTTTAAACATACAATAGTGCCCCCAATTCCTGCACTTGTGCCACTAATTAGCTCGCACCCAATTTGTAAAGCTTTAGCTGGTGTAAAGGTAAAAGCAAAAGTTAGACTCTTTAGCAATAAAAAAGAGCTCTCTAGCCAAATAGGTGACTTTCTCTTTGCAAAATATGGTGTTAGTGGCTTAACTGTTTTAGATTTAAGCCTAAAAGCAAACTTAAGCTTACAAAAGAGTAGATGCCACATAGTCGTAGATTTCTTTAGCGACTACTCCAAACAGACACTGCTAGAGTATTTAAAAAGCAGAATCGATAAAAAGAGAGATTTAAAACTACACTTATGGCTTGGGGCTATAATAAATAGCAAACTCTCGGAGTATATGTTAAAAGAGTTAAACTTGCACAAAAAGAGCGAAGCAAAATTAAATACCAAAATACTAAAAGAGATAGTTGAACATTTTAAAAATTATACAATAGAAATTAGTGGAAGTAGAGAGTTTAAATATGCAGAAGTAGCGTATGGTGGGGTTGATAGTAGAGAAATCGATAACAAAACCATGCAAAGCAAAAAAGAGAAAAATCTATATTTTATTGGAGAAGTTGTAGATATAGTAGGAGATAGAGGAGGCTACAACTTCCACTTTGCGTGGAGTAGTGCTATTTTATGCTCCTCTTATTGCCTTGGTGTACCAAAGTCTTGTGTCCAGTAATAAGTATATTGGGTACCACTCTTTTTAACATATGCCATTCCAACTTCTGTAAAATCTGGACTCATAATATTTCTACAATGCCCAGGGCTTTCAAGCCAACCTTTCATAACATCTGCTGTAGTACTATATCCTCCAGCAACATTCTCTCCAGATGCTTGAGACTTATATCCATTATGTGCTATTCTTTCATAAAAAAGACTCTTTTTATTTAAATCAGCACCTGTCTTATCTGTTGATTCGCCAGAGCCTGTATGTCCTAAGTAATTTTGTTCTGCCATGTCATAAGTGTGTTCGTAAGCTGCTTTATAGAGAGAATCATTCCATTTTAGAGGTGGTACGGCATCCATATGACCATACTCTCCACAATCTCTTGCAGTAGCTCTTGCATCATTTATTGCTTTTAAATACGCATTTTTCTCTGCATCGGTTAATTTTGGTGCATTTGAGGGTGCTGGTGCAATATCATCTTGTGATATACTATTGTAATCAACTACACTACTACCACCACAACCAACTAAGAGGAATATTGATACAGAAGATATTAATACTATTTTACTTATATTTTTCATATTGACCTTTACATAATTCTTACAGTAATTATACCAATACTTATCTTAAGAATAGTGATAAAATGGGGTAGATAATTTTATATAGAAGTGTTTTTAAAATAATTTACATATTAAGCACATTATTTAGTTCTAATAATGTGCTTAAATTTTTAAGAGAACAAAAAGTTTTTGCTCTCTTAGTTTAAGAATTTTATCTCTCTTTTCTTGCAATAGTAAATAGTGTAAATATCATTATAAATAATCCAAAAATACCTAATGCAGGTGCTTTAAGTTCTTTATGATTTTGAGGATTTACTTTATAATCATCACAATCACAATATATACCTAAATCATTACTGTAATCGTCTTTTACAGCTTTTTTGACAACTATTACACCATTTTCATTTGTATCTGAATCTTGAGTATCTCCACCTCTGTTTTGTAGTGTAGGATGGTAACTCTCTGGCACATCAAATTTAATTTTGTAATCTTTTCCAGGTTTTAAGTGGCAGAAACTATATTTTCCTTTAGAATTTGTTTGTGTTACATTAACAATATCTCCATTAACATCAGTTACTGCAGTTCCATCTGCATATGTTAAATGAACATTAACACCTATAACTCCTGGTTCATTTCTATCTTGAGTACCATTTAAGTTTTTATCATACCATACATAATCACCTAAACATAACTCTTTTACATAACCGGCAAATACTGTCTGGTTATTTGCTCTACTATTTACTGTTACAGGTGCTGTAATTACTTTACCATCTTTATACTCTTGGGCATCACTATCTTTATCATCACTTCCTTGGTTTTGTCCTGTTGTAAATCTAGGAGTACCATCCGCATTTGCAGGAGCTTCGAACATTACTCTATATTTACCAGGAATTAAACCACAGAATTGGTATTTTCCATCTTCATCTGTCTGAATAGTTTGGAATGCTTGTCTCTCTACAGTCATATTATTCTCATAACCATAATCATCTTCATAAGGTAATAGGGTTACATTTACATCTTTAATGCCTGGCTCGCCATCATCTTTAATACCGTTAGCATTTTTATCTTCCCAAACAGTACTTCCTAAACAGCTTGGTTTAAACATACCGCCATCGAATGTCATATTGTTCTCACCACTTTCTAACTCTTCACTTGGCATTGTAACATCTTTGTTAGTATCAAGGAATGCACCCATATCGCTATCTTTACTGTCGTCATCACCTTTATCTCTTCTTGTTACATACCAGTTTGCTGGAACAGTTACTTTAACTCTATAAGTTCCTGGAACTAATTTACAGAACTTATACTCTCCACTATCAGAAATAGTTGTATTTAAAGCGTTACCATCTAAGTCTTTATCGTAACCACTTGCTATTGTCTCTAGTGTTATATTAACTGGAACTGTGTTATTACTATCATCCATAGGAGCAACTTCACCTTCATCTTGAATACCATTTGCATTTAAGTCATCCCAAATATAATCACCAATACATGCTGGTTTAAATACGCCTGCATCCCAAGTTAAATCGTCTTCGCCACTTGTTAATTCTGTTGTTTTGGTTGTTCCTACTTTTGCTTTAAATTGCTCTACATCGCTATCATTACTATCTGTTGATGAAGCTACATCTTTTTTAGTAAAGTAGTAACCATCTGGTGTTGTAAATCTTAGGCTATATTTACCTGGTTTAATTTTACAAGCAAAGTGGTATTTACCACCATCTTTAGTTATAAGTGCTCCTATTTTCTCACCATCTACATTTGTAATATCTGTACTGTTATTCTCTAACAATTCAACCTTAACTCCATCTAAACCAAGCTCATCTGCATCTTGAATACCGTTACCATTTTTATCTTCCCATACTAAATCTCCAATACAAGCTGGGCGGAAGAATCCTGCATCTAAGCTCATATCATCTCTTACTGGTTTTTTAACAACTATTGTACTATCTTCAGCTATATCACTATCATTCGCATCTTTACTGTTATTATCAGCATCTTTATCTGTAACATAGTATCCAGTTGGTTTAGTAAATACTATCTTATAATCAATAGCTGGTTTTAAGTGACAGAATTTATACTTACCGTTTTCATCTGTTTGGTTTGCATCTACTGGGTTACCTTTTACATCTTTAGCATCTTCCCAACCATTACCGTTATCCATCATCAGTTTTACTGGTACATTTGCAAGTGCAGGTTCACCATTTTCTTGTATACCGTTTGCATTTGTATCTTCCCATACATAATCACCTAAACACAACTCTTGAACAAAACCTGCATCGATACTTCTATTATCATCTCCACTTTCAAGTACTACTTTATCTGATACTAAACCATTTTTTGCATCTTGGAATTTTGGTATATCGCTATCTTTATTGTCATCTCCACCTTTATCTTTATCTGTAGAGATAAATGGTGCACCTGTGCTATCTGGGTCTTTTTGGAATTTAACCATATATTCACCTGGTCTTAAGTTACAGAAATGGTACTTACCTTCAGGTTCACCATTTACTTTTCCTGTTACTTGAGTATTACTGTAAGTAGTTCCATCAGCTCCAACAGTTACAGGATTTCCATCTTTATCTAAAACAGTAACATTAACACCATCAAGAGATTTATTATCATCTTGAATACCATTTGCATTATCATCTAGCCAAGTGTAATCACCTAAACAAGCTGGTTTAAATACACCTGCATCCCAAGTTGTATCGTTCTCATCAGAGCTTAACTCTACTACTACACTTTTATGAGTTGTTATATTAATATCGCTATCGTCATTTGTATTATTTGCTCCATTATCATTACTACTACCACTCTTATCTTGATATGTTAGTAGGTAATCTGTTGGAGGAGTAACCTCTAGCATATATTTTCCAGGTACTAAGTTACAGAATTCATATTTACCATTTGCCACTGTTGTTATTGGGTCTATTGGTTGATTCTTAGCATTAGATGTTACTGCATTACCATCTTTATCTAATAGCGTTACAGTCGCACCTGCGATTCCACTCTCACCTGCTTCTTGTAATCCATTTGCATTTTTATCTTCCCAAATATAATCGCCAATACATGCTGGTTTAAATACGCCTGCATCCCAAGTTAAATCTTCTTCACCACTATCTAAATGAACAGATACAGTCTCACCACTACTTGGGTCTATATCGCTATCATCATTTGTGTTATTGTTATCATCATCTGTATTGCCTGTTTTATCTTTAGGCGAAATAAAGTAACCTGTTGGTGGGGTAACTTTTACTTTATAATCTCCTGGTACTAAGTTACAGAATTTATAATTACCATTACTTGTTTGAATTGGTGCTACTTCATTTCCATTTGCATCTTTTACACTGTTTCCATCTTTATCTAAAAGAGTTACTTTAACACTCTCATTTAAATTACTCTCGCCGCTATCTTGGATACCGTTTGCATTTTTATCTAGCCAGATTCTATTACCAATACATGCTGGTTTATAAATTCCTGCATCTATTGTCATATTATCATCATTAGCAATAGTTGCTGGAGCTTCTTTGCTGCTCTTATTAACATCGCTGTCTTTAGTGTCATCTCCTTGGTTTGCTGGAGATATTTTATAGCTATTATTAATATCAAATTTAACTTTATATTCTGTATTAGCATTTAAATTACAAAATTCATAATATCCTTTTTTACCATCTTTTGTTGCTGTTGTTGTGCTATTTAACTCTTTTCCAGATGAATCAAGAAGTTTTACACTTACGCCATTTACACCGCTCTCATCGCTATCTTGAATACCGTTACCATTTTTATCTTCCCATACATAATCTCCAACACAAGGCATTTTATAAATACCCATATCTATATTTAAAATATCAGGGTCGCCATCTTTTTCGATTGTAACTTTATCTGTCTCTCCGCTAGTTGGGTTGGCATCACTGTCTTTATTGTCATCATTTCCGGCATTTTGAATCGTAACTTTATAATTTTGAGGTAAAGTGCTTAAATCAAATACTACTTGATATGTTCCAGCCTTTAAGCCGCAGAATTGATACTTACCATCATCTGCTGTTACTGTAGTATTAAAATCCGCACCATCTTTTTTAAGAGTAACTTTAACACCGCCTACGCCAAGCTCGCCATCATCTTGAATTCCATTTATATTTTTATCTATCCATACATAATCGCCTATACAGCTTTCTGCTTTTTTTGCAAAACCAAAATCAAAAGAGTGGTCATTTTCACCAGCTTTTTTAGTATGAACAGATATATAAGCATAACCATTAACATTTACATCGGCATCAGAATCTGTTCTATCTGGATTATCAGATTTACCTTGCTGATTTTTGCTGGTTAAAGTTAATCCCTCAAGAGGAGTGCCATTAACTCCTTTTCCACTGTCAAACTGAGACTTATCTATACACACTGTATAATTTGTATCTGCTTGAAGCCCAGGATTATTGCTATTTGGATTTACATTAGCATAATTAAATATGTAGTTACCATTTGCATCTGTAGTAGTCTCTGCAATTTTGTTAGAACAATCATTACCTTGACTTAAAAATACTTTTACATCTTTAATACCGCTCTCTCCTGCATCTTGAATACCATCTTTATCTTTATCATCCCAAACAAGGTTACCAATTTCAATTGGAGGAACAAATTCCATAGTTTCTATATCACCCAATGCATTAGCTTTCCCTAAATGGCTGCGTTTTTTATAAATTACTTCATAACCATCATTTGCTCTGTCTCCTGTTTTATTATCATATATCATTGTTCCATATGCAGATTTATCCAATGGGTCCATAAATGTTGTCATAAGCAAATCATTATCACTTGTATGATGTCCAGCTAAAACTGAACCTGCACACTCATCATGAACTTTATCATCGTCATAAAACTCTTTAGACAAATCAACATTGTATTCACAAGTCTCTGGATTTTTAACAAATTTAATTATATCTCCTGTTTGAATACCATTATAGCTGCCTTCTCCATTTAAATCATAATTTGATTCTCCTTTTTTATTGCCTTGAGTATCTAAAATCCCTACAACAATATCTCCAGCATTATCAAACTCAATATCACCAACCAAAGGAATTGGATATCTTACATCTCCATTCCAGTCATTGGTCCAAAGATTCCAAGGCTTACCGCTGCCGTCGTTATTTCTATAATCAAATGACCACTCTACATCTTTACTCCAAGTTGTTCCATCACTTAAATTCAAATGATAAATAAACCCTTTCATTCCAGAATTATCTGCAACTACAGCAGTGCCGTTTTTATCTGCCCCGGTACAAGTAATTCCAACATAAAGCTCTCCTTTATAAACCTTAAGGGCAAATGGAATCATTTCTCCATAATTATTGCCATTTTCACTACAAGGATTTGGCGGAGTATACTCCTTAATTTTTTGTGATGCATTATCTTTTGTTGGAGCAACTGGATTTTTCGGATTGGTTAAATCGATTTGAACAATATTTTTCTTATATAAATTAGCAACATATAAATATCTTCCATCATCACTAATTTCCATATCGCCCAAAGATAAACGTCCAACCTGTCCATATGCAGCCGAATCTTGGCTTGGCTGATCAAAATCATCCGGTAAGCCTCTATCGCTATTGCTTCCAGCAACTGGAGAAAAATCTACATGATTATCGCTGCTTAAAGCATTTGTATAACTTTTACTATGATCACTTGTTTCAATTCCTAAATCATCTAAATTTAAAAATTGAACATTACCTTGTTGCGAAGAGTTTTTATCTGGATCAATCATATAAATTCCGCCAGTTCCTAAAGGACCAAAACCGGTATGTCTTTTCATAAATGCGCTTAGAAAAATTTTTCTTGCTTGTCTTGAATAAGCATTTCCAAAAGTTGTTCCTATTTGATTTTGCTTAACAAGTTCAATCCAAGCTGGTCCATCATCTTCACCGCGTCCGCTATTGGCTGCATGTCCTTCATCTTTAAAATGAAACTTTGCCAATGCCGGAGCAGAAGCAGTTGTTCCATTGCTTGTAGGATTACCATTAATCATAATAGGTGCAAATGTATATGGATTATCCTGAGTAGAAAAATCTGATGGATAGCTTACTGCAAAATTGTGAACCTCTCCATCTGCTTTTGCAAATTGCACACTTGTTCCATAATTTTCTCCTCCAGCCGAAGGAAAATCAACTCCCTTTTTTACCATACATCCATTATCTGGTAAAATAAATTCTAATCGAACAGGATAAACCCCTTTTGTATCAAGAGAGTAACTCCCATCATTAGCAGTAGTTGTTTGTGCTGCCAAACTCTCTGCACCTGCACCGTCATCTTTGTAAGCTTTTACTACAATACCTCCAACACCTGGCTCTCCGCCTTGTTGTGTTCCATCAGCATTATAATCTTTAAAAGCTGTTCCTGTAATATTTGCATATACAGCTGCACTAAAAAGCAACATAACAAAACATAATCTTTTTAAAATATTAATAATCATTTTTTCTTCCTAATATTATTTTTTTATAGCATACAATACTATTTTGACATAATATAGACATACTCCTTAGAAACTAATTAATAATTGATAATTTAATTCGATTATATAGGTTTATATATTATTTTAAGAGTATATATATAATTTATACTTATATTTTATTTATAAAATATACACTGGTATTTTGGTATTATGATAAAATTATTAAAAAGTTAGTTATTCTTTTTAAATTGCTTCTACATATTATTACCATATATTAATCTTGAAAATTATAATAAATGTTATGTATTACAAGTAGTATTTAATATATTAAAAAAGTAGAAAAATAAATCACTACTCCTAGTTAAGCTTATAAATAATTAAGAGAAACAAGAGAGACTTACGCCTCTTCTCGTCTAACAAGAATAAATACAGCTAAAAGCATTACAAGTAAACCAGCAATATTTAATGCAGGCATTTTTAACTTTTTGTGGTTTTGTGGATTAACTTTATAATCATCGCAATCACAATAGATACCTACATCATAACTCATATTACTCTGTGTTGCATTCATTACTTTAATAATGCCATCTTTATTAGCATCGCTATCTAAACTGTCATCTCCAACATTTTGTAGTGTTGCGTTATATGTATTTGGCAACTCTACTTTTATTTGGTAGTTAGAACCTGGTTTTACATTATTTAGTAAATAGTGTCCACTACTATCTGTTGTAGTTACTATTGGGTTACCATTTGAATCTACAGCTTGTGTTCCATCTTCGTTTAGTAGTACTACTTTTACTCCTACCACACCTGGTTCACCTCTATCTTGAATACCATTTAAGTTTTTATCTAACCAAATAAAGTCTCCTAATTGAATATCCTCTACAAATGGTATTACTACTCTATTTGTATTACTCTCTACACCTGCTTTATCTGTAGTTGTGTATGTAAATTTAACTACATGATTACCATCTGCTGGGTCTACTGTTAATTTACTTGAATCAAAGTTCTCTATTACTTGACCAGCTGTTACTGGTTTACCATCATAATATAGTACACCATCGCTTGGATCAGGTAGAGTTTTAATTGTTACTGTTGTTGGTGTTCCATCTTCTCTATCAGATAAATGTAAATCTACAGGGTATCTAGTATGCCCTGGAGGGTTAGCTATTGCATCTTTATCATCAATAATATGGTCACTTCCTCTTGGTTTCTCATTAATACCAAAGTCGTTATTAATGGCATTAGTATCAGTTACTTGAACACTTAATATACCATCTGCACTTCCATCATCTCCCTCTCCACCATTTGCTGCTTTTTCACCTGTGTTACTCCAATTTTCAGGAAGATGAGGAGTAGTTGCATTTGCATCTGTACTTAGTATTACTGTATAGTCACTATTTGCCTCTAAGCCATCTGCTTGTGTAAAGGTGTATACTCCATCACTATTTACCTCTTTAGATGCTACTACTTCACCATTACTATTAATTAGTGTTACATATAAAGGCTCATCACCAGCTTGGTTAATTGGGTCACCATTTACATTGCCATCTCCGTTACCATCATTAAAGATGTGTCCAGATAGTACTAACTCGTTTGGTGTAGCTACTTTGTAGATACCTGCATCTACTGTTAAGTTATCACTTGTACTTAGAGTAATTTTATCTGTTTTACCTGTGTTTGTATTAGCATCAGAATCTTTAGAATCATCACTTCCTGCATCTTTTTGAGTTAATTCATAACCTGTTGGTTTATTAAACTCTACATAGTAATCGCCTGCTTTTAAGTTACAGAATTTATATGCACCGTTTGCGTTAGTGTTTTGAGTGCTTATTTCTGCTCCATTTTCATCTAATAGTTTAACTGATACATTCTCTACACCACTCTCATTTGCATCTTGGATACCATTTTTATTTGTATCTTCCCATACGAAGTCGCCTAAGCAGTATGTTGGTGTTGGAGTTTTAAAGATACCCATATCTAGTGTTGTATTGTTTGCATCATTTATTGCTACTTGTTGTGTCTTACCTGTGTTTGTGTCTGCATCAGAATCTTTTGCGTCATCGCTTCCTGCATCTTTTGTTGTAATTTCATAACCATTTGGTAGTGTTGTTTTATCGAACTCTACGCTGTAATCTCCATTCTCTAAGTTACAGAACTCATATTTACCGTTTGCATCAGTAGTCGTTGTTGCTCCTGTTGCAGTGCCATCTTTGTATAGTTTAACTGATACATTCTCTACACCACTCTCATTTGCATCTTGGATACCATTTTTATTTGTATCAACCCACACGAAGTCTCCTAAGCAGTATGTTGGTGCTGGTTTATACATACCAGCATCTACATCTGTATTATCTTCACCGCTTGTTACTGTTATGCTATCACTTACACCACTGCTATCTACATCACTATCTTTACTTGTATCGCTTCCTGCACCTTTTGTGGTGAATGCTTCATAATCGC
>JALVTE010000080.1:36217-103069 GCA_027024155.1 Campylobacteraceae bacterium
TGTTGTATTATAATCTGCTCCATCTTTTAATAGTTTTACTGTTATACCTGCAACTCCCGCCTCTCCACTATCTTGGATTCCATTTGCGTTTGTATCTTCCCATACTTTATCGCCTAAGCATACTGTTGGTGCTGGTTTATACATACCCGCATCTACATCTGTATTATCTTCACCGCTTGTTACTGTTATGCTATCACTTACACCACTGCTATCTACATCACTATCTTTACTTGTATCGCTTCCTGCACCTTTTGTGGTGAATGCTTCATAATCGCTTGGTTTATCTACTTTTATTTTATAATCATCTGGGTTTAAGTTACAGAATTGGTAATTACCATTACTATCTGTTGTAGTTGAGTTTAACTCATTACCTGTACTATCTAGTAAGTGTATAGTAACATTTGCAATACCTGCTTCATTACTATCTTGGATACCATTTTTATCTGTATCATCCCATACTCTATCACCTATACAAGCACTCTTATATATACCTGCATCTATTGTCATATTATCATCTGTAGCTACTGTTGCAGGAGCTATTTTACTTGATGGGTCTACATCACTATCTTTACTATCATCACTCCCTTGATTTACTGGAGATATTTGGTAGTTTGCATCTGGTGTTATTTTTACTTGGTAATTTGTGTTTGCATCTAAATCACAGAATTCATACTTACCACCATTTGCTGTATTAACACTACTTAATGTGTTACCACTATTATCTAATAGTTCTACTTTTACGCCATCAACTCCTACTTCATTACTATCTTGGATACCATTTGCGTTGCTATCAACCCATACGAAGTCACCTAAGCAAGGCATTTTATAAATACCCATATCTATATTTAAGTTATCACTATCACCATCATTAATTGTAATATCTGCACTCTCACCATTTGTTGGGTTTGCGTCAGAATCTTTTGCGTCATCGCTTCCTGCTTTTTCTGGGCTTATTGCGTAGTGTGCTGGTAGGCTTGATTTATCGAATACTATTTTATATGTTGCTGATTGTAAGTTACAGAATTTATACTCACCACTGCTATCGGTTGTTGTTGTATTATAATCTGCTCCATCTTTTAATAGTTTTACTGTTATACCTGCAACTCCCGCCTCTCCACTATCTTGGATTCCATTTGCGTTTGTATCTTCCCATACTTTATCGCCTAAGCATACTGTTATATCTTTGAAACCAAAATCTAAACTATGGTCATTTGAACCAGCTGTTGCTATATTAGAAGAGTTAATCTCTACCTCATCATCACTATTATTAACTACACCATCACTATCTATCTTATCATTCAAGCCACTGTTTGAGTCAGTTGGCATTAAATCGCTTAAAGCGCTCTGTTGGTTTGAACCTGTTGCATTTGGAATACGAACAATACAATCACTACTATTTGCTTGTAGCTGAGTTATATTATACTTTTGGCTATCTGTATCAGTTCCATTTGGGTCATTAGAGAATATATAGTAACCACCATTTGCAGTAGTAGCTTCTGAAGCGATATCTCCTCCACACACCAACTGCACAGTTACACCATCAATTCCATCTTCATCTGCATCTTGAATACCATTTTTATTTGTATCTTTCCATACGCGGTTACCAACTTCAATAGGTGCAGCTGCTGTAATTAACTCAACATCACCAAGTCCAGCTCCTTTTGTATTTAAATCATTATCATTTGCTGTAGATATTTGATATACATTAACTCTATCACCCTGATTAGATGACACTCTATTAGTGTTATACCACTGAAAACCTTGATTAAAATTACCCTCTATTGCATCAAAAGTTGTTACCAAAATTTGCGAACTTCCCATTGCAGTTACTACAGAACCCAAATTGTTTTCTAAATGGTGCGCTTCGTTATTGCTTGTATCATCATATTGAGAAGAGTAATCTTTATAGTAAAATTCACCAACGCCACCAGGTCCATCATCTGATTTTGCACGGTCATCAGGGCTGTCATTTAATTTTGCTTCATTATCATCATGTGCAATTTGGCAACCATCTTCTCCCTCTACTAAATAGCCAGAATCTGTTTTACATAAATGCAGAGTATCTCCGGCAGAATCTACAGAAAAAGTCTGATTAATTCCTGTATCTGCTGGGTAATTATCTAAGTCTAATTGTTCAGCAAATCTATCTAAAAAGCCTAATATCATATCTCCATTTGAATCAAAAGTAATGTCACTTAATATTGGTTGAGGACATGAATACTCTCCACCATTAGAGTTTCGACCAAGTGCATTACCTAACTCATCCCAACTAGTAGCCCATCTATTCCAATTAGATTGTGAACCCAAAGAGCAAGTTCCTGCACTTACTGTATATTGAGAACTCTCTCTTGGGTATGTTAATGGAAAATCTTTAACCTTATTAAAAGTACCAATAGGGTTAAGTGGATTAAAGCTTAAGATATAAGCATGAACTGCTGCATTTGAAGTATCTTGCGTACTATCGCAAACAACACCTACATACCCTTTGCCATTATGAAATGACAATGCCCACGGTCTAAACTCTCCATCACAAGTTCCTAAAGATGAAAAATCAATATTGTAATGAGAGACTAAAGAGCCATCTATTGCACCACTTGTTGGTAAAGAATCAGGATTACTAATATCTATTTTAATTAAAGATTTTTGATTTAAGTTTACAACCCATAGGGCTTTACCACTCTCATCAACATCAGCATCTCCAAAACCAACTTCTCCAACCTTTCCAAAAGCATCTATATCATAAGATCTACTATTAGATACATTTGTTGTTAAGGCATTTGGATTAGAAGTAGTTACATTTCCATCGATAACCTCTCTTGTTACTGTACCAGTATCTATATCTCCAGCATCTCCATTTGCAGGGCTTACATTATTAAGTGTAAAACCGCCTATATAGCTACCACCTTTTGTTCCATCATATTTAACCATATATATACCATCAACAGGTACATCTTGCTCCCCAGCTCCTGTGTCTGGTCTAACTAACTCGCCTAAACCTGAATGTCTCTTAAGAAATGCAGACTCATAAAGAACACCACTATCTTTTTGATAAGCAGCACCCCATACCGTTCCTATTTTATCAAACGATACATCCTCAGTTACAGCAGGTTGTGCTTTCCCTGTTGCATCGTAAGGAAGAGAGAATAGAGCGTAGTTTTTATTACTTGTACTAGCAGCAGAAGCCCAAGGTCTCTGTGCAGATGCAGCAAAAGCTGTTTTATCTAAACCAGAGTTATACTCACTTGGATTATGTACAGCAAAATCTACATCGCTATCTCCATCATTCACAAATCGTACAGAAGAGTTATTAACACTATTTGATGGACTCTCTTTTAAGTAACTTGGAATATTACTAAACTCCACTCTAACTCGCCCACTAAGTCCTTGCAGAACATAACTACCATCGCTAGCCGTTGTAGCAGTAGCTTTATTACCTGAGCTATCAACCCCAGTAACACTAACTCCCGCAACACCTAATTCGTTAGAGTCTTTTACACCATAACTATTTAAGTTTGTTCCATTTAGAGGTAAATCTTGAAAGACCACACCTCCTATGTCAGCATACACTATTGTGCTCAACAATAGCATAGAGTAACATAGTTTTTGTAATTTATCTGTTTTCATTATTATTTCCTATTTTCCTAAAAATATAATATACCCATAAAATGGGTACTCTTATAATGACATAATATAGTTCTATTCCTTAAAGTTTTATGATATATATACATTATATGGGTATCTTGAACTATATCTTAGTTTTCAAATGGCGTTATGGCATATTTTGGAGAGTTTTTATAAAAATTAAATTTTTTTGGATATTTTTTGTATGTGCTACAAAATGTAACATATAGAAAATAATGCTTTGATTGTATTACTTTTTTATAAGAGCAAGAAAGTCTCTTATCTCTTAGGCTCTGCAATACTCCAAGTAGAATTAGTAGGATTATATGTAGCTATATATACAAATCTCTGTTTTTTATTTGTCTCTGCTACAAGAGAATAGTTAAATTTTATCGCCTCTATTTTTAATCTATTTTTACCAATTACTCTAATTTTTCTAACTCTAAGTCTTGGGTTTGGTATCTCAAATAGTTTATTAGCTTTAGAGTCAATTTTATCTCCTTTAAAAGTAAATGTATAAACTCCATTATCTCTAGCGCTTCCAGCAATTAAATACTTAGCTCCTTTAGCATGCAAAATATTAACAGTTAAAGCATCAAATCCATCTATTCTGTTTATAATAGTTTTTGTTTTTGGATTAATTTGATAAATTACACCCTTTTGAGCTTTATAATTACTCTCATCTATACTACTAGCTATAAGCTCACCACTGTCACAATCGTAAACAATCGATATAAGTCCATAAGGGTTTGTAGGGTTTGGCTTAACATCATCTATTACCATCCAACGACTCAATTTACCACTTTTGCTATCCATTTTATATATAGCTTTTTGCAAATTAAATGTAGAGGGGCGAACACTAATAAATGGATTAGGTGTTAAATAGATATTTCCATAATTATCTATTGTATAAGTACCAAGTGCATCAAAAACTTCCCACTCTTTTTTGTGTAAAACTTTGTTAAATCTAGCTCCGTAATAGAATGCTATACCTTTATAATGCATTTGGCTTAAATCTATAATAGGTCTTTTAATTCCTAAACTATATAGAAATTGTGGTATTTTTGCACAACTTCGAACTCTATTAAACTCTTTTAATTTAAAAGTTTTAGCAATCTCTTTTTTCTCAACTTTTGGGCTATCGTTTAGCAAAAAATAGCCTACCCCACCAAGAAGCAACAATACAACTAAAATCGGCAATACTCTTTTCATCAAAATCCTTACACTACAAACTATTCACTAACCACTAACCCCTAACCCCTAATTACTAATAGGCACAAACTTAGGTCCTACAATACAAGGCCATACTCGCACACTTGGGTTACCGTTTTTATCTATTATGCTATCTGCCCAGCAATACTCTTCGCCTGCTTTATCGTCGTTTTGAATAGTTGGTACATACCAAATAACTGTATCAGTATTCTCTATTAACTCTTTATCTTTAGTATACTCTTCAGGACCATCATAGTCTAATTTACAGCAACTACCAAGGGTTAGTAAATCTTCGTTGCCTTCATCCTCTTTATATTTTGTTACATATACATCTTCGTTATCACCACGGCTATTGTCATGAAACTGTCCACGATTTGGCTCTATGTAGTAGCCCTCATTAGCATCTTCTGGACTAAATACTTTATAAAGATATTTATCATCAAGCATCTTCTCTTTACCTGTAGAGCGATACCCTTGCTCTATTTGCCAATCGTCCCAATCTTTGCCATTATATAGTGCAAAACGCTCTTTATTATCACTTAATTTAATATCTAATCTCATTACAGGACGATAAATTGCTTTATCTGAACAACCTCTACCCATATTAATTGCAACAACTCTAAATGAGCCATCTTTATTAAATATAAACTTATTTTCATATCTATAATTACAAGCCATTGGCCACTTTGGATTTCTGAAATCTTGTACTATATAAAAGCCTGTCACCTTGCCATTTTTATCTTTTATCTCTTTAATTTGTGGTCCATTAAATGCCAACACAACCGAAGTAGAAAACATAGGACACCCCATTGCATCGTTGTATCCAAAGGTGTATTCATTATTAACACCCTTTATAAACTCTACCCTGTGCCCCGCCATCATTACTGGCTCTGTAGTATCTAATTTATCAGCACCCAAACCCTTATAAGCCACATGCCAATCTACAATTTTAAGACTTCTAGCAACACTTTTACCCTTATATTTAATATCTCTAATCTCAAGCCCATCTGAGCCCGTTAAGTGGTACTTCATACTCCAGCCAAATTTTGTCAAGTTCGTATCTTTTTGGCAAAAGTTTTTCATAATATAGCGGTTTTCAAGTGTTCTCTCATCTATACAAGCAGGCGTATAGGTTTTGCCAAGCCCCGCCCACTTTGCAATAGCTAATTTTAAATCGGTTAAATCGACAATAGCCCAAAGTGCTCTCTCTTTTTTATGGTCTGCAAATGTTGGTGCAACGCATAGATGATTCTTATCTTCGCATGGCGATTGCTCTAAATTAGAGCGAACATTTGCCATACTAATCTCGCTAGGCGTTGGCGTATGCCCCAACTCTTTAATAACCTTTGGGTTATTTAGTGCTATCTCTTTAGCAATATTGGTAAGTCTAGCACTAATATCAGGCTGAGAGTTAGCATATCTTTTTACCGATACAACCCTTTTAGCCTTAACATCAACAATAGCACGAGTAGTAGAGTTTAAAGCATAATTATACTTCTCTACAACATAACAAACAGAGCTTTTGCACTCTTTTTTACTCTTATCATCAAGAGTAGCAGATATAGCAGGCATTACTCTCATAATATCATTATGAAGCAACTTATTATCCATTTTAGTATCACTTAAAAACTCTTTACTCTTTAGAGCAACATTTTGAGCGACTACACCATTATTATCCAGCTCAGATTTTTGAAGTGGAAGAGTAGATTTCCCCTTTTCGTAAAGCTTTTTTAAATCAGCTAAATACTCCTCTACTGCAGGAATTTTAGCAGCACTTTGCTCATCTGTATCGGGCATTATTACCTTTTTATCACTACTATCTAAGTTTTTATTAACTGTAGCAACTTTTACACTTTTGTGGCTTTTTTTATAATATAACCCACCAATAGCAAGCCCGCCAATAATTAAGAGAGCAAGCGCAATTTTATACTCATTTTTCATCTACTTTAGCCTTTGAATATTAAAACCTTTTTTTTCTAAATAGTATAATACACTCTTTTGACCTAAAAAATGCATAGCTCCAAAAGCAAATAGATATTTTTTATTTGGATTCTTGGATATAAGAGCATCTATACGATTTGCCATACGCACATTTCTACTATATAAAAGTTTATCTAAATACCTATTTTTCAAATCTTCGCTAACCTTTGCAGTCGCCAGAGATTCTTTAAAGTTTTGTATAATAACTTTGCCATTACCTGTTATATAGTTATTTAAAAGTTGCTTAGTCTCATTTGGCTTTTTCTCTAAACTATCTAGCGTGGCATTTAACATCTCTATTTGCTCTCTCTTATTAAAGCCTTCAAATACACTCAACTGCTCATCTATACTCTCTACTCCACCTGCACTTTTATTATTATCTCTTGCCCACTCATAAATTTGCATATCTAGTGGCTTAAATTTACGATATTTTATTTGATACTTCAATGCACCCAAAGTACTATAAACAGCCCATATTTTAAAATTATTTAATTTTTTAGCACTTAAAAATGGGCTTATTTTTCTTAACTGTACATCTAAGCGTTTAAATGTATCTTTGGGCAAAACCTCTTGCAGAGTTTTATTATCATCTCTCTTCATAGCCTGCATAGCTTTTATTTTTACACTATTATCCATTTTAATCTCTGTCTTTATAACATCACTATTTTTCATAACAGTTTTTAATTTAGAGCTAATAGTTAAATATGGATGCGGAATATGCATCGTTCCAAATAGATAAATTGTACTATCTCCTCTAGTTGCTTCCCATAAAAAAGGGGAGTAGTGCATAACTTTACTAGCATTATTCTCCAAGCTACTCTTAGCAAAAAGTGCCCCAACAAATAGCACAATAATTAAAAGTTTTTTCATTTTAAAATCTCCGGTCTATACTCAAAATGCATTGTGTCATAGTGATACCACTTACCACCCCAAATAAAGCCATGTTTCTCAAATATTCGCACTATCTCATACGGAATTTTATTTTGGTAACGATACCCACCTTTACTCCAACGCCAATAAGCAGAGTACTTTACATTTATATCTATAGCCGCCCCAAACGAATGCACACTTAGCCGATTTGTCCCTGCAATATGACGCCACTTAAATGTACCGCCTATTGGGTGCAGATACTTTTTATACTTAGCAGGCAATCTATTTAATTCAGCCCTAACAGCACTTAAAGCATTCGCAACGCCATTAGCTCTAGTAACCAAAATATTCCCACCAAACCAAGGAATACGAACCAAATTTCGCTTAACTTCACTAGCACTATGCCCATAAAGCTCTTTAAAAAGTGGCTCAAAACGAATCCGCCCCGGGTCATCATTTAAAGGCATACCACTAACCCTACCGCGAGGGTACTTAAATCTAAACATATCCTCTATATCAGGAGAGTTAAGCAGTTGCTTAAAACTCTTTTTCTTACCATCATCATAAACAAAACTTTTACCATTAGTTAAATAAATTCTATTATTATCACACTTAGCAATTTTAGAGTAAGCACTAACCAATTTAATAGCATTCAAATCACATTTAGCATAAGAAAACACAGTTATCACACTTATAAAAGTCATAATTTTTTTCAACATCTAACCCTTTCACAAACTCATACGTTTTTTGTATTATACCACTTTATCATTTGAATTAAAGCCCCTTAAGTATAAGCAAATTTTGCAATGATATAATAGAGTAAAGCTATAACCAAATAAAAGGGTCAGGTAACAACCCACTACCCTTAAACTACAACTTGCTATAATATTCCTTAAAAAAGAGAATTATTATGGCAAGAAGAGCAAGGTTAGATTTAGCGGGGTTTCATCATATTGTTAATCGTGGTGTGGCAAAAGGGAAGATTTATAAAAGTGCTGATGATAAAGATAAATTTTTAGAGATACTATGTAAAGCTTGCAGAGTATATAAAGTTAATGTACACGATTACTGCTTAATGGATAACCACTATCATCTATTTATAGAGACTACTTCGCAAAATCTATCACTTTTTATGCGACAAATAAATGGAAACTATGCTATATATTTTAATAAAAAATATAAACGAGTAGGACACTTATGGCAAGGGCGATATAGGTCTTGGTATGTTGTAAATGAGGCTTACTTTTATACAATATTTAGATATATAGAGCATAACCCTATAAAAGCAAGAATGGCTAAAAGTGTAGGTGAGTACCCATATACGCTTTTAGCAACTTTGCTAAACCCTAAATTAGAGCTCATACCTTGTGCCAAACACTCAAAATTAAGAAAAGAGTTACACTACGAGGGAGTACAAGAGCTTTTAGATAGAAAGCTTAGCAAAAATGAGCTTAATGAGTTAAAAGCTGAAGAAAAAAAGAAGATAGAGCAAACAGAGTATGGGTACAGACAAATTAAGAGAAAAAAACTAAAAGAGCACTTTGAAAAATGCCAAGATATTCAAGAGAGAAACAGTGCTATACTAAAGGCATTAGATGATGGATATACCCAAGGAGAAGTGGCTAGGTATTTGGGTCTATCGTCTGCAATGGTGTCTAAGATTTTTAGAAGTAGGTAGTGGGTTGTTACCTGACCCTAATTGGTTATAGTAAGGCTTTGTCTCTTTTGATATACCACTCTAAAATGCTGTCCCATGCCTCTTGTGCGTTTTCTACTATTTTAAATATTTCTAAATCTTTTTTTGAAATCATACCCTCTTCTATTAAAAATTCGAAATTTATTAAATCGTTCCACCACTCTTTGCCTACCATTATTACAGGGATTTGTTTCATTGTTTTTGTTTGAATTAGAGTGAGTAGCTCAAACAGTTCATCCATTGTACCAAAACCTCCTGGGTAGACTACCATTGCTTTTGCTCTTTGGAAGAAGTGGAATTTTCTTATTGCAAAGTAGTGAAACTGTAAGCATAATTCTGGAGTTATATATGGGTTTGGGTGTTGTTCGTGTGGTAAGTTAATATTTAAGCCAATAGAGTTTGCACCTGCTTCGTGTGCTCCGCGGTTTGCTGCTTCCATAATGCCTGGACCTCCACCTGTCATTAGCATTATACGGTTATCTTCTACACCACCTCCACTGCGTCCGATAATAGCACCTAATTTTCTTGCATCTTCGTAAAAAAAGCTATTATCTAATGCTTTTGTTGCTTTTTTTAACTCTTGCCCATCTATACCTTTTTTGATAAGTTCGTCTAAATTGGCTTTTGCAACCTCTTGAGGTAATATTCTAGCACTTCCAAAGACTACAATAGTAGATTTTATACCAAACTTTTTCATAGCTAGTTCTGCTTTTAGGTAGTCTAATTCTAGCCTAACACCTCTGGTTTCATACTCTTTTAAAAACTCTTTATCATCTTCGGCTAATTTATAGCTTGGTGAGTTTTCGATTTTTTCTAACAGCTCTAACTGCTCTTTTGTGTAGTAAAACATATTTTTCCTAGTGGTGGTAAGTATTTTAGTATATTAACGGTGCGATACATAGGTCGCCCCTACAAATAAGTATTTAATATTCTACTCTGTAGGGCGCTTTGCTTATGTCTGCCTGTGTAAGTTTACATTTTAGAAGCAACTAATCTTGCTAAGTCAAATAGGCGGCTTGCGTAGCCATATTCGTTATCGTACCATGTCATAATTTTTACCATATTTCCTGCTACAACATCTGTACTTAGCGCATCTACTGTGCTTGAGTGGCGGTTGCCTAGCATATCGCTAGATACTACCTCTTCGTAAGTTACATCTAACACGCCTTTCATGGCACCATTTGCTGCGTCGCTTAGTGCATTGTTTACATCTTCAGCCGTTACATCTTTGCCTAAATTTGCAACAATTTCTGTAATTGCAACATCGGCTGTTGGTACTCTTAGAGCCATTGCTGTCATTTTACCTGCAAGCTCTGGAATAACTTTAGTTGTTGCCTTTGCTGCACCTGTTGTTGTTGGTATAATATTTACAGCAGCTGCACGACCTCGTCTGTGTTTACCTGGTTTTTTTCTATCTATTGTTACTTGAGACGATGTATAAGCGTGAGTTGTAGTTACATGTGCACTCTCTACGCCAAACTTCTCTACAAGTACCTTCATTACAGGTGCTAGTGAGTTTGTAGTACAGCTAGCGTTTGATACAATATTGTGTTTTTCATTATCGTAAAGCTCTTCGTTTACACCAAATACTACTGTAATATCTTCATCTTTTGCAGGTGCTGAGATAAGTACTTTTTTCGCCCCTGCGTCGATTTGTTTTTGTACATCTGCTCTTTTTGTAAATTTACCTGTACACTCTAATACAATATCTATACCATCCCAAGGCAGTTTTGCTGGGTCTCTTTCGCTTATAATTTTAATCTTTTTGCCATTAAGTATTAAGTTTTCGTCATCGTACTCTATAACAGCTGGAAAACGCCCGTGAACAGAGTCGAACTTTAGCATATATGCCAAATCTTCAGTAGTTCCGCTACCACCATTTGCCATTACAATCTCAAAGTCGTTCTGCTCTTGTGTTACATAGTTCCAAAGCACCATTTTACCAATTCTACCAAGTCCGTTAATTGCTACCTTTTTCATTACAAATCCTCATTCAACAAAATTAAGCATATTTTATCGAAAATTTATTAATGCTAATTTACTTAAGATAGATAAAATTGAACATAAATTTGACATTTCACTAAAAATTCATAAACTTTTTATATAATAATGATAAAATGCAGTACCAAACAATGGGAGTTTTTATGAGAAAATATTTAATTTTACCAATATCTTTAATGATAGTAGCAGGATGTGGAGGAGGTGGAACTACTACCTCTTATAGTAATACAGGTGGAGACAATCAGACAAATACTCAAACTAATAATCGTACTTATAAAGGGGCTAAAAAGAGTTTTGATATTAACGAAAGCAATCAAATAGTAGAGGTGCATCAAACTAAAAATTTAGAGCTAACACTTAATATAGATTCTCCAAAAGATATATATGTAGTGACTACAAGTCATTTTAATAATCAGCAAGTATCTATTAGTTCGCCTAGTGCTACTTCGGATGTAGAGCAAAATTATAAAGAGTTATCTGTAGATAATACAAAGATAAAAGATAAAACCCCTCAAAAAGTTTTAGATTTTAGAAAAAATGTATTTAATATGTTGCATAAAAATGCTTTGAATAAACAAAGCACTATTTTAAAGCGTAGTAAAGTTTTAAGTACAAATGAGGGTGATACATTTAACTTCTGTACAGATATGAATATGAATGACGAAAGTTGTACACACTATATAGAAGCAACAGCTAAAAAAGTTGAAAGAGATATACCAACAAAATTTGGTACTAAAAATTTAGTTGTTTGGGTTGCAAATGATGAATTAAATAACAATACAATAACACAAGATATGATAGATAAGTTAGCAAATAACTTTTTACAAAATAGTGATAATAGCCATTACGATGATGATATTTACGATTGGGATACAAATATTTATGGAAAAGCATGGGGTTCAAATGCTTCTAGCGTAGACCCTGATTTGATAGGAGATGACAACACTATAAATATTTTAATTTATACTATATATGATAAAAATCATCATGATGATACTATTGCTGGCTACTTTTGGTCAAAAGACAACTTTAAACGCAGTAGTTTAGCAGCATCTAACGAAAAGATAATGTTTTATGTAAATTCAAAACTCTATGCAAATAACGAAAAAGAGACATTTACAACACTAGCACATGAATTTCAGCATATGATTCATTTTTATCAAAGAAAAGTACTTATTGGTGTAAATGATAGCACTTGGTTTGATGAAATGATGTCAGAGACTACAGAAGATTTAGTAGCAACTAAAATTAAATATAATGGACCTAGAAGTGTTGCATATTACAATGGGGCAGCAGGACCTATTGAGTGTACTTATTTAAATAACAATAGAAAATATTGTGGTAGATTCCCAGATTTTAATAAAAATAATACTCTATCTTTAACAAATTGGAACAACACTGTAGCAGATTACTCAAAAGTTAGCTCATTTGGAACTTTTTTAACAAGAAATTATGGTGGTGCAAAAGTACTACATAATTTGATGTATAGTAAAAACACTGATGAGTTGGCAGTATTAGATGCAACAGGCGAAAAAGATTTTGAGACACTATTAAACAAGTGGGGAGAGGGCGTAATTCTATCAGATGTTGATGATTTAAATAGTTCAAAACCAAAATACAATTTTGGTGATTTTAAATATACAACTTATGGAGATATTACTTATAAATTAGGCTCTATTAACTTCTTTAATTATGACCCACAGCCTAGTATGAATAGTTCTAAAACATTAAACAAAGATGCAAACCTTTACTATAAAGTGGGAAGCAACCTTAGTGGTCAAGTTAAAATAGATGTAGATATAGAAAAAGGCGGAGATGTTATAATTATTGCTAAATAATAATATTTGAGTTATAATTTCGTTATGAAAATAATTTACAAACAAAAGGTGGCTTAGTGAATAAGCTGCCATTAACCAACAACTTCCATGATATTGTACTAAACAATACCCCTTTACTAGATGTAAGAGCTCCTATAGAGTATGAAAAAGGGGCTTTTTTAAACACAACAAATATACCCATTATGACAAACGAAGAGCGACACTTAATAGGTATTCGCTATAAAGAGAGTGGCAACGAAGAGGCTGTAAAACTTGGGGCTGAGCTTATAGATGGTAAGCCAAGGGCTGAGAGAACGCAGGCTTGGCTGGAGTTTTTTAAAGCTAATCCAGAAGGCTACCTATACTGCTTTCGTGGTGGGCAACGCTCGCAAATTACACAAGAGTGGTTAGCCGAAGCTGGGCTTGTTGTGCCACGCTTAGAGGGTGGATATAAAGCTTTTAGAAATTACTTAATAAAGCAGAGTGAAAAGATTACAAAAGAGCAAAATTTTATAATTCTGGGTGGTCGAACAGGCAGTGGCAAGACAATTTTGCTAAATAAATTAGAAAACAGTATAGATTTAGAGGGCTTAGCAAACCATAGAGGCTCTAGTTTTGGGCGTTTTGTTACACCTCAGCCAACACCTATAAATTTTGAAAACAATTTAGCGTATGAATTGATTAAAAAAGAGCATAAAGGGTATAAGTATATTGTTGTGGAGGATGAGAGCCGAAATATTGGGGCAAATTCTATACCAAAAACAGTATTTGAAAATTATCGAGAGGGTGCAAAACGCGTAATTTTAGAAACGCCGATAGATGAAAGAGTAGAGATTACTTACGATGAGTATGTAACCCAAGCTTTAAAAAGCTACGAAGAGCACTATGGCAAAGAGCAAGCATTAGAAGCTTGGTTTAAAGATGTGCACTCTGCCTTAGAGAGAATACAAAAACGCTTAGGTTTAGAGATTTACAAGCAGATAAATGAGCTCTTTGAAACTGCCCACAAAAATAGTAACCCACAAGAGCACAAAGTGTGGATTAAGCTATTAATGCAAAAATATTACGACCCAATGTACGACTACCAAATAGCTAAAAACTCAAGCCCAATAGCCTTTAAAGGTAATGAAAGCGAAGTTTTAGAGTTCTTGCATAGCCTTGCACTTAACTGAAGCTACGCACTATATACATTATTTAATAGCACAAGAGGGTGCTTAATGTGAATAGTTTTTAATAAAAGCTAGCCAAAGCTAACTTGCGTTAAAAACTGTTTGCAGTAAGTGCCCTCTTGTGCTACCCGTAGGGCAAAACAAAAAAGCAACACCTATAAAAGAAAAATTATCACTCTTAGCTCCGGCTAGGAGAGAGAATTTATTCTTTCATATCTGTCACTTTTTTGATTTGTTAAATATTGCATATAGTGCGTAGCTTCAGTTATTAACTCTATACCCTTTGATATTTGCTCTTGGGTGCTGTTGGTGTAGTTAAATCTTATTTCATTTCTATTTTTATTATCACTGTAAAACTCGCCACCTGGTACAAACACAACACCATTTTGCATAGTTCTTTCTAATAGTTTATATACATCAACATCTGTTTTAACATATACAAACATACCACCTTTTGGCTTTATATAGTTAAACTCTGGTATCTTTTTATCTAACTCTTGTGTAAAAAACTCCATTTTACTTTTGTAACTATTTCGTATGTTTTCTAAATGCTCTTCGTACAATTTATGCTTTGATAGAAAGCACGATATTATCTCTTGCGATAGCATATTTGTATGCAAATCCATCACCTCTTTATATGCTAGTAGTGGCTTTATTAACTTTTTGCTAGCTCTAATCCACCCTACCCTTAGTGCTGGTGCTAATGTTTTAGAAAATGAGCCTAAGTGGTAGCTGCTGTTTGGTATTTTAGAGCTAATAGGTGGCATAAATTCTTCAAAATATAGCTCGCTATATGGAGCATCTTCTATTAAAATTCCATTATGCTCTTTTATCTCTTTGGCTACCATATCTCTACACTCTTGACTATAGCTTATGCCAGTTGGGTTTTGGAAATCTGGGATTAGATAGGCTAATTTAGTATTTGCAACACTTTGCTTAAAGCTGTTTAACTCTATGCCATTTTCTTTTAACTCCACCGCTTCTGTTTTTATACCATTTAAAGCAAACAGATTCATAGCACCTAAGTAAGATGGTGCTTCTACAGTAATATTTTGGCTCTTAATAGACCTAAGTATTACATCTAAAGCTTGCTGTGAACCTGATGTTATTAGTATCTCTTCTGGGCTTGTTTTAAAGCCTCTTTTAGTGTAGCTTTGAGCGATTAACTCTCGCAAACTATCCAAACCAGAAGATTTGGCATACTGTAAAACTTTCGCACTTTGCAATGCACTATTTGCACAATCTCTAATTACCTCTAGTGGAAATAACTTTTCATCTGGTAAACCACCTGCAAACGATATTGTATTACTATTTGTGTATTCTAATATCTCTCTTATAAATGAGCGTTTCATATAAATCCTTTCTTTTAATAAGCTTTTAAAGGTGCAGTGAGGGCACTGCACCCTGCCGTATAAAATAAATTTTCGCGATTAAAAGGCAGAAGCAATAAAAATATTTGCTATCGCCGTCATTCTGAACGGAGCGAAGAATCTAACTCAAACTGTCGAGATAAACTCTTGACTTTACAGCCGTAAAAACTAGATTCTTCGCATCCGCTCAGAATGACAGCTATGGCAATCTTTAAGTTTATCCAATTTTATAGGTGCCCTATAGATTCAACACTCTTAACTTAATATCATTAGAGGTATCCTTACTTCACCAAAAAGTTATTAATTTACTGGCAAGCCTCTAATCTCATGCAACATTGTAACTCTTTTAAAAATATTAATCTTCACTATTCTTGCTCAAATAATTATCTAATATTGTTAATTTTATATGCTATAATTGTTATTATGAAAAAAGATACAATAATCGAACACAGTAAAATTGCCAATAGAGTGATGTACTATATCTACAGACATATAGATAGCAATATAAATATAGACGAGTTGCCAAAAGAGCTTGCGGTTAGCAAGTTTCATCTGCATAAAATTTTTAAAGAGCAGATGGGTGCTAATATTTATGAGACTATTAAATCTATACGCTTACAAAAGGCGGCAAACCTTTTAATAACCAATCAAAACTCTACCATAACACAAATTGCTACTATGTGCGGATATGGTTCGCAAAGTTCGTTTATTAGGGTGTTTAAAGAGCGTTTTGGTTATACGCCAACTCAGTGGCGAAAGGGCAGATATTTGGAGTACTCTAGCCAAATTTTAAAGCAAGAGCCAATTAGCAGTAAAAGCTTTGAAGATATGGAGCCAGAAATTGTAAAAATAGCAGATATAAAGGCTTACTACATCAGACATAAAGGCTACGGCAAATCTATTAAAACTATTTGGCAAAAGCTACAAGCTTGGTGTTATAGTAACGATTTGGAAGAGTCTAAGCAGATAGCAATTTATCACGATAACCCAATTATTACACCTTTAAATGAGTGTAGCTATATTGCAGCAGTTGGTACAGATAAAAGAGTCAAAAGCAATTCGTTGGCTGAATTTAAAATCCCGGCAGGTCTTTATGCTAAATTTAGTGTATCAGGGGAGTATGGAGATATTTTAAAGTTTATACAGTGGGTTTACCACTCATGGCTTCCTAAATCTGGCTACGAAACTACACCTATGCCATCATTTAGCACTTTTGGGAAAAACCACTTTTTAAGTGCAGATAGTCGCTTTGAAATCGAGTACTATCTGCCTATAATATTTGCTTAGAAGTGCCCTTAAATATTGCTATCGCCGTCATTCTGAGCGGATGCGAAGAATCTTGTTTAAATGGCTGTAAAGCTAAATGCTTATCTAGGTAGTTCAAGTTAGATTCTTCGCTCCACTCAGAATGACGGCGATTGCATAGTTTTATAGCATACCATTATATGGCTATAGATTCCTTAACTTAATGGCATTGGAGGTGCCTTAAGTATTTAAAACTCTCCAGTAGCGGCTTTATCCATCATAGTATAGATTATATGTTTTACTTGATTACCATATTTTAGCATATTTTCCGGTAGTGGCTGACCGCCATGAATCATCATATCTAAATCTAGTGTGTATAGCCATAGTTGCCCTTTTTTATCTTCCATAATAACAATACGGCACGGCAGGTATGCACCATACGCCATTGAGTATTTAACCATCTCTATGGCAATCATAGGGCTACAGTATGAAAGTACTCTTACATATCTCTGCTTTTTGCCTGTTCTTGCCTCTACTTCTTTAGATAGTGGCAAGTCGCCAACTGGTTTTATACCCATTTCGGTAGCAACACTATTTAAAGACTCTACTAATTCATCGGGGCTGATACCTTTGGCTACTTTTACTTTACGAACTGTTGCTTTTGCAATATCACCAGTCTCTAGTAAAACTTTTCCCATATGGCTATAGACATCTTTAGCTTTTGGGTCTAGCTTTGTAATTGCCCCTACATTAAATGCACTGAATGCATAAATAACAGCTACTACAGCAACTGCACCGATAATCATTAGAATAGCTTTGATTGCTTTCATATTAATCCTTTAGTATGATTTATATACTAAAATTGTATCAAGTTATTAGATAATATAATTATTTATTATCTTTAAATATACATTTTTATCTGTTATTGTTACTTTAAGTAATTAATAATAATATACTTGATTAGTAATATTTATGTTTATTAAGAAAGTCTTAATTTATATTTATTTTAGTAGCTTTTAACTCTATCAATTCTCCAACCAATAAGTTATTATTTTTTATCTTTATTAACTGTCCATTTATTAAAACTATTGCCTCTTTATTAACTATCTCTATAACTTCTCCAAGTAGTTTCAGGCTCTCTTGTGGCTTTAACTCTTTTGATATTGGTACATCTTTTACAATTTTACCTGCATTAAGCTCTACTACCCTGTTGGCTAATTTAAAAATCTCTGCTCTATCGTGCGTAACCATTATAGTTGTTAAGTCAAACTCTTTGTGTACTTTTGCAATTTCGGCTTGTAGGGTATTTCTCATTTTCCAATCTAGGGCAGATAGTGGCTCATCTAATAGTAGAATTTTTGGGTGTTTCATTAGGGCTCGGCATAGGGCTACCCGCTGTTTTTGTCCACCACTTAATTGGCTTGGGTACTGCTTTTTGATACTGTTAAGTTCTGTTAGCTCAAGCAATCTTTTGGCTAACTCTAAATCTCTATTTACAAATAGTAAGTTTTGCTCTACACTCATATTATCAAAGAGTGCATAGTCTTGAAAAACCATACCAATTTCTCGCCTCTGTGGTGGCAGTTTTTGCCAATTTTTGCCAGAAACTTGGATAGTGCCTTTAGCCTCTTCTAATCCAGCAAGCACCCTAAGCAGTGTTGTTTTACCACTACCGCTAGCACCGCTTAGGGCAATAAAATCACCCTGCTCTATGCTAAGCTTAACATTTAACTCTATAGTGCCTAAACTTTTAGAGATATTTAGCTTTATCACCCCTTTTGCTCCTAAAGATATGAGCAGCAGTAGTCTGTAACTTCATGCACTTTTATCTTAAAGCTACTACTCTCTGGCACGTTAAAGCTTGCACCACTCTTTAATCTTACCCACTTGCTAGCATCTGGTAAAAGCACCTCTACATCTCCTGATGTTATCTCCATAAACTCTGCTTCGTTTGTGCCAAATTCATACTCACCTATTTGCATAAAACCCAATGTCTTTTTACTACCATCGCTAAAGTGCACTGTTCTGCTTGTTACCGCACCATCAAAATAGCTATTTCCTGCAATCTCTACCTCTACATTTTTAAAACTCATTATAATCCCTATTTTTAGCAAATTATACCTATTTTGCTTGATACTAGACTTGTCAAAATAAAAAATTTGAAGAATATGGAGTAGCTTTAACCCAAAATATGCATTAGAGATTTAGAATTTTTAATGCATATTTTAGGTTTAATAGTAGAATTCTGGCAAAGAGAGCTCGAGAATAGAGCTCTCTTAATCTTAGCTATTTAAAGCATCTACAGCTTCTAGCATTTTAATACCCGCTTCGTTTACACTGTTTTTGCCTAAATATTTTGCCTCTTTGGCTGCTATGTATGCTTTGTTAAAGCTCTCTGGGCTTAAGCCACTTTTTTTAATAGCCTCTTTTACATTTTTTGGAAGTATTCTAATTTTTTTCTCTTTTACATACATACTTCCAGTATCTGCAATAGCTTTTACTACACGGTATATAGTTGGATTAATAGGTGCACCAAATCCACTTGGTACTGCACTCATTGCTTCATCCATAATTGTACCGAACTCTGTCTCCACAATGTGTTTATCGGCTAAAACTTCGATAAATCCTTTTGCTTCTATTTTATCTAGTGCCTCTTCTATTTTTACTCTTTCATCTTCTGAGTTGGCACTGTTTAAAAGTTCATCTATTGTCATACCGCTACTTGGTAATCTTTTAAAAATCTCCATCTCATATTTATTTATAAATGGCATCTTTTTATGGCTTGCTAACTCTTCATAAAGAAGCCCTGATTTACTTGCTTCAAAATTGCCAAGTACTCTCTCTTTTCTTGCTTCTAGTACCCACTCTTTATTTGGCGAACTAAATATTTTATTTGCTAAAGTTAATGTTTTAAGACTCCATGAGTGAATAGCTCTCTCATCGTTTTGGTCTTGTAAAACTCTTTTACCATCATCTGTAACAAAATATACCTCTTTACCGTTATCATCAATACCTTCTGTTATTAAGCCAAATGCTTCAAGTGAATATAGGTAACTTCTTAAGTCAAAATTATCTTCGAACCACTTAACTTTATCTTTTACTTCACCAAATTGTTTAGCAATCTCTTGCTTTTTCTTAGGAAGTTCATCTAAACGGCGTCCATACTTCTCTATAACTTTTTTGTACTCTGCAATTTTTCTATCTACTAACTCTCTTTTTAACTCATCAAAAGTTGGAGTCTCTTCTGGATTACTTTTTGTATTTACACTCCAAATTTTATCGATTGCTTTAAGTGTTTCTACCTCTTCTTTCTCGATAGCAAAGCTCTTTAATGGCTTATCTATTTTATCACTAAATATTCTATACGCTTCTAAAGCGTACTCTCCAGCAGTAGATAGCTCATCTGTATCTATTAGGTAACCAAGAGTCTCTAACTCTACTAGTGCATCTAAATCTAACTCTTCACCATCTGCAACTTTTGCTAAGTTTGCTAAAATAGATACATCTAGTACAGCTCCTTCGCTAGCAAATCCACCATAAGTTAAGGCGTTTCTTACCGCTTGACCAAGCTCTGTAAATGCATAGTAATCACCATTTGGTAAAGAGTATGCAATAATACGCATAGCCTCTAGTATATCTTTGCTATTACCATCTGGGCTTAAGTAGTGTGCATCTGTAGGACCCATTGGCGATTTTCTAATATACTCTGCTAACTCCGCATCTATAGATAGCTCTGGAGCGATAATGTTATATGCTTCATATACATCTAAAGCCTCTTGTGTAAGCTCTTGTTTATCATCTGCAAAGCCCCTTTTTCTAAGCTCCTCTTCGCTTACAGAAGTTGTTTTATTATTATTTCTCTTTGCTGCATCAATCATAGCGATTATTTTAGAGCCAATTATTTTAAAGTTTTCATCTAATTCATCAATGTTAATACTCTCTGCAACTCTAGCAAGTGCATCTGCTACAATCGCTCCACCATAACTTAGTTCAATCTTCGCAGGAATAGGAAAACGCACCAATCCACTTAAGTTTAGTACCTCTATATCACCACTGTTTAACTTATCAATATTAATTGTCTTATCATCACTTCTATGTAACGCTAATAGTATTTTAGCTGCCTCTTTTTTTACCAACATAATTATCCTTTTTGTTTTAATATCGGAAGTTTATAGTAATGTAAGAAAATACTTTGCTACCTATATTGCAATTATAGTTTATATTTTTTTAATAATTAAACTGTACAATAAGTTATAAAATTTATTAAAGGATAGAAAATGGTAATAGTTTTAACAAAATTCCCAATTAAAGAGGAGTTTAAAAATGAGTATAGCGAGCATTTAAAGACAGCTGTAACAAAGCACGAAATAGAGAAACAAGATGGCTTTATAGATATGAAACTGCTAGCACCTCAAACTATTCCGCATATGGGTGAAAATAACACTTTTGCAATAGAAACAACATGGAAAGATATGCAAAGTTTTATCGCATACACACAAAGCGATGCATTTAAAAAATCGCACGAAAATATGCCACCAAGAGATTGGTTTGCAGGACGCCCAAGTGTTGAGGTTTACGAAACACTGTAATGGGTGGATTTTCTAAATTTATACTCTACAATGTTGTGGTCTATATTATCTATTGGATAATAGACCGCATTTTTACTTTTTTTAATCTTTACAGCTCTAATAAATTAGGGCAAGATTTACTTGTAATGCCTACTGATTCTGATTTAAAATTAATTATTATAAATATTATTTTATCTACAATAATTGGCTTTATAGTTATGAAGTGGATAGAGAGAAAATTCATACAATAATAGTTCCAATACCTTATGATAAAGTTTTACATTAAGGTATTGAAAAATAACTTTAAATTTTTTTATAAAACATAATCTACATCGTTATGCTCTCCAAAAGTTTTGTATAGTTTATCTCTCTCTTCTTCTGTCTCTACTGTACACTCTGCTGAGTAACTATGGAAGTTTCCCTTTTTTGAGCTATTGCTAAATTTGCAACTATGCTCTTTTTCTCCCATTACCTCTTTTATTGCTTGCTCTACCTTCTCTTTATCTTTGCCTATTACTTTAAAGCCCCATTTTGTTGGGTAGTTTATTTCTGGTTTCTCTTGTGTATTTTTATCTAATAACATTTTTACTCCTTTTCTTTGTATTTAGAGTTAGGTGCAAGGGCAAGTGGCGTATTAATAATTGTTTTAATTTTTGGTAAACACAAGGATTACCGCTACGCTGCCTACTAACAATTAACCTCTAATTAGCTCTTTTAAAATCTCCACTTTTACCGCCACTTTTTGATTCTAGCTGTATGGGTCCTATAATCATACCCTTATCTATAGCTTTTAACATATCGTAAATTGTTAGTAAACCTGTACTAACTGCAGTTAAAGCTTCCATCTCTACGCCTGTTTTACCTACCAATTTTGCTGTAGCACTTAATTTAAAGCCTGGCAACTCTGGCAGTTGGGCAACATCTATTTTAACAGAAGTTAGCATTAATGGATGACACATAGGTATCAATTCGCTAGTTTTTTTTGCACCTTGTATTGCTGCAATGACTGCTGTTTGCAAAACTGGTCCTTTTTTTGCACGATTTTGCACTACCATATCGTATGCTTCCTGGGTTACTGTAATTGTTCCGCTTGCTGTTGCTACTCTTGTTGTATCATCTTTAATTGATACATCTACCATTTTTGGTCTATCGTTTTCATCTAAATGTGTAAGGTTCATAACTTGCCTTTATATTAGTGTATCATATGCTTTAAAGATACAAAAAGTTTTTTAAATTATTCTATGATTATACCTTTTTTTAAGTAAAAAGCTATACAATTAGCAGTATCTATACAGTTAAGTTATATTACTCATTACTTTTAGTTATATTTATTACAATTACTACTTATGTATAAGAGTAACAAAGTATCTAATTAGATATTATAAGTTCTCATTTCTAAGTAGTTAAAACTTAAAGTTTGGTAAAATAACATTAATACACAAAAAGGATAAAGAGATGTCAAATGATACAAAAAAAGGTTATTTAAAAGGTTGGATACCTTATAGAATAAAAAGATACTGGGGGTATATTGCAGTAACAATTATTGCTCTTGTACTTCCTTGGATTAGAGTAAACGGAAACCACTTTTTCCTATTAAACTTTGACCATAAGCAACTGCATTTTATGTTTATTAGATTTGATATGCAAGAGCTATATATTATGCCATTTATGCTTATGTTGTTATTCTTAGGAATTTTCGCATTGACAGCATTTGCTGGGCGTGCTTGGTGTGGATGGGCTTGTCCGCAAACAATATTTAGAGTTTTATATCGTGATTTATTAGAGACAAAACTTTTAGGTATTAGAAAAAATATTAAAAATAAACAAAAAGAGCCAGATTTTAGTAAACCTGAAAATAAAATCAAAGAGGGTATTGCTATATTAATTTGGGCTGTGCTTGCGCTTATTGCAGCATCTGACTTTATGTGGTACTTTGTTCCTCCAGAAGATTTCTTTAAATATTTAGCAGACCCTGCTAATCATACAGTTATGATTGGTTTTGTTCTTGGTGTTGCGGCATTCTTAATTGCTGATGTTGTATTTATTAAAGAGAACTTTTGTGTATATATCTGCCCATATAGCCGTGTACAATCTGTTCTGTTTGACGAAGATACAATTATGGCAGTTTATGACCCAATTCGTGGTGGTAAAATTTATGAAGGTCACGGAGAAGAGAAGCATAAAGTTGTTAATAGTCAAAAAGAGGTACAAGCAGTTAATGGACCAGAAGCCGAGTGTACAGCTTGTGAAAGTTGTGTAAGGGTTTGTCCTACTCATATCGATATTAGAAAAGGTCTTCAGTTAGAGTGTATCAACTGTTTAGAGTGTGTAGATGCTTGTACTGTTGTTATGGGTAAACTTGGTAAGCCAAGTCTTGTACAGTGGTCTAGTGAAAGAGAAACAGAGAAACACGCTGGTAAAACAAGATACTTTAGACCCAAAATTCTTGGTTATGTTGGTGTATTAACAGCAGTTTTAGTTGCTATGTTTGTAATGGGTAGCAAAAAAGAGGGTATGCTATTAAACTTAAACAAAGAGGCAAGACCTTATAAAGTATTATCAGATAGTACTGTAGAGAATAGTTACTTAGGTCTATTCCAAAATACAGATATTAAACCACATAAATACTACTTTAGTGTAGATAATAAGAATATTAAAATAGTTACTCCAGATGAGCCATTTAGAATAGCTGCTAGAGGAAAAAGAAAGAAAGTTATTGTTTTAAAAGCAATTAAACCTTTAGCTAAAGATGCAAAAGAAGATGTATCAATTCCTATTACAATCAATGCATATGCACTTGATGATAAAAAGAAAATTAATATATTTAGAAAAGAGGTATTCATCTACCCTACTAAAAAACACTTAGAAGAGGCAAAAGGCAAATAAGCTAAAAGCCATAAGCATAAAGCATAAAGCTTTATGCATCTTCTTAAAAATCATACACTATCAACCATAAACTAACTATAAACTATCAACAATCAAAACCACACTGTAGAAAATTGTAACAATATTAAAAAAATATAGAGAAATTAGACTTTTGTTTTTAATTAAGAGTAATTTTATCCGATTTAAGTTATACTTCGTTTAACATCACTAAAGAGTGGTAAAAAATTACATTTTAAGGAATTAAAAATGGCAACAGTAACATTTAAAAATGACACAGTGTGTAACCTAGCAGGTAACGAAGTAAACGTAGGAGATAAAGCTCCAGAGGTAACAGTAGTAAATTGTGACCCAATGCTACAAGACGAAAAAGTTGGTGGAGAGGGTAAAGTACAATTAGTAATTGCAGTACCTTCACTAGATACTGGTGTTTGCGATGCAGAGACTAGAAGATTTAACCAAGAGGCAGCAGCACTTGATGGTGTAGAGGTTATTACAGTATCTATGGACTTACCATTTGCAGCAGCAAGATGGTGTGGAGCAGCTGGAATTGATAACATCAAAGTATGTTCAGACTTTAGAAACAAAGATTTCGGTAATGCTTATGGTGTTCTTTTAGCAGATGGACCACTTGCTGGTGTATTAGCTAGAGTTATCTTTGTTATTGATAAAGATGGTAAAGTTTCTTATAAGCAAGTTGTACCAGAAATTACAAGCGAGCCTAATTATGAAGAGGCTATCGAAGCTGCAAAAACTGCTACTAACGCATAATTTTTAAGGGTTTTACACCCTTAAAACCTACATATTCCACTTCTCTTTTTTATAACTTTTCGATAAAATACAGTTAAATAACTATAAAGGTTTTTCTAATGAAAAAAATATTATTAGCTTCACTATTTGTAATAAGTGCATTTATAATTAGTGCGTGTGCACCATCTGCACCAACAGGTGTGACTGGTGGCTTCTATACAAGTGCAGATTGTCAAGGCAAAGCAGATGCTGTTTTTGATGCTACAAGAGCAGCAGATAAAATTGTTGTAAATAAAAGCGAACACAAAATGTATATCTACAAAGATGGTAAAGTAATTAAAACATTCCCTGTATCTTTAGGTTCAAGTCCTGGGCGTAAGTTAGCTCAAGGTGATTTTAAAACACCTGTTGGAAAATACAGAATCTTAAATAAAAGATGCCACCCTATTAAATATAGAGCTATGACAATATCTTATCCAAATGCTGAAGATATAGCAAGAGCTGCAAAGGCTGGTGTAAATCCAGGTAGTCAAATTACAATCCATGGGCAACCACACTGGAATGCCGATGGACATGGAGATAGCTATACATTATCTCACGACTGGACAAATGGCTGCATAGCATTAACTAATAAAGATTTAGATTGGCTATGGGGAAGTGTAAGAGTTGGTACTCCTATTATAATCAATGAATAGAAACTACACAGCAAAACAGATAGAAAAATATAAGAGACAAAAGTATATTAGTGCACTAGAGAAGTGCACTAAAAATCTCTTTAAGTTATTTAGAAATGAAAATACAACAATAGACTCTTTTAGTAATAAGTTTAAAGAAGTTAAGAGAGATTTAGATAAATTAGATGAAATACGCTTAGATGGAGAGTATTTAAAAAAGACAAAAGAGTATATAGAACAACTATATAGACGAACAATTTTAAATGAAGATTTTTCTCAAAAAGATTTAAATGATATAAAAAATCTTGAATTAACTAATCTAAATAGACTTCAGAAGATGAAAAATAGAACAAAATACAGTAAAGATAAACATAAAAACGATTTTTTTTAAAAAAAATCTAATCCATTAATTGGATACTATCTCTCGAAGAAAATTTATAATAAGATATTGTAGTTATTCTATAAACTTCTTTTTCATATAAAAATGATATCATTATATGGATTTTTTCCCTTTTCTATATTTTTTACTTAGTTGGTTGCCATGAGAATACTATTTTTATTTACACTTTTATTGTTATCTTTACATGCTGATTTTACATTAATATATAAGCTAGATAGTAATATAACGCAGAAAGTAGATTATAAAGATGACCAACATATACTATTTACAATTCTAAATAACAACAATATCTCCGAAAAACTTTTAATTTTAAATGATAAAAAATATATAATATTTTATGAAAATGGTATTCAGCATATTTATGAAATATCAGACGAACTCTCTGAACCTGTAAAAGAGAGTAATAATACAATTCAATATAAAATTGTAAAAAAATTAGGAAATAGTAAATTTGGCAACTTTAATGTAGAAAAATGGCGTGTTAAATATGCAGATGGGGCAAAGAGTACAGATATCTTAGTGAGCAAAGATAAAAAGCTATATAACTCTATTTTTAAAGTCATTGCCGCACTTAAAAAATTGCTTCCGGCTGATAAACAACAACAAGCAGATATATTCAATATGGGGCATGGTTATGTTTTATTAGAAACAGGAGATTTAAAACTACTATCTTATAAAGAGAATAAATTAAGCAATAAACTATTTGCAATCACAGATGAGTTAAGCGATGATGATGAAAAGAAATTTTCTCAAAATATAGATAACTGTTTTACTAATGTCTGTTGTAATAAAAAGAGTATTGAACCAACACAAATAAAATTTTATTTAAATAATAATATAAAAAATTGGAAATTAGAAAAGATGGCAAAATGCACCGACCCATCGGAAAAGAATATAGAAAGTGCTATCTATTCAGATAAATCAAATAAAATTATTGTAGAAATGACAACTGGAGAAGAGACATCATCGGGTAAAATAGCTAGCCTAATAGAGCAAGGTATTAAAGTAGAAAACTATAAAATAAAAGATTTACTAGGGTATAAAACAGTTTCAGCATATTTACCAATTATAGATGCAACAATTACAGATGTAATACTACCAAATACAACAATTTCTATATACTCTAAAGGTAAAAAAAAGTTATATAATTTTGCTCAAAAAGCATTAAAGCTTAGAATAAAAAACTCATTTAGCTCTAACGATTATTAGAGCTACTTTATTACACTCCTTTATTTACTGAGTATATTTTACTATTTTACCTCAGCGAACTCTATATCCCAGTACATCTTTTCTGAATCTCTATACGAAGCTATTCCAATATCGTTAAATCTTGGATTCATTAACAGTGCGCAGTGTCTAGGACTGCTTAAAAAGTTATCTACAGCATGTTTAAAATTCGCATAAGGTATTTTATTACCAACAATTCTATATTTTGTATATGTTAAAATCTCTCCAGCTAATTCACCTGGTTGTATAGGGAAACCAAAATATATTATTCTTTCATAAAAGTTACTACCTTGACCTAATGCTTTTCTTGCAGGGTCTGTATCTGTACCTGAACCCATATGTCCTAAAAAGTTTTTACTAGCCATATCTTGTGCATGAGAAATTGCAGCATCTTCTAACTTTCTATTCCAAGTAAGTGGTGGTGCAGATGGTCCACATTGATTACCATTAGCTCTAATATTATTAATGTAATTTAATATTTGATATTTAATTGGGTCAAGATTCACAAAGTTTGTGCGACCAACTCTAATATTTTTAGGATATGAGTAGACTAAATGTGGTTTCACATTTCGACTCTGCTCATCTAATTCACTCATATTGCGTGCAGGTGTCATAGGCATACTGTAATTATGATTTTGCGTATGTACTCTACTATGATTGACTCTATGTGTTACATGTCTCGTACATGCACTTAAAAATATTAATCCGATTGCTGATATAGTTATTAAGTTTTTAAACTTGTACATTTTTTATCCTTTTTATTAATTGTCGAAATAATATCTAAAGAAATATTTATTTGTCTTTAAATAGTACCATTTTATGGATACTTTGTCAAGTTTTTAGTTATTTTTGCAGATTAGATAAGTTTTAATGCAGAATTATAGGTTTTTTTATCATTAATATTTATAAATTCTAAGTAATTATCCCATTTTATGGTAACTTTATTCAATTCACTTAAGAGATAATTTAGCCTATGTATATCTTTTTCTAAAAGATTTTTTACCTTTGTGAGTATATTTTTCGTGTAGATAGTGGCAGTTGGTTCTAAGCCATTAGGGCTCTTTAATACATATATATCACACTTAATACCTCTATTATATTCATATATTAAAGCATTAATAGCATCTGTAGATAGTAAAGGCATATCTACAGATATCAAGAAAAAATCATCATTTAACTCTTCGATAATAGAAGCTATTGCAACCATTGGAGAACTTTGAGGATATTTATCTAAAATAATATTAGCTTTAAAATCAAACTTATTCTCTTTTGTGCTAATATATACATTTTTAAAGAGTTTTTGCAAGCGTCTATATTGATACTCTGCCATACTATTGTAGCTACCAAATGGCATTAAAGCTTTATCTTCACCCATTCTACTACTTTTGCCACCAGCTAAAATTACAGCGTTATTTAACATATTCTCTTCTTCTTTTATGTATAAATAGGAATATTGCAGCTAATAGTGCTATAAAAGCTTCGAATACAAAAAGCCCACTAGGCGAGATTTTATATACAACACCAGATATAATGGCACCAACTGCCCCACCTAAACCAAAACTAATACCTAAAAAGAATTGCTGAGCTAACTGTTTTTGCTTGTATAGAGTATAAACATATGTAATTGCAGCGGTATAATAGAGTGCAAAACTCAAAGCGTGAGTTGCCTGTGCTATTAACATTAATGTAATATTTTGCGGATAAAAAGCTATAAGCAACCATCTAAAAACACCACTTAAAGTTGTTAATACAAGCAGGGTTAAAAGATTAAAATTTTTAAGTAGTGGACCTTGAAAAATTAGCATAACTATTTCGCAAGCTACACCAAAAATCCATAAATAGCTTACTATATTTAATGCTATGCCGTTACTTGTCTCATATATTGTAAAAAAGTTATAAAAAGCTCCAAAACTTAATTGGAAAAGAAATATACTAACCCAAAATGCCCAATATTTAGATAATGAAAAGCTAGCATTGCTAGATTTGGCTGTCTGTTCTTTTATAGATACATTTTTATCAAATTTTGCAACAATAAAACCAAAAAGCATTGTTAAAAATGCTACTGCAAATAGGAAGCTTAACGCCATAATATAACTGTTTAAAATACCCCCTAAAACCAATGCTATAGTAGCAAATCCGATAGAGCCCCATAATCTAACTTTACCATAATTCTCTTTACCTATTGACTCTAAAGCAATAATCTCTACAAATGGCAAAACTGCTCCCATTGCTCCACCAAATGCAAAGTTTATTAGTAAAAATAGCCAAAAGTTAGTGATTGTTAGGAAAAATAGAGCAGTAATTAACGAAGTTGCAATTAAAGAAGCGTAAAATACTCTATTTGTTAATTTTATCCATCTCTTAAATACAAATGGTAGTAAAAAACGCATTAGTGGTGCACTGGTATAAATTGCACCTATCTCTACTGCCGTATAGCCTAAATCTTTTAAAACTTTAGGCATAAAGATAACATATACCCCAACCATAGCAAAGTAAAAAAAGTAAAAAAGTGAGAGACTAAGAGCTACACTTTTAAAAGGGTTAAGCGTTAGGTTTTTCATAAACTAATGCAGTATATAGTATAATATCTTGTAGATTTCTATTATCTTTTCTAAAAAACATCACTACCCAACCCCACATTAAAAATACTATTTTAGAGAGTATCTGTCTTACAATTATAAGAGCGGGAAGAGGTTTCTTTTTTGTATAGAGTGATATTAACTTTAAATTGTAAGCTTTCATTCCAGGGGTTTGCCCTTTTAAAATTAAAAATATAGATTCAACTACAGCCAAGCCAGCAAAAATATATAATCCACCCAACTGCCAATGGTGCGCATACTCTTCTCTACTACCAAATACCAAATAAAAGACTATATACATAATAGGCATTAAAAGCATAAAACTATCGGTAAGTACTGCTTTAAAGTAATCTTTTTTAGTTGCAAATCTTAACTCATCGCCACTGCTTAGCTTCTTAGTTTTTGCAATTTTTGATATCTTGCCCTGTTTTGTATCTCTAAATCTCTGTTTTGCCATTCTATTTCGCTCCTAAACCCATACTAAAAATTGGAAGTAACATAGCTAATACAATAGTACCAACAATTCCACCAATAAAGAGCATCATAACAGGCTCCATCATACTTAAGAGAATCTTTATTCTATCTTTATTCTCTTCGTTATATAGCTTAGATATACTTTTTAAAATCGAAGCAACACTACTACTCTCTTCACCAAGGGCAAGCGATTGCATAAAGTTTTTCTTTGGTTTAGCACCTTTTATTCTGTATAGTGCAACAGATAGTTTATTACCCTCTATAACTTTTGCAGATGCTCTATCAAAAAGGTCTCTTAGGGCAGTATTATTAAATGTAGTCGAAGCTAACTGCACAGCTTGAGCATAAGATACACCCGAATCTAACATAAGTGCTAAAATATAGCTAAATCTTCCTAACTCATAATTCTGTATAATACTACCAACAATCGGAAGTTTTAAAAGCATAGCATCTATCGCTTTTCTGAATGAATATATTTTTGAATACGAGAATTGAAATATAGCAACAATTACAATTAGTGAAATAAGTACATACATCCAATAGTGTGTAAAAAAATCACTCATTGCTAAAACAACATTGGTAATAGTTGGTAGTTTTTGCCCCGTATCTTCAAAAATTTGTGTAATTTTTGGTACAACAAATGTAATTAAGAAAGCTGTCATTCCGATTGCTACAATAAATATAAATGTAGGGTAAATCATTGCATTTGTAGCTTGTTTTTTAACTTCGCCTTGTGAGCTAAAAAACTCACCCATTGTTAAAAGAACTTCTCCCATTTTACCGCTCTGACCAGATACATTAATACTCTGCAAAAAGAATTCTGGCAATTCATAAACAGATTGAGAATTTAGAGCTACATATAGAGATTTACCCTCTTCTACCTGTTTTTTTACCTCTTCTATAAAAGAGGCATATTTTTTTTCTGATTGGTGCTGATTGTGCATAAGTTTTAAGGCAGTTACAATAGTCATACCTGAGTCGATATAACTTGCTAACTCTTTAGAAAAAGCACTCATCAAATTACCACTCATTGGGCGTTTTTTAAGATTAGAAAGTATATTTACACTACTACTCTCTACTAAACTTTGATAAAAAATACCTTTAGATTTTAAAATTTGCTTAGCTTCATTCAAGCCTCCGGCAGTAATTACACCTTTGACCTTTTTACCCTCTCTACTAAGACCTTTATATTTATACTGCATAATTAGCCTATTTTTTACACAAATTATATGTTAATTTTGCTTTGTATCGGCTGTTGGCATAGACTCTATATATAAAGAGTGCGAAGGGAAAGCAAAAGATGAACCATTTTTTGCAACTATCTCATTTATTTTATACTGTATATCCTCTTTTATATTTAAATACTCTTGCCAATTTGCAGTGTTGGTGAATGTATATATAAAAATCTCTTTTGCACTATCTCCAAAGTTATCAAAATTGACAAGCAGTGTTTCATTTTTGGCAATTCCTTTATGTGACTTTAAAAGAGCTTTTATATCTTTAACTATAGCTTCTATCTGCTTATTGCTAGTATCGTAAGATAATCCAAGTCTCATTAAAATTCGTCGTGTATCTCTTCGAGAGAAGTTTTCTATATTACTATTTGCAACAATTTGATTTGGTACAACCACTAACGATTTGTAAAATGTTCTAATTTTAGTTGTACGCATTCCTATATCTTCAACCGTTCCCTCTATACCATTTACCTTTACCCAATCGCCTATTTTTATACTTTTATCTACCAAAATTGCAATAGAGCCAAAGAGATTAGCAGCTGTATCTTTTGCCGCAAGTGCAAAAGCCAAACCACCAAGCCCTAAAGAGGCAAAAAGAGCAGTAACATTTATTCCCCAAAGACTTAAAACAGATGATGCACAAGTTACCCATACAATTATATAGATAATTCTTAATATAAATTTCGAAAGACTATCAGATAACTCTCCAGATATTTTATACATCGCTTTGTGCACTATCCCTTGAAGGGCATCTATAATTGCGTAGAGTATCCAGAATAGATTTATAATAATCATAGAGTCTAAAACTAAATAGACATAGTGGTTTTTTATATAAAGAACTGACACAAAAATAAATAAACCAAGTATAAAAAAGGTAAATCTTAAAGGTTTAGTTAAAGATTTTACGACCCTATCGTCATACTTTGTATCAGTTTTAGATGTAAGAATTAAAAGATATTTTATAAGTAAAGAGACAAACAAACCTCTTGCAAAAAAGATAAATAGAAACAAAAGTGTAGCAACCAGTAACTGTCCATATGTTATACCTGCAACATTATACCCAAGTATTGGAAATTGCTTATATATTGCAACCAAAATATGTTGAGCAAAAGCATCAAAACTGCTATCTACTTTTGTAGCCACTTTCGCTACTGCTGTTACATTACTTTCGCTTATATTACTCTCACTAGCCACAAGGAACCTTTTTTGTGAAATTTTAACATAATCTTTTTATTAGACTTCTTGCAAAACTTTATAAATAGATTTATTGTCTATTTTTAGAGTTATTATTTTGATATAATAATGCTAACAATTAAGGATAGATACAATGAAGAGTTTAAAATTTAAAACAGTTGTTATTGGTGGTGGACCATCTGGAGCAAATGCTGCGAAATATCTTGCTTCTTCAAATGAAGATGTCCTTTTAATAGAGAAAGATTTAAAATTCGATAAACCATGTGGTGGCGGACTATTTCTTAAAGCATTTGATGAATTTGATATTCCAAAAACAGTTATTACTAAAGTAGTTAATACTATAGATATAGTATCTCCAAAGCTTAAAAAAGTATCAGTAGATATCTCTAAACATCCTCTTGCTATAGTTCATCGTCAAGAATTTGATAAAACATTAAGAGATTTAGCAGTAGAGGCAGGAGCAAAACTTATTAAAGCTAAAGTAGTTAATATTAGTACCAAAAATGAAGGTGTTAGAATTTTAGCACGCCAATTAGATGGAACTGAAATAACTATTAACGCTAAATATGCTATTGTTGCCGATGGTGTAAACTCTTCAGCTAGAGTACAACTATTAGGAGAGCATCCAAATAGAGTTTTAACATATTATGCCAATTTAAAAGATACAACAAGTTCTTCTTGCCAATTTTGGTTTGGAGATGATATATCTCCTAAACATTATGCTTGGATTTTTCCACACTATAATGGGGTTAATATTGGATTAGTTGCAAATAATAAACATAAAATGAAAGAGTTTTATAATAATTTTTTTAAGAAAACCCAAATAGGAGGTACTATCCCAAAACCAAAAGGTTACTTTATACCTCACTGGAAGCGTATGACTCTATATAAAGATAATGTCTTTTATGTCGGAGATAGTGCATCTTTAGTGCTACCTTTTACATATGAAGGAATTTATTATGCTTTGAAATCTGGAAAACTAGCAGCTCAAGCAATAATTAAAAATAACCCTTCAGAGTACGAAAAATCATGGAATAGCCTATATTTAAAAAAATTTAAATTTCTTCGTACTCTTCAAACTATTTTTCTACAAAATAATTGGTGGATAGATAGAATGGTTCGTTTATATCAACACCCAAAATTCCAAACTGCTGTTATAGAATATTGGAGTGGAAGCAGAGAACCAGCAAGTCTATTTAAAACGCTATATAAAATAGTAAGAAGCTTAATTAAATACAGTTAGCACTCTTTAATATTTAAACCCTCTTAATCTTCCCTAACCACTCATTTAATTTAGCCTCAAAGCCAGCACCCTGACTTTGATAAAAAGTTACATCTTTTTCTAAATATCTCTGCTCTACATAGCCACCAAAATCATGTGGATAGATGTAATCTTTGGCGTGAGTTTTTATATGATTAGGCACATTTAGCATTAGTCCATCTTTTATAGCTTTTTGGGCAGAATTTATAGCCTTATAAGCACTGTTAGATTTTGGGCAACTTGCCAAGTAAATAACAAGCTGGGCTAGTGGTATTCTAGCTTCTGGGTAGCCAATATGAAGTACAATATTTAGTGTAGAACTTGCTAAATTCAAAGCGTTTGGGTTGGCGTTGCCTATATCTTCTGAAGCTAGTATTGCCAAGCGTCTTGCTAAAAATTCTGGTGGCTCACCGCCCTCTATTAGGCGTGCTAAATAGTATAGTCCCGCATCTACATTTGAGCCACGGATGCTTTTTATCATAGCAGAGCTTAACTCGTAGTGGCTGTCGCCTTCGTTACTTCCACCTTGCAGGGCATGTGGGCGTATTTGCTTTAGTGTTGCTAACTCTATATTTTTATTAACATACGAAGCACTCTCTAGTAAATTTAAAGCCCCTCTGGCATCACCACTAGAGCTGTTTACTATAAATTCCAAAGCTTCGCTAGATAGTTTAAACCCCTCTTTGCTAGCTACATCTTCTATTAAACTCTTTAAATCACTATCATTAATTGGGTTAAGCTCAAAAAGATGGCTTCTTGAACGAAAGGCTGAAGTTAAGGCGTAGTATGGGTTTTGTGTAGATGCACCTATTATAATGCAATCACCATTTTCCATAAATGGTAGAAGTACCTCTTGTTGGTTTTTAGAAAGTCTGTGAATTTCATCTATAAAAATAAGTGGTTGGGTAAACTGCCCTTTGTAAGAGTTTATGGTTTTGCGAAGCTCCTCTACCTTGATAGATGTTGCATTAAACTCGTAAAAATCTCTCCCCAACTCTTTGGCAATTAGCCTAGATATTGTAGTTTTTCCACACCCCGGAGAGCCAAAAAGCAGAGCATTTGGGAAGTAACTATTTTTTAAAAAGTTAGTAAAAAGCCCATTCTCACCTAAAAGATGTTCTTGAGAGAGTACATCTTTTAAATCTTTTGGGCGATACTTACGAGCTAAATTCATTTAAATTAATCCAAACACTAATCACTACCCACTAACCCCTAATCACTAAATTACTTGAATATGGTAAGCTCTATCCTCTCTTGGACCATCAAATTCGCAAAAGAAGATAGCTTGCCACTGCCCTAAAAATAGTTGTCCATTAACAACTGGTAAAACAACTCTAGGGCCACACAAACTAGATTTTATATGTGCTGGTACATTTTCATCATCGCTTTCATAATTTACATCGGCAGGTGCTATACGATTTAGTGAACTTAAAAAGTCTCTTCTTAGCTTTGGGTCTTTGTTTTCAAAAAATAGTACAGATGCTGTTGTATGTGTAGTAAAAACTGTACACATACCATTTGTAATACCTCTTTTTACAACCTCTTCGCGAACTCGTTCTGTTATGTCTATCATTTCAGACCTGTATTTTGTGTTAAACTTAACTGTTTGCATCTCTCCTCCTCTTTGCCGTTATTATACAATAATTTTTTAATCTACTCTATCTCTTCTTTCAAAAACTTATGCAATTCATCGTACTCTTTATGGGTTAAGTATCTTGTTTTGCCTTCTGGCAGATTATTTAACTCTATAAATCCATAAGATACACGCTTTAAATCAACTATATTTGCATCAAAATGAGCAAAAAATCGTCTTAGTTCTCGGTTTTTACCCTCTGCTATTGCAACACGAAGTTTTGTATATTTACCTGTAACACCACGCTCACTAAAGCCTAAGAAAGGGGCGAATGTCATAGATTTTACTTTGCTTTTTTCGTGTGCTCCAGCACTTGCATCTTCTAAGCTTAAGCCATCTCTCATAGCATTTACCATAGCTTCTGTTAGCGGTTTATCTATTTTTATGTTATAAACTCTTGGTAAATTACTCTCCATTAATTTTGTAGCAACCTCTACATTATCAGTCAAAAGAAGCAACCCTTCACTTGCGAAGTCTAATCTACCAACTGGCAAAAAGTGTCTAAACTTTCCAGGTAAGAGGTGGTAAATTGTAGTTCTTCCTCTGTCATCTTTTTTAGTTACTAAAGAGCCTTTTGGCTTATTATAAACTATCATTGTTAGCTCTTGTTTACCCTTTGGATGAATCTCTTTACCATTTAAAAAGACTCTATCATCTTTTTGTACTTGATAGCTAAAATCCCTAATTGGTTTACGGTTTATATTTACCTTACCCTCTTCGATTAATCTATCTGCCTCGCGTCTTGAGTACTTTGTATTGTGCGAAATGAACTTATTTAGTCTCATTCTCTACCCCTGCTTCTATTAAATCGTGCAAGTGCAAAGCACCTACAACGCTATTGTTGTTATCAACCACAATTAGTAGCTGAATCTTCTTACTCTCTATAATTTTCAGAGCCTCTACTGCTAATATTTTAGCATCTTTTATTGTGTATGGCTCTTTTGTCATATATTGACTTATTGGTAAGTTAAAATCGAAGCTATCTTTAAGCAAGCTTCTTCTTAAATCGCCATCGCTAAAGAGTCCTACTAGCTTGCCATCTTCTACAATCAATAAATTACCCAACATTCCAGCACTCATTACCACAACTGCCTCTTTTAGTGGAGTCTCTGGCGTAACTATTGGCAAATTTTTGGGTTTTATTAAAAAGTGTTCTGCCTTAAGATAGAGCCTTTTGCCAAGTGCACCAGCGGGGTGAAACTTAGCAAAATCCTCTTTTTTAAAACCTCTTGCGTGCATTAAAGCAATCGCTAAAGCATCGCCAAGTGCAAGTGTTAAAGTAGTACTAGATGTTGGAGCAATACCCAAAGGGCATGCCTCTTTCTCTACCGAAATATCTATATGTGCATCTGCCATCTTAGCTAGTGGCGAGTTGATAGAGCGACTCATTGCAATAATTGGCACACCAAAATTTTTAATATGCGGAAGCAAATTAGTAAGCTCTTCGCTAGCCCCACTATAGCTAATTGCAAGCACTGCATCGTTTTTGCTTATCATTCCCAAATCTCCATGCATTGCTTCTGCTGGGTGCAAGAAAAAGCTAGGTGTACCAGTGCTTGCTAATGTCGCTGCAATTTTAGAGCCAATATGCCCACTCTTTCCCACACCAATTACAACAAGTTTGCCAATTGTATTTAAAATAATATCTACAGCTTTATCAAACTGTTCGCCAACTCTATCGCGACTAGCAAGTAGAGCAGTAGCTTCTAACTCTAAAGTCTCTTTGGCATATTCGTGTGGGGATCTTTGCATTTTATATATTCCTTGAATTTTTTGGGGTCAGGTGATGAAAATAAACTTTTTCTAAAAAAGTTTATTTTCATCACCTGACCCCAAAAGGTATTATACCAATATCGCTGTTGGTATAATAAATGGATAGCTCTTGTATTTTTTAACTACAAATCTCTTAACTAAGTTTCTTATATCATCTTCGATTACTTTATTGTTTGCACTCTTTTCTATATTAGATACTTCTAAATGTTTATAAACAATATCTGCTATTGCATCTTCAAACTTCTTACTATCACGATTTGCAACTAAACCGTGTGCTGTTACTATTGGCTTGCCAATAAGTTTAGCTTTTTGTTTATCTATCTGCATAACAATATTTATAATACCCTCTGTTGCTAGCTTTTGTCTATCGTCTACAACATCAGCGTAAATTTCGTTATTGCTTTGGTTGTCGATATAGCGTTTACCTGTTTTAACAGTTTTTACCTTCTTAAGATATTTTGGTGTAATCTCAATTTGGTCGCCATCACTCATTAGCAAGATATTTCTCTCATCAACTCCACAAGATACTGCTGTTTGTGCATGTTTTGCAATGTGGTTATACTCTCCGTGAACTGGTAAGAAGAACTTTGGCTGAACTAGACGTAAGATAAGTTTTTGCTCCTCTTGGCTAGCATGTCCAGATACATGAATATCGCTAAACTCTTTATATCTAACAGTTACGCCACTCTTTAGTAGTAGGTTCATTAGTTTAGATACCGAAGCTTCGTTTCCAGGAATTGCACTAGCAGATATAATTACAGTATCGCTAGGCTTTAGCTTAATGTGTCTATGCTCATCTGTCGCCATGCGAGAGAGTGCCGCCATTGTCTCACCCTGAGAGCCTGTAGTTACTACTAAAACTTCATCATCTTTAAAACGCCCAACTTCGTGTGGCTCAATAAAGTGCTCTTCTCCAATATCAATATACCCTAAACGACGGTTTGTCTCGATATTTCGCTCCATAGAACGACCAATTACACAAATCTTTCTGCCGTGCTTAACTCCACGCTCCATTGCTTGATAAATTCTATGAATATTCGATGAGAAAGTAGACATAATAACTCTTCCTTTTGCTTTCTCGAATAGTTCATCAAAAGTTTTACCAACAACTTTTTCGCTTCTTGTAAAACCGGGATTGTGTGAATTTGTAGAGTCACTCATTAAACAGAGTACCCCTTTTTCACCATAGTAAGCAAAGCGATGCAAGTCCATAGTATAACCATCTATTGGTGTGTGGTCTATTTTAAAGTCTGCTGTATGTATAATTGTTCCAGCTGGTGTTTCGATTGCTAAAGAGCAAGCATCTACAATAGAGTGAGTCGCGTGCATCCACTCTACTTTCATATCGCCAATTTCGTACTGTTTTCTTTTTACAATATATCTAAAGTACTTTTTATCAGCACTCAAACGGTGCTCGTCAAATTTGTTAGCAATCATTGCCAATGCTAACGGTGTTGCATAAATTGGGAATTTTAACTCTTTAAATAGGTAAGCAATAGCACCGATATGGTCTTCGTGACCGTGTGTAATTACAATACCTTTAATCTTATCTTTAATAGCGTGCAAGTAGCTAAAGTCTGGCACTAAAATATCTACACCATGCATTGTTTCATCCGGAAAGCTCATTCCTACATCTATAATAATAGCAGATGTTTCAGTCTCTAAAACTGCAATATTTCCACCAATTTCTCCAAGCCCGCCAAGTGGAGTAAATCGAACCTTGCCTTTTGTAGCCATATCTATTTTTTTCCATGGCTCCATACGCTCTTTTTGAGCCTGCTCTAGTGCTATTACAGCTTGCTTCATATCTTCAGGAACTGTAGCATCTATCTTTATTCTTGCATTTCTGCTATTATTTCTTTTTGGTCTATTATTGTTATTTCTGTTATTATTACGTTTCTGATTTGAGTTATTTCTACTATTATGTTGGCGATTATTATAGTTTTTCTTATTACTATTTTGCTCTTTTTTCTCGCCATTTTGATTCTCGTTAGAGTTATTATTCTTTTGCTCATTTTTATTAGAATCTACTCTGTTTTGTCCACTATTATTTCTATTTCTAAATGGGTTTTGTGCTCTTTTTCTATTGTTATTTTGATTACTCTTCTCTTCTTGAGTTGCCTCTTGTTTTTTTATTTCGTCGCTCATCATTAATCCTTATGTAATGAGAACATTGCAAAGTAATATACTTTCAAAATATATCAAAGGTTACTATGCAGCACTCTCATCTTTTTTTAATTTTTCATATAACTGATGATACTTCGACAACTCTAATTCATGGGCTCTTGCGTTACTCTTTATATCTAACTGCTCATACACAGTTTCAAGTAGCTTTTTGTCATAAAATGTAGATAAGTTTTTATATAGCGTTTTTCTGGGTTGCTTTGTTGCAATGCGTAAAAAATCTTCAAAATTTTTATCTTTTAAAGAGTCTTGTTTTTCAATATATAAAATTGCAGATGTTACTTTTGGTGGTGGCACAAAAGCCTCTTTTGGCACTTCGAAAAGTATTTTAACATCTGCTACACTCTGGCTAAGTACTGCTAAAGAGCCAAAATTTTTGCTCTTTACAGGTGCCGCAAATTTTTCGGCTACCTCTTTTTGTACCATTACCAACAGTCGCTTGCAATTTGAATCTCGCAATCCATTCAATATTATTGTTGTAGCTATATAATATGGTAAATTTGCAACCAACGAGTATTCGCTATCTTGCAAACTTCCACTATGCTCAAGTATATCTTTGCATACGAGTTCTAAATCTCCACTCTCTAGTGGCTCTTTGAACTCATTTTGTAGATACTCACATAGTCTTTTATCTACTTCATATGCTCTAACTTGCCCAACTTTTAAAAGCTGTCTAGTTAAATCACCTAAGCCAGGCCCAATTTCTACTAATGGCAAACCATCGTTGGGAATCGCTTCGATTATTTTTACTACGACACTACTATCTTTTAAAAAGTTTTGTCCAAACTTTTTATCTGCAATTTTTGAAGCATTTTTATTTAAATCTTGATTCATTTTACTATATTAACCTTAAAAAGCTATAAGCTTAAAGCAAAAAGCCTAAAGCTACAGTGTAAATTTATTTTCAAACCTAATTATCTGTATAATGTAGGGTACGACCTGTGTGTCGTACCGTTAGCAAAAAGTACCAACTAATATCCAAATATCGGAAATTTTACGTTAGTTTAAACTAACGGTGCAACAACACATAGGTCGCACCCTACGGGTAAAAGCTTAATTTTTATTAATCTCTACACGTCTGTTCTTAGCATGACATGCAGGCTTATTAACTGTACATACTGGATTGCTCTCTCCATAACTTACAGTATCAATTTTGTTAGCATCTATACCCGCACTAACAAGTAGTGTTTTTACAGCTTTTGCTCTTTTTAAACCTAATGCGTGATTATATTCATCTGTACCAAATTCATCACAATTACCCTCTACAAGCAGTTTACTATGTGCTGCTACACTTTTAAGTTTTGGAATATCACTCATAAGTCTTTTCATTTGGTCATCATCTAAAGTATATGCATCACTTGCAAAATATAACATTTTAAAGCCACTTCTACTAACGCCATCGGTTCCTAAATATTTACCCTTGCTGCTAATTTTACCAGCTTGAAAACTACTTTTACTATTTACATTTGCTACATTATTATCTGTTGGAACTACATTTCCATCTATTGAACCAGCATTGATTGCCCCTGCTGGTATTCCATTACCAGTAGTTGAACTACCAGGTAGAGCTATTGGCATTTTTTTTGAACATCCACTAAAAACAAGAGCCAAACTAGCCAATACTAACAATATCATTTTTTTATTCATAAACTATCTCCCTATAAAGATTATTTTTACTATTATATCATAAAATATGAAAAAATATTAATTTTATGCTATACTTCTTCTACAATATTTAAAAAAGAGTCTTAATGAAACAGTTGTTCATATTAATTTTAATACCGTTCTATCTTTATAGTTATGATTACTCAGAGACATATGCAGGTAAAAAATTTATTCAAAAAATGCATATAAAATATGGATTTAACAAAATATATTTAAAAAATTTATTAAAAAAAGCTCATCATAGGCAAGATGTTTTAGATAGATACAATGGCAAATTAAAACATGCAACCGACTACTCTTGGCATAGATATAAAAGCAAGATTTTAATTCCAGATAGTATAGAGCTTGGCAAAGAGTTTATGAAAAAATATGCTCCTTATTTAAATAAAGCTCAAAGATTGTATGGGGTGAATAAAGAGATTATAACAGCATTTATTAGAGTAGAGAGTAAGTTTGGCTTATATGGAGGAGAGTATAGTGTATGGGACGCATTAGTTACTTTAGCACTAAATCCAAACCGTAAACAGCGTTTTTTTAAAGAACAACTTACAAAAGCTCTAATCTTAGCAAGGCGAGAGCATTTAAATGTATTAAGCTTGCGAGGCTCATTTGCGGGAGCAATGGGTTGTGTTCAGCAAGTACCATCTATATATTTAAAATATGGTGTAGATTTAAATGGAGATGGAGTTCGCAATCCTAACTCTATGCCAGATTGCATAGGCTCTATCGCTAAATTTTTAAACCATAATGGCTGGAGAAATAGTAGAGCAACAATAGCAAAGCCTAAAGTTATAGATAGTAATTTTTTAAATTTAAGAAGTGGTTATCGAAGCTTTTATAGTTATAGTACGCTAATTAATTATGGTGTAATACCACCAAAGTGGTGGAGAGGTGGAGCATACTTTATACGACTTAGAGATGGAAATAGTTACGATATCTATTTAGGCGATAAAAATTATCGAGTAATTACAAAATACAATGCTAGTAAACAGTATGCATTATCTATAGCTCTATATGCTAAAAGTCTGAAAAAATAGTTATAGCTAAACAAACTTTTATAAACTTTTGATACAATCTCGAATATAAGATAAAAATTATCCGATATTAAAATTCGAAAGGTTTCAAAATGATGCAAGGATTACCACAACCAGCATTTTATATTTTTAAGTGCCAGCAAAGTGCACCTCCGGGGATGCCAAAGCCAAGTTGCGTAAAGCAGGGCGACCAAGAGTCTCAGGAATTGTTTGGTTATTTAGCTCAACAGTTAATGACAAAAGGTATTATGGGAACTGTTCAGCCAATACAGACTAGCTGTTTAGGTAGATGCCAGCAAGGTCCAGTAATGTTAGTAGAGCCAGGGCACACTATGTATGTTGGCTTAGATAAAGCAAAAATCGATAGAATTATCGACGAGCACTTAATTGGCGGAAATGTAGTAAACGAGTATGTTATACCCGAAGAGTTTTGGGGCGAGCCAATCGAACCAGCTTCTGTAGCTAACTAATACAACTTGGCAAGAGTTCTTCTTGCCACTCTCTGCAAATTCTTCACATTTTTTGGTATAATATAAACAGATAAAACTTATTGAGGTTAAAATATGACAATAACTATGCTTCATAGCAAAATTCATAGAGCAACTGTTACAGATGCAAATTTAAATTATGTTGGCTCAATCACTATAGATAGAGAGCTTTTAGAGGCTTCTAATATGAGAGTCGGGCAAAAGATAGACATTGTAAATGTTAATAATGGCGAGCGATTTAGTACATATATCATCCCCGGAGAGCGTGGAAAACGAGATATTTGCCTAAATGGTGCAGCTGCTAGAAAAGTTGCAGTAGGCGATAAGATTATAATAATAGCGTACACTCAATTAAGTGAAAAAGAGGCAGATGAGTATAAACCAAAAATTGTTATATTAGATGACGATAATGAAATTGCAGAGCAGTTTGAAGGATTAGAGTAATGTTTGACGGATTCGATTTAAATAAGATGCAAGATATGCTAAAAGGTATGCAAGAGAAAGCAAAAGAGTTAGAAGAGCAAAGCAAAGCAGTAACTATGACAGCCAAAGGTGGTGGTGGTTTGGTGCAAGCTAGCGTAAATGGTGCAGGAGAAGTTGTAGATATTACGATAGATGACTCTTTATTAGAAGATAAAGAGTCTATGCAAATTTTATTAATTAGTACAATTAACGAAGCTCTAAAAATGGCAGAAGATAATAAAAAGAGTCAAGCTATGAATATGTTTGGTGGAGTAAATCCATTTGGAAATATGAACTAATGCAAGAGTTACTACAAGCAATCGAGTATGACTCTTTGCCAAAGATAAAAAGCCTACTTAAGAGTAAAGATTACGACTTAAATGGCGAAGTAGTAATAGGGGCAGAGTACGATTTAGATGAACCAGATGAGATACCTCTACTTTTTTATGTAATACAAACTGGTGCAAGCCTAGAAGCAATAGAACTTTTAATAGCCAATGGTATGAACTTAGACTATACAAACCGCGAAGGTTTAGGGGCGGTAGATATTGCAGTAAAACATCGACGCAAAGATATAGTAAAACTTTGTAAAAACAGTGGCATAGATTTAACTACCAGCAGGAGAAAAAGTGGTTTAACTCCACTAATGTTAGCAGCAAGTTTTAATGATATAGATATGATGAAATATTTAATATCAGAGGGTGCAGATGCCAAAGGTGTAGATAGATATGGGATGGACGCGTTATCTTATGCCAAAAAACTTGGTCAAAAAAGTGCAGTTAAATTTTTAGAAAATCTGTAAAATTGAAAGATTATTTTATAAATTAAAAAAAGTATTATATAATTTTGGAAAGTTTAAAAAGTTTTGCTCCTCTCGGAGCAAAATATCATATCAAGAATAAATAAGAGATAAGGACAACTCTTTTTTTCTTTTACAAACAAAACAAGGAGTAAGAGATTAATTGCTCAACCTCTTATGTTAGAATTATATACTACCATAATTAACTAGCAGATAACAAATAGTAAATGGATAATTAATGAAGCAAGAATCTAAAGCACTTTTTGACAATTTAGATATAGATTTTAATAAGCTCTGCGGGATAGACGAAGCCGGTAGAGGTCCTATTGCTGGGGCTTTGATTATGGCTGGAGTAATATTAACAAAAGAGATAGATGATTTAAATGATTCTAAAAAACTCACTGAAAAAAAACGAGAAAAACTTTACAAAATTATAAAAAACTCTTCAAAATACTTTATTTATGAGGTAAATGCAGCAAAAATAGATGAAATTGGTTTAAGTAAAGCTATAAAAGAGTGCCTAGAAGCCATTAAAAACTATTTTGGAGAAGATACAAATTTTCTTTTTGATGGGAATAGTGCTTTTGGAGTTGATGGTATATCTACCTTGGTAAAAGCAGATGCAAAAATTAAAGCTGTTAGTGCTGCAAGTATATTAGCTAAAGTATATCGAGATAGACAAATGGTAGAGTACTCTAAAATATATCCAGAGTATGGATTTGAAAAACATAAAGGTTACGGCACAAAAGCACATATAGAAGCAATAGAAAAGTATGGATATTGCAAAATACATAGACGCTCTTTTAAAATTAAACTCCACTCTACTAAAACCGATACAACTCTTTTCTAAAAAATATTTAATAGCGTTAAAGGTAGCTTTTTGTAATATTATTAGCTATAATTTATTGCACTTCGCGTTTAATTCTACTCTTTAAATTTGTTGTAATTTCGTAACTTATTGTATTAAAATGTTTTGCGACTTCTTTTGCATTATCGAAGATGCAAATCTCTTCTTTGGTTGATTCTATAGATATAAAATCCATTGATACTCTTCCAAGTATAGGTAAGCCATCTTTTATTATTAATGGGTTTTGGCTATTGCCCCTAAAGAGTCCATCTCCATATCCTATGTCGTATGTCGAAATTATCATATCTTTTTTAGTTACAAAATCTCCTCCGTAGCCTACTCTTTGACCCTTTTTTAACTCTCTTGTAGAGCTTCGTTTTGCCCATAAGCTTAAAATTGGCTTTAGCTCTATCTGTTCTAGTGGAGTTGGTAATTCATTATAGCCATACATTGCTATACCTACTCTGGCTAAATCTTCACTAAAGCTTTTGCATCTTAATAGACTGGCTGAGTTATGGCTGTGAAAACGAACCTCATCAATACTTGATTGTTTTACAATAGTTTTTACTTCCTCGAAATTTGCCTTTTGCCAAGCAAATTCGCTACTAAATTCATCGGCACTTCGGTAGTGAGTGAATACTCCATAGAGGTTTAAATCATTAGCTTTGATAATATTTAATGCCTCTTTTAATTCATTTATTAATATACCATTTCTATGCATTCCAGTATCGACTTTTAACTCTAGTTTTGCACCTTTTGGGGCATTTTTTAGAGCTTTAATTTCGGTAATTGCATATGACAATTTTGGGTTATTTATTGGTGTATCATTTAAAACTAAAGTGTTTTTAAACAGATGCGATACTTTAGTAGCTTCTTCATTGCTTACAACAACTGCTTGCTCTATGCCCCAATCGCTTGTTAATTTTGCTATCAGTTCGATACCATGACCATAAGCATTATCTTTTAATACTGCTGCTATTTTGTTTTTTGAGCCACTTTTTAGGGCTAATTTGTTAAGATTATGATATAAGTTATTTTTTGATATTTTAATAGTTGCCATACGTGATTATAACTAAAAAAGGGTTAAAATGGATTGGATGTTTTATACAAAAATTATTGCTGGTATCATAACAGTTGTAATTTTATGGAAGTTAATTAAAGAGTTAAAAGAGGTTATCAGACGCGATAAGAGTGGCGAAGTATCGAAAAGGTGTGATTTAGACTAATGAGACGATTAAAAGCTGAGTGGGAGAGACAAAATCTTGTTTTAATGGCTTTACCAAATGCCAATACCGATTGGGTATCTGTAAACTTAGAGCAATCAGCTGGCGTTTTTAGAAAAATAGCTCAAGCAATAGCTTATTCTCAAATGGTTTATATGTTGGTAGATAATATAAATGAAGCTAAAAAGCATTTTTGTTCCACAAATAATATTATATTTATAGAAGCTAACTTTAACGACACATGGACACGAGACTATGGGGCTTTAAGCATAGAAGAGAGTGGCATAAACAAGCTTTTAGATTTTCGATTTAACGGCTGGGGTGGCAAGTTTGAAGCGAGCTTAGACAACAGTGTAAACAAGCAGTTAAAGAGTAGAGGCTTTTACGGTAAGGCAGAGTTGGAGAGTTATGATATAGAGCTGGAGGGCGGAGCAATCGATACCGATGGGCAAGGTACAATTTTAACAACAAAGTCGTGCCTTCTAAACCCAAATAGAAATGGTGGCTTAAACCAAGCAGAGGCAGAAGATATTTTAAGCTCTAAACTAGGTGCAAAAAGGGCGCTGTGGGTAGAGAACAGCTACTTAGAGGGTGATGATACAGATGGACATATAGATATGCTAGCTCGCTTTGTAAATGCTGATACAATAGCCTATTTAAAGTGCGAAGATAGCACAGATAGCCACTATAAAAGCTTGCAAGAGTTAGAAAAAGAGTTAAAAAGCTTCAGACAAGTAGATGGCAAACCATACAATTTAGTACCTTTGCCCTTTACTGAGCCAAAAGTAAAAGATGGCAACCGCCTACCAGCAAGCTACGCCAACTTTTTAATAACAAACAGTGCCCTGCTCTTCCCAACCTACCAAAGCCCAAAAGACAAAGAGGCACAAGAGATTTTCAAAAAGCTATTTCCTAAGCGAGAGGTTATTCCAGTGCCATGTACTAAACTAATAGAACAGGGTGGTAGCTTGCACTGTTCAACTATGCAGATAAGTTTTTAAGTGTAAAATAGATTTGACAATTTATTACAACTATTGTATAATACATTAAACAAAAGGATGCTTATGTTGAATAACCTAAAAAACACTTTTTTAAAGCAACTCTCAAATACTACTTTAGAATTTAAACGCTATATGCATAATAGTTTTGATATGAATGACAAGCTTATAGGTATTTTGGGCTCTCGTGGTGTTGGAAAAACTACTTTTATTTTGCAGTATTTAAAAGAGTTAGATATTCCACTAGAGAAAAAACTCTATTTTAGCGTAGACCATTTTTACGTATTAAATTACTCTTTATATGAAATAGCTCAAGAGTTTAGCAAAATAGGTGGTGAAGTTTTAGCAATAGACGAGATTCACAAATATCCAAATTTTGCAACTGAACTTAAATCTATTTATGATACATTTGATTTAAAAGTAATTTTTAGCGGTTCATCGGCAATAGCATTAGAGAATTCAAAAATAGATTTAAGCAGGAGAGCAGTACTCTATAGAGTTAATGGGCTTAGTTTTAGAGAGTTTTTAGAGTTTGAAACAAAAAAAAGGTTTCCAGTTTATACACTGCAAGAAATACTTGTAAACCATATAGAAATTGCTTATAAAATTAACGAAGAAATCAAACCTTTTGAGTATTTTGCTAAATATCTGCAATACGGCTACTACCCATTTTATAAGCAGAATATTAATCTTTATTCTCAAAAACTGAATGAAGTTCTAAATACAGTTTTAGAAAGCGATTTGCCTCTGATATTCAAAGTTGATCCGTTAAATATAAATAAGCTAAAAAAGCTTTTGGCAATGTTGTGTCAAAGTAAACCGTATGAATTAAATATTTCTAAATTATCTACTAAAATAGGCTTAAATAGAGCTACACTCTATAACTATTTAAACTACCTAGAAGCTGGTGAGCTAACTAAAATGATAAGACAGCACAGCAGAGGTGATAAAATTTTTACAAAACCTGAGAAACTCTATTTAAATAATACAAATTTAAGCAATTCATATTGCCAAAACCAAGATAAGGGCACAAATAGAGAGATTTTTTTTGTTAATCAAGTATCTCAAAGCCATTTAATAAATTATTCAAAAATTGGTGATTTTTTAGTAGATGAAAAGTGGATATTTGAAGTTGGAGGCAAAAATAAAAGCTTTGAGCAGATAAAAGATATGCCAAATAGCTTTGTAGTTGCAGATGACATAGAGATTGGCTTTGGCAATAAAATACCACTTTGGCTGTTCGGATTTTTGTATTAGTGTAAAATAGACTTTACACTTTTGCTAAAATATTGTTAAATAGAGTTTACAATCAGGAGAGAAAATGTTAAAAGTAGCACTAATTCAGATGAGTTACCGAGGCTCTAAAGGGGCTATGGTGGCGGACACTGTGGCTAAGGTTAAAGAGGTGGCAAGTAGTGGGGCTAATTTGGTGGTTTTGCAAGAGTTACACCAAGGGGAGTATTTTTGCCAGAGTGAGGATACTAAGTTTTTTGAGTATGCTAAGAGCTTTAGAGCCGATGTGGAGTTTTGGGCTGGGGTTTCAAAGGATTTAAATATTGTACTTGTAACTTCGCTTTTTGAGCAACGAGCTCCTGGGCTTTACCACAATACTGCTGTTGTTTTTGATTGTGGAGAAGTTGCAGGAAAATATCGAAAAATGCACATACCAGATGACCCTGGATTTTATGAGAAATTCTACTTTACCCCCGGAGATTTGGGTTTTGAGCCAATTAATACAAGCGTTGGTCGTCTTGGGGTGCTAGTGTGTTGGGATCAATGGTTTCCAGAGGCAGCACGAATTATGGCATTAAAAGGAGCAGAGGTGCTAATTTACCCAACTGCGATTGGCTGGTTCGATAGCGATAGCAAAGATGAAAAAGCACGCCAATTAGATGCTTGGATTACAATACAACGCTCACATGCCATAGCAAACGGCATACCTGTAATTAGTTGCAACCGAAGTGGCTTCGAGGCTGATAGTAGCGGTGTAATTGAAGGGATTAGATTTTGGGGTAACTCATTTGTTTGTGGGTCACAAGGGGAGTTTTTAGCCCATGCCGATACTGAGGAGCAAAATCTAGTAGTAGAGTTAGATTTAAACCGAAGCAAAGAGGTAAGAGACATTTGGCCATTTATGCGAGATAGACGAGTAGAGTACTATAGCTGTTTAGGTAAAATCTACTGTGATGAGTAGTTTTGTACAGTTTCCATAGGTATAAAATTAAATATTTAATTAAGAATTTGGCTACTTTTATAATAATTTGATATTATCTATTAAAATCACTTATTCAGGAGAGTTTATGAGTTTAAATATTACACCAGTAGTTAAGGGTGAAACAGTAGAGTTTAAAAATCCAGCAAAAGAGTTTTATGATGCAGTTGGTGGTAAAGAGGGGATGGAGAAGTTAATGTATAGCTTTTATGATAAGATATACGAAAGTGATATTGCACACTTTTTCCCACAAGATGAAGATGAATTTGAACAAGTAAAGATTAAAAACTCTAAATTCTTTATTCAAATTTGTGGTGGACCTAAAGTTTACGAAGATGAAGCTAAAGGAATGGAGTTAAATGAGTATATGGTAAGACTACACGACGACTTTTCTATAAATGAAAAAGCACGTGTAGAGTGGCTAGGTACAATGAGAGAAGCTTTAAATGAGTTAGAGGGTGTCGATGAAGAGTTAATTCAAAGTTTTTGGGACTATTTAGATAGCTTTTCAAAATTAACGGTTAATAGCTTTAGTGATGGTAGCACATATTATGCAGAATATACACAGGCAAAAGTGAAAGAGTAGCTTTTGTTAAAATTTGCAGAAGATTGCTACAATGGCATAATTATAGATAAAGAGTCTATATACCAAGATAATTTTTTACCAAATTTAAAAGAGTTAATTGCATTAGCAAAAGATAGAAGCAATAATTTAATTTGGCTTACATTAAATTCTCAAGATGGAATTAAAATAGCTACAGCTTTAGATTTGGGTTTTAAATTTCATAGCTGTAGTGAAGATGAGCTTGTTTTAGTTTTAAAATTGAAAAATGTATATGTTCCATTTATGCCAACACATACAGCTGGTGTTGGGGCGATAGTTATTTATAATAATAAAATTTTGATGATACAAGAGAAGATTAAATCTCATCGTTCTATCTATAAATTACCTGGTGGAATGGTTGATATAGCTTCATCATTAGAAGATTCTGTTATTCGAGAAGTGTATGAAGAGACCGGTATAAAAACTGAACTTGAAAAGATGGTAGGTCTAACAAATAGCCATCCATACCGCTTTAATAAAGCAAATACATACTATATATTTAAGTTAAAAGCTTTAAACTTTGATATAAATATAATAGATACTGACGAAATAGCTCTAGCACTTTGGTATGATTTGGATGATTTTTTTGCTAACTCAGAAATAGGAGAGTTCCAAAAAAAGATTGTAAAGAGTGCACTAAATAGTAAAGGTCTTATAAAAGAGAAAGAAAGTAACTATTTTAATGATAAAGATTTTACTGAACTATATATTTAAAGTACCCTTCATTGTCATTAAGTTAAGAGTTTTAACTTAATAAAATGCACTAACCACCATATCATTCCTATGAAAATGGGTATCCACAGTTTAACTGCCGAAAAAGCATTTTTCCAACTTTTAAGCTATTAAATAGGTATAGAATCCTTAATTTAATAGCTTATAGCTAGATTCTTAGCTTTTTCTCTTTTGCATTAAATATATATACTGCCAATAGTACTAAAAAGCTTAATAGTAACATTATACCGCTATAGATGTGGGCGCTTTTATAATCCATTGTCTCTACCATTTCATAAATTGCTACAGAGGCTACTTTTGTCTCTCCAGGGATTGAGCCGCCAACCATTAGCACCACTCCAAACTCTCCAACTGTATGGGCAAAAGTTACCACAAGGGCTGTTAAGAGCGATGGCTTTATATTTGGCAAGGCAACTCTTAAAAGAGTAGTTAGTCTGCTTTTACCACTAATATATGATGCCTCTAGCATACTCTTATTTAAGCTCTCAAAGCCACTTTGAAGTGGTTGAACCATAAAAGGCATAGAGTATAAACAACTAGCAATTACTAAACCAAGAAAAGTAAATACCAACTCTATATTAAAGTGTTGGCTAAAAAAGTGACCTACCGGAGAGTTATCTGATAGTGTAACTAAAATATAAAAACCAAGTACAGATGGAGGTAATACAATCGGTAATGAGCTTAAAGCTTCTATATATGGCTTAAATTTAGATTTAGTTTGAGAGAGCCACCAAGATAGCGGTAGAGCCAATATAAAGAGAATAATGGTCGTAATAGTTGCTAATTTAAAAGATAGAATAAATGGCTCAAAGTTAATACTCTTGATACCGTCTATCATCTGTAGATATATCCATATTTTTTAAATATCTCTTTAGCTCTATTGCTTAATAGGTAGTTATAAAAAGCTTTTGCTTCAGCATTATCTTTTGCTCTTTTTATTAAAATAATACACTGTTTTGTTGGTGTATATAAATTTAATGGCACATCTATCCAGTTTTTGCCTTTTCTATATTGACTTAACTTTTTAGATAAAAGTGTAGATTTGGCTACAAAGCCTATATCTGCTGCTGTTAATGTATAGGTTAGTGTCTGTCCTATAGATTGCCCATATATAAATTTTGGCTTTACTTTATCGTAAAGTTTAGCATTTTCAAGTGCCTCTTTAGTAGCAACACCATAAGGTGCAGTTTTAGGGTTAGCTACAGCTACTCTTTTTATACTATCGTCTAAAATTACATTTAAACCTTTGCTTAAATCTATACTGTTGTGTTTAGTAAATAGAGCTAAAGAGCCATTAGCATAAACCTTTGGCTTGCTAACTGCTAAACCTTTAGAGTATAAAGCTTCTGGGTAGCCCATATCTGCAGACATAAAAATATCATAAGGGGCATTTTGCATTAATTGAGCTGTTAATTTACCACTACTTCCTATATTTACTTCTATATTTGTATTTGGATTTAATTTGTTAAAATCTTTAATTAAGGCTTCGATAGCATAACTGACATTAGCAGCAACTGCAACTTTAATAGTACCTGCAAAACTAAATATAGTAAGTAAAAAAAATAGTAGCAATTTCATTATATAATCCAGTAGTTTTTAATAAAGTATAGCACTAAAATCTTTAAAAATAGTTGTTGAGGAAAGAGGATTTAATGGGCAAATGATTCTCTATGCCCATTAATTTAAATTGATTAATAAAGAGCTTGGATTAATATCCACTAGCTCCTACTAAGTCTGTAATAAAGCTCATTAGTGGCTCTATGTAGAATATTGATGTTATAGTTACAAATGCTGCTATACCGATTACTAACTCTAATGAGAATGCACGGTTTGCATAAACTACATTTTTTCTGCTTTCGTCTGGCTCTTTTAAGAACATATATACAATAAGTTTTAAGTAGTAATAAACTGCTATTGCACTGTTTAGTGCCATAATAATTGCTACTCCGTAGTATCCTGAATCAACTATTGCACTTAATACATATAGTTTACCCCAGAAGAGACTAAATGGTGGTACACCTGCTAATGAAAGCATAAATACTGCCATTATTACAGCTGAAATTGGAGCAATTTTAATCATACCTGCAAATTTACTGTATGGATGGTGGAATCTGTCGTGGTGTACATTGTACTTGTGGCGACTAATCCATAGCATTGTAAATGCTCCAAGGTTTGTAAACATAAATAATCCGTAGTATAGGAATATAGATGAGTAACCTTTTGTTGTATCTAGTGCAATCGCAACTAATACAAAACCTGCATGAGAGATAGAACTGTATGCTAACATTCTCTTAACATCTTTTTGTACAAGTGCCATCATATTTGCAAGTGTTGTTGTAATAATTGCTAATACTATAATTGTAATTTTTATAATATCTATATTTAACTCCATATAGATACCAAACAATCTAATTGCAACAACCATCATTGCTACTTTTGGAACAATAGACATATATCCAGCCATTGGCGCACTAGCACCTTCATAAGTATCTGGTGTCCACATATGGAATGGAATTAGTGATACTTTAAAGCCTATTGCTACTATCATAAATAGTGCACCACCAATAATAGGTATAAGAATTCCTGCTTCACCCATTCTATCTTGAAGTACTTTTGCAATAGCGTACATCTCTACAGAACCTGTAGTAGCATAAATAATTGCTGCACCCATTGTAAAGAAACCAGCTGCCATTGCACCCATTGTAAAGTACTTAATAGCTGCTTCGTGAGCTAACTTTGTGTTGTGCATTGCAATTAGTGTATATAGTGCTAATGAACCTGTCTCTAAACCAACAAAGATAAGGATTAAGTTATCACTTGCTGCCATAAATTGGAAACCAAATACCATAAACAGGAAAAGAGAGAAGAATTCTGGATAAGAGAAATCGTGGAATCTTCTTTTTGTTAATGCTAATGGTATAAAGAGCATAGAACCTGCAATTATAAGTGTCTGCCCAAGTACAGAGACGCCATCAATTAATATAGTATCAAAAAGTCCTCTTTCGTTTATATTTAAACTAAGAGTCACTCCTAATGCAATAAATAGTGTTAGCATAGTTAAAACTACATATAGTGTCTTATCTAAATTAGGTTTAACTAAATCTATACATAAAATTGTTAATGCACCAAGTAGTATTACAAACATTGGTGACATTGTAATTAAGTTTAAAGAGCTGAAATCTGGTAACTGTATCATTTGTTTACCCCCTTATCTTTGCTAACCAATATTATCTCTTGAGCCTTTGGAGTTATACTCTTTTTATGCATTAACTGCACTAAAGCTTTTGTAGAGTTATTAATTGGTCCTAAAACTGGCTTAGGGTAGATACCTAACCAAACTACAATAGCTACTAAAGGAATTAGTGCCGTTAGCTCTTTAGTGCTTAAATCTTTCAGTTTCTCATTCTCTGGATTTGTTAATGGTCCAAAGAAAGTCTTTTTAACTACTGATAACATATAAACTGCACCTAAAATAATAGATGTACCAGCTATTACTGTTAAGAGAGGAGAGACTTTAAAGAAACCTAAAAGAGATAGATACTCTCCAATAAATCCTATTGTCAATGGTAATCCTACAGAAGCCATTGTCATAATAACAAATATTGTTGCATAATTTGGCATTACTTTTGCAATACCACCAAATTCGCTTAAAAGTTTTGTATGTCGTCTATCATAAATTGCACCTACAAGTAAGAATAGTGCACCAGATACAATACCATGTGATAACATTTGGAATACTGAACCTGCAATACCCTCTACATTCATTGCAAACGTACCAAGTACTATAATACCCATATGAGAAATAGAACTATATGCAATAACTTGCTTCATATCTTTTTGTGCATATGCAACCATTGCCGTATAGATAATCATAATAATTGCAATTATAACTACAGGTGTTATATATGCAACCGATGCATCAGGAAACAGTGGTAGAGAGAATCTTACAAAACCATAACTACCCATTTTAAGTAGTACTGCTGCAAGAATTACAGAACCAACGGTTGGTGCCTGACCGTGTGCATATGGAAGCCAAGTATGGAATGGAACCATTGGTACCTTAATAGCAAATCCTAAGAAGAATGCCCAGAATAGATATTTTTGTACACTAAATGGTAAAATTAATCCATACCAATCTGTTAAAGAGAAGCTCCAAACACCTGTAGTAGAGTAGTAAGCATATGCAACATATAAGATACCAACCAACATTACAAGTGAACCTGCAAATGTATAGATAAAGAATTTAATAGATGCGTATAGTCTCTTATCACCACCCCAAGCACCAATAATATATAACATAGGCACTAGTGAGAATTCCCAGAATACATAGAAAAGTATAACATCTAAAGATACAAATACACCAACCATTGCTACTTCTAAGAAAAGAAGCGTGATTATCATATTTTTTAAATTCTCTTTAACACTAAGAGCAATAATACCGATAAGTGTCATAAGTGTAGCCATAATTACAATAAAAAGACTTATACCATCTACACCTAAGTAGTAACTAATACCAAATTCAGGAATTAGCTTTAATTTTTCGACAAATTGCATTCCTGCTTCGTTAGTGTCAAAAGACATCCATAGCCAAAGCGAAAGTAAAAACTCCGCTGCAGCTACAGTTATACCATATACTCTAATGCTTTTTTGGCTTACAAATAAACCAAGTATAGCAGCTATTAGAGGAAAGAAAATTAATACGGTTAAAATATTAGACATACACCCTCTCCTTATTGAACTGCAACAGCTATTGCTGCAATTACTGTTATAAATACTAAACCTGCTGCCATCCAGTTAAGGTAGCTAGACAGATTACCATTTTGTGCTTTTCTACTTGCATCACCACTCTTCTCTACAAATTTAGCTATACCATCTACACTTGCATCTACAACTTGCATATCTATCTCTTTCCATGCAATATCAGATAACTCTTTGTATGGTTTAGCAAATACTCTATCATAAATTACTGGTATATAGTATTGATTGTAAAGTAGCTTATAAATTTTATTATTTTGCTCAAACTCTAAATCTCTTTTTAAACCTTTTGCATATTTCAAATAAGCTACAACAATACCAGTAAGTGCAACTAGCGTAGTGATAATTGTTAAAATTACAACCATATGTTCTGTATGTTCACTCATTTCATACTCTGGAAGGAATTTTGTAACAAACTCTACAAAATCTTCTTTGAAGAAACCAACAGTAACTGCTGCTATTGCAAGTGGTGCCATTGCCCAAAGTGCATATGGTTTTGCTTCGTGTGGATGTGCACCAATTTCATGGTATCTCTCATCACCAAAGAATACTAAGAATACTTGACGGAAACTATAGAATGCTGTTAAACCAGCTGTTAGCCAAAGTACAAACCAAATACCATAAGTGTGCTCGTTGAATGCTACTTCTAAAATTGTATCTTTAGAGAAGAAACCAGCGAATGGATAGATTCCAGAAAGTGCTAATGAACCAATTCCCATATAAAGGAATGTCCATCCCATAACTTTCTTAAGTCCACCCATTTTAAACATATCTAGCTCATCATGCATAGCATGCATAACGTTACCAGCACCAATAAATAGCAATGCTTTAAACGCTGCGTGAGCTGCTAGGTGGAATAGTGCAACCCAGTAAGCACCAAGTCCAGCTGCTGCAAACATATAACCTAATTGAGATAGTGTAGAGTATGCAATAACTCTTTTTAAATCTCTGTTTACCAGTGCCATTGATGCTGCAAAAATTGCAACAAATGTACCAAGTACTGCAATACCATATCCAACTTCTGGTATTTGACTATAAAGTGGGTTTGCTCTAATTACTAAGTAAACACCTGCTGTTACCATTGTTGCCGCGTGAATCAGTGCAGAAACTGGTGTAGGACCTTCCATTGCATCTGCAAGCCAAGTGTGTAGTGGGAATTGAGCTGATTTACCCATTGCACCAATAAATAGTGCTATACCAATTCCAACTAACATTGCATGACTTAAATCACCAATATGTGCAAATACTTCTGTATATTTTAGTGTACCTAAATTCCAGTAAATTAAGAAAATACCAACAAGCATACCAAGGTCGGCAATTCTGTTCATAATAAACGCTTCATTTGCTGCCCAAGATGGAGAGATAGATGGATTAACATCTCTTGTCTCATCTTTTTTATGGTACCAGAAACCAATAAGTAACCAAGAACATACACCAACGCCTTCCCAACCAATGAAAAGACCTAAGAAGTTATCACTCATTACCAAAATCATCATAGAGAAAACGAAAGCTGATAGATATGAAAAGAATCTATTAAAGCTTTTGTCACTCTCCATATAGTAGTTAGAGTAAACATGAACAACTGTTGATATAAGTGTTACAACAGTCATCATAATAACAGTAACTTGATCAACGGTGAAACCAAACTTAGTATCCAAATCTCCAACTACAATCCAATCCATTAAATTAACACTAACAGCTTTTCCTGTCTCTTCTATATCTAATAAAAGAATTACAGAAGCTACTAATGCTGCACCAATTAATATAGATGTTGCTATCCCTACTAATTGAACCTTAGGTTTTTGTGCAAATAGTGCTGCAAATAGTGAACTTACTAATGGAGCAAATAGTGCTATATATACATAACTCTCCATGACTACCCTTTCATAATACTTAAGTTATCTAAGTCTAATGTACCATATTTCTTATAGATTAGAATCAGTAATCCTAAGCCTACGGCAACCTCACTTGCAGCAACTGCAATTATAAAAAGAGCAAACATTTGACCACTTAAATCACCTAAATGTACAGATATTGCTGCAAAAGCCACATTTGTTGCGTTTAACATAATCTCTGTTGCAAAAAATAGCATTAGTAAATTTTTACGGCGAAGAACACCTGCTAATCCTATACTAAATAAAATAGCAGAAAGTATTAAATATTGTGTTGTTAAATCTGTCATTTTTGCTCCTTTTTCTCAGTCTCTGGGTCTGTACCTACATATACTTCAGAAAGACTCTCATCCATTCTTTTACTAGCTAATACAATACCAGCAATCATTGCAACAAGTAACATTACTGCTGCAACTTCAAAAGGTATTAAATATTTAGTAAATAGTACTGCTCCAATAGCATGTACATTATCTAAATGTCCAAGACCTTTAGCTATTGGCTCAACCTCTATATGCTTACCAATAGCTGGTGCAGAAAATATTACCACTAAAGCAACGGCACTAAAACCACTTAGTAAAAAAACTAAATATTTAGATGTATTTTTCTCTTTAACATCTCTTGTTGCATCAAAAAACATCATTCCAAATGCGTAAAGTGCCATAATTGCACCAGAGTAAACAACTAACTGTACCGCTCCTAAAAAGTCGGCTCTAATAATAAAAAATAGTCCCGAAATTAAAACCATTCCCGCAGCTAGTGAACTCATTGAGTATAGTATGTTTCTACTAAATACTGTCACTAAAAAGAGACCTGTTATTAATATCGCGAAAATATAAAATGCTATAGCTTCCATCATCTCTCCCTTAATACGCTAGCGGTGTTTTTTTAATATTTTTATCCGCCACAGGTGTCGGTGCACCAAATCCTGGATACTCTTTTTGATTTACTAACTGATCCATAGGTGTTAGCATATCTTCAAAGTTAGAGTAACTAGCTCTCTGTTCACTTGCAGTTTCGTATCTGCCACCATGAACAATCGCTAACTCTGGACAAACCTCTGCACAGTAACCACAGAAGATACATCTACCAAAGTTAATTGTATAATCACTTACCTCTTTTCTCTGGTTTTCATCGTATCTTGTATCCATTTTAATACAGTTAGATATACAAATCTTTTCACATAATCCACAACCGATACATCTATAATGCCCACTCTCTAGCAGTCTTTTCATTTCATGAATTGCTCTATATCTTGGAGAAATTGGCAACTTTTCAAAAGGATACTTTACTGTATGCATCTCACCCATAAATAGAGCTTTAAACATCTCTCTCATTGTCACTTTTAGTCCAACAAAAAGCTCTAACTTTACAGACCTTTTAAGTACTTGCTTAAACTTACCCCAACCAGTTTCAGGAGTGTGTCCTAAATCTAGCATTTTGTAGTTTTGAACACCTACATTTCTATTTTTTAAATTATCTAAACTCATATCTACCTCCCTAAGCCATCATAACTAAACCAGTTATTAAAATATTAATAACTGCTAGTGGCATTAAAACTTTCCAACACAACCACATTAACTGGTCAGGTCTAATGTGTGGCCACGCTGCACGAACCCATAACATTAAAAAGAAGAAAAATGCAACTTTTAATATAATAGCAAGACCTCCAGGAATAATCCACAGTGGATTAAATCCGCCAAGAAAAACAAGTGATGCCAAGAATCCTATTGTAATCATATTCGCATACTCACCAATAAAGAACATACCCCATCTCATACCACTATACTCTGTAGCATAACCTGAGATTACTTCGGCTTCATTCTCTAGCAAGTCAAATGGTGTTCTGTTTGTCTCAGCAAAACCAGAAATTAAGAAAAGAACAAATGCAACTGGCTGAGTCCACACAATCCAGTGAGCAATTCCACCTGCTTGATAAGTATTGAAATCTATTAAAGATAGTGAACCAACCATCATAATAGGAGCTAACAGAGATAAACCTGTAACAACTTCATAACTTAAAAATTGAATAGCAGTTCTCGCACTACCAATAATACCCCATTTATTCTCTTGTGCCATACCAGCAAGCAATGGACCATAAAGCCCAACACCCATCATAGCGATAACAAATAAGATACCAATATTCATATCTGAAACTATTGGTCTAACAGTAACTCCAAAAAGCGTAAACTCTGGTAGTAGAGGAACAGCTGCTAAAGCAATAAATGCAGTTGCTGCTGTAATTATTGGAGCAACCATAAAGATTATCTTATTAGCACCACTTGGAATAAAATCCTCTTTTGTAAATAGTTTAATACCATCAGCTGCAATTTGTAAAACACCAAAAGGTCCAACATGCATTGGTCCAAGTCTTCGTTGCATAAATGCAAGAATTTTTCTCTCGATATATGTTCCAAATCCAGCCAAAGCCGAAATTACGGCAAGTATCAAAATTGCCTTTATAACTGTTGCAATGATATATCCATCCATCGTTTACACCTTTGTTATTGTTACTTTAGCGTATCTGTCTTTGCCAAATAGACCATACACATCTAAATCCGACTTGAAATCAGGAATCTCTACAATATCTCCTGTAATTCTCTCGTCTACCTCTACTGATAACTCTAAAGCACCATTTTCGAACTCTACCTTAACAAAATCGCCAAGTTGCTCTGCTCTCTCTTTAGAAGCGTAAAGTGCAAACTTCTCAAAGATTTGATGAGCCTTATTGGTAAAGTCGTTAAACTGTCTTTGTGGGTTACATCTATAAGCAATATCACCATCTAGTGCAATATCTTCAATATCTTCTATCTCGATACCTGTCTTCTCTACACTTAGGTTAGCTAAAACATAACCTCTATTTTCAGTTTTGTCATTTCTAAAGCCATTTGGTAAATCATCAAATTTAGCTAACTGGAAGCCTTTTTCAACTGGTAGAGACTCTGTCCAATCAACTGTTAAGTTTTTACCTAATCCTAGAGCATTCATAATATCGTTAAGCTCATAACCGTTGTAATCTAAGGCTGCATTTAGTGGTACTAAACGCTTGTTCATATTAGTTGTAGTACCCTCTTGTTGATTCATAGCAGGAATATCAAAGTCACCATTGCCAAGAGCCGAAATTGTAAAGTCTGCTGGCTCATTGTATCCAACTGTACTACCTTCACACTCCTCATCTAAATCACAAATAAGTGCAACACCTAATGCGTTAGATTTTGGTGGAATAAATGCCACTTTAAACTCTGTACTCTCTTCAATTAGAGCAATTAAGTTAGCTAAATTCTTCGCTTTAGGGTGGAAGTAGAAATCCTCTCCAACCACAAGAGCAAAGCTCTCTTTCTTCTTCATCATTTTAGCAAAGTCATCTTCGAATGTCTCTGGGTTTCCACCAAGCTTCTCTACTAAAGAGTTAGCTTCATACTCTACCTCTTTTTTAACATTTTTAGGAACTTTCTTAGTTACCTCTTTCTCTTCGCCGGTCTCTTTATCTACTACAGTCTCTGTAACCTCTTCCATCACTTTTTCTGTAACAGTTTTAGTTCTCTTCTCTTTGCTAGCATCTAATTTTGCTTTTACATCATCTGGTAACTTATCTTTATTGGCGAATAGATCTAAAATTAAAAGCAAGGCACTCTCTTCATCACCAGGTTTATGCTCGAATGTTTGAACACTCTTACCAAATGTAGGAATTAGCGTATCTCCAACTGGGTGGAAGTACATACCAGCACCCTTATTCATCTTTTGAATATTGTTAAATAGGTATCTTGCTGCTGGGTTGTCGTTTCTCAGTTTAGCACCAACACTTACAATAAAGTCACACTCGCTCATATCTGCAAAGCTATCTTTATACAGCATTTGCCCCGCAGCTTTTGAGTAGTGGCTTAAGAAGTTAGCAAATGGTTTAACTTCGTTATTTACAAGTTTAACTCCAAACTTCTCTTTAAGAGTTTGAAGCATTAGTGCTTCTTCATTAGTAATCATAGAGTTAAACTTAATAGTTCCAGCACTCTTAATAGCTTCTGCAACTTTTGCAAGAGCTTGTGGGTCTTTTTTAGCAGTTGTGTTTTCATAATCGTAACCAAAACGCCCTGCACCACAAAGTGTTTGGTAGTTCCACTCATTTTTAACTCTAAATATCTTCTCAGTAGGGTTGTCGATTGATTCTGCTCTTGTTTCATAGTATAGATGACAAGCACTAGAGCAGTGTGCACACGTACTTGGAACTTCTCTTAAATCCCAAGGATTTGCTTTATAGATAAAGTCTCTCTCTGTTAAAGCACCAACAGGACATACAGCAGTACACTCACCACAATCAGAACAGTTAGTATGTTCTGTGCCGTTACTTGGTACAATTATAGATTTCTGAAGCTTATTCCACATAGCGTATGCATCTTTTGGCATACTATCTTTAAGCTCTTTATCTAACTTATCGCCACCTCTAGGACCAGTTTTGATTGCTGCATCACCAATCATATCTTTACAAACAGTAACACAACGCTCACACACAATACAAAGTGCCGCATCATAATGTAAAACTGTACTCCAGTTTACATGCTCTCTTTTTGTATCTGCAATAGCATAGTGTTGAGAATCAACTTTTAACTCCAATGTATAGTTTTGTAACTCACACTCACCATGCTGGTCACAAACACCACACTGAAGCGGATGGTTTACATCGTAAACCTCCATAATTGCTCTACGCTCTTCTAAAATCTCTTCTGTTTGTGTTACAATGTCCATACCATCTTTTGCTTTGGCATTACAAGAGTAAACTCTCTTACCATCAGCCTCTACAAGACAGATACGGCATGCAAGAGTTGGAGAACATCTTGTTAAGTAGCAAATTGCAGGAATGAATATATCATTTGCTCTCGCAACATTTAAGATATATTCTCCCTCTTTTGCTTTACACTCTATGCCGTCAATGGTTACTGTTATTAAATTATCACTCATTCGCACCACCTACTTTATTTATATTTATCTGAGAAAATCTATAAGAGGATACCGCAAAGGCACTTAAACCCATATCAGAAGTAGGGTTAAGTGCTATTGTTCCTTTTAAAGATGTGTCAATGCTAAACACTCTCCTTACTTTTTTACCATTTAACTCAAACTCTACCAAATCGCCATCTTTAACTTTTGCAGCCATTGCAAATTGCTTAGAACCTAGCAGTTTTGGCTCTGTTTTTGTAAGTTTTGACTTTTGTGTAAATGGGTTAGGGTTTTGTGCACTGTCCACATTATACACAACAATACCATCAAAACTTGGTAAATCCTCTACATCATTTAACTCAATTTTACTCTCTACATTAATAACTTCTAGCTTGTAACCTCTAATATCTTCCCCATATTTAGAGAAATTATTAGCTAAAGAGTCAAACTCGATTCCCTTAAAACCTTTATCTTTAGGGAGTTCAGAAGTAAAGTCGATTGTATACTTTCTACCCACTCCTAATTCGTTAGCAATATCATTTAAGATATAGCCATCGTAACCTAACGCAACATTCAGAGGCACTAACTGCTTATTAATTGTTACAATGCTACCCTCTTGCTGATTAAGTGCCGGCATATCTAAATCGCCATCACCTAAACTACTAAGATTAAAGTCAGCTTCACAATTATAACCAACCGTATAACCAGTAGCCTCTGGCTCTAAATCGCAAATTAAAGCCACACCCAAAGAGTTAGATGCCGGAGGGGTAACAACTACATTATAATTAGTATACTTCTCGATAGCAGCTAACATTTTAGCGATATTCTCTACCTCTGGATGGTTATATATATCTTCACCAACTATTAAAGAGAATCTACGCTTTTTCCAGAAAGTTGCAACGATTTCATCTAACTCCTCTTCTGAAATGCTAGATTCACCACTTAAGTTACCAATATCTAACTCATCTATAAAGCTCTTTAATTCAGTTGGCAGCTCTTTGTCTCTTGTTAAAAGCTCTAATAGAAGTGCCACTACACCCTCTTCGCTTCCAGCTTCATATTTTACAAATTTAGTTACTAAATTTTGAATATGGCTGTCTTCGATTGGGTGCATATATACAACTTGGGCTTTCTCTCTTTTAACTGCCATTGCAATATGGTTTTTAACCATTGGTGCGTCATCTTTTACTCTAGTCGCAAGTGAAATAATTGCATCACTCTTAGCTAAAGTAGCTAAATCTCCACCCCAAAGCGACTTACCAGATACACTACTGTAAGCTTTTAAGAATTTGCTAAATCCGTAAGCTTCTGGGCAAGAGAGTTTTGCATCTATCGCTTTGGCAATATGCGTTAGCATTAAAGCCTCTTCGTTAGTAATGCTAGAGCTAAATGTTATTGTATCTGCCTTTTTAAAAGCCTCTACTGCTCTTTCAAACTTTGCTCTATCTTTAAATGCAGTTGTGTTTGCATAATCAAAACCAAAACGCCCTGCCCCGCACATAGATGTAAATTCATACTCATTTGTAACTCTAAATATCTTCTCAGTTGGGTTATCAATGCTCTCTGGCTTAACTTCATAATACATTTGGCAACCAGCACTACAGAGAGCACAGCTAGATGGAATTTTATTTAACTCCCAAGCATTAGATGTATATTTAAAATCGCTACTAACAAGTGCACCAACAGGACAAACTGCCATACACTCACCACAACTTATACAGTTATTTTCTGGTTTAGTATTAATAATTGTAGATTTATAACCACCTGTACTAACTTGCAACTGCTCACTACCTACAATTTCGTTACAAACTCTAACGCACTTTTCGCACATAATACAAAGCGATGGGTCATAACTTATAAAACCCCAATTTTGCACTGGACGGTACATATCTTTTGCTGTAAAGTTTTGCTGAGAAACATTAAACTCTAAAGTCTTATTTTGTAAATCACACTCTCCACTTTTGTCGCAAACGCCACACTCTAGCGGGTGGTTTACATCGTAAAGCTTCATAATGTTTTGTCGCTCAGCTTCTAACTCTTTAGTGTTAGTGTTAATTACAGCCCCATCTACAGCCTTCTCTTGGCAAGAGAGAATCATACCATCTACACCCTCAACATCTACAACACACATTCTGCAAGATGCAATCGGCTCTACCTTTGTAAGGTAGCACATTGTAGGAATATAGATGTCGTTTTCTCTAGCAACCTCTAGTATGGTTTTGCCATACTCAGTAGTAATGCTTTTACCATCGATTGTAACTGTAATCTCTTTTGTCTGTTTTCTTTTAACTTCACTCATACTACACCGCCACCATTGCTATATAGTAACATCTCATACATCTCTCAGCTTCAGCTATAGCCTCTTCTCCAGTAAATCCTAAATTCACCTCTAAGTTGTTAGTTTTACGCTCATCTACGCTTAACTTTTCGCTAACTTCTCTAGGGATTCCAGGCATCCAACCAGTGATTTTCTCGTTTTTGTTATAAACTTTTAGTTTAGCTAAGTGGTCTTCCATAATCTCATCGTCAGTTAAGCTAACTTTACCATCATAAATATATCTGCTAATTACACTTGCCGCTCTTTTTGCTTGCCCAACAGCATTTACAATAGTCATAGGACCATACTCGCAGTCACCCGCAGCAAAAAGCCCTGGGCGACTTGTCATATAATCACGACCATTTGTTAAAAGTGTATTCCAACTTGTCAATTCAATATTCCAATCTTCTGGTAAAAGTTGTAAATCTGCACTCTGAGAAACGGCAGGAATTAAGAAATCACACTCAATTTCAAAATCTCCACCCTCTATTTTAACAAGTTGAGGACGCCCTCCATTAGGGTCAGGTACAAGTTCGAATTTATTTACCTTTAACTTTTTAAGAACATCATTTTCATCAATAATCTCTTCTACCGCAGAGTGGAATATAAACTCTACACCCTCTTCTACCGCTTCATGGTACTCTTCGTAAGTTGTATTTCTAATAATAGTCTTTTCATCTCTACGATAGAGCATTATTACCTTTTTAGCACCCTCACGAATAGAGCATCTTACAACGTCCATAGAGGTAAATCCACCACCAACGCAAACAACTGTTTTATCTTTCAAATCTTCGCTAGCAGGTGAGCCGATTCTATACTTGTGCCAAAGGTTTACTTTATCAAGCATTGAAATAGCACCCCAGTAACCTTTTATCTCTTCTCGCTCATTTTTTGCACGAACTTGTTTAGACAGTCTTGTACCAAAAGCTAAAAGTGTTGCATCATACTCAGCATCTATCTCTTTTAGACGCTGGGCATCCACGCGGTGGTTTGTATAAACTGTTACACTTGGAAGCGAAGTAACAAGTTCTATATCTTTATTGTACTTCTCTATTGGCATACGATACTGCGGTACACCAACAGCAACTTCACCACCAAGTACTGGTAATTCTTCGAAAATATCTACCTGTATTCCCTCTAGCCCTAAGTAGTAAGCAGCTGTTAAACCAGCTGGTCCTGCACCAATAATTGCAACTTTTTTACCATCATTTCTTGGAGGCTTAGGCTCTGTTGGGTGGAACCACTCTAAATGGTGGTCTGTCTCATAATCTGCACCTAAACGCTTAAGCTCCATAATAGAGATAGGCTCATCAAGATTTGTTCTTCTACAAGCATCTTCGCATGGGTGTGGACATACACGACCACAAGTGTGAGCTAGTGGCATAGTCTGTCTTGTAGCAGCAAGAGATGAAGTAAACTCCATATCTCTAACACCCTCGATATATGCAGGTATATCAACATGTGTTGGACACATATCCATACAAGGAGCTGTTATTTTAGCTATATACTTATTATCATTATCATAGTGATGAGATTTAGTCTGCTCTAAAATACACTTATCAAACTGCTCTTTATAGTGCTCCATTAAATCCAAAATAGGCTTAGGTACTGTTCTTCCGATTTCACACTTACTTGTATTCATCATAGTTTTACTAACTTCACTTAAGTGCTCTATATCGTCAAAACTACCCTCGCCTCTAGCAATTTTATCTAGTAGGTCAAAAAGAATCCTGCCACCCCAACGCCCAGGAGCACAACGCCCACAAGCTTCCGAATAAATTTGATACTGTGCGGCATACTCTGTGGCTAGTTTTACAGCATCTATATTCTCATCGAATATTGCAACACCATCCCAGCCAATAAATGCACGGCTTGGAGTATCGCTGTCATACTCAAGAGGTAGCTTAAATCCAGTTTCTGCCCACTCTTCTTTTGGCTTGTTACGGTTATCAATTAACTCGCCCTGCCAAGTTGAAAAGAGAATTTGCGACATTAATTAGCCTTTTTCTTAACTACTATTGTCCAATCAACTTCGTTGAACTTTAAAGAGTTCATCAACTCATGACCATGCTCTTTAAC
>JALVTE010000081.1 GCA_027024155.1 Campylobacteraceae bacterium
CGCCCTGGAAACAAACTGCAGGTAGGTGAAATATTACAAAAACAGAAAAAGATTTATGAGTATATGGATGTGGAAGTACCAATATAAGGAAAGGAAGGGCTCGTTAGGTGTGGCGGGGATGTAGGTTTTATAATAATCTTCTTGATTATCTCTAATAATACTTTCAGTTGGAATTACACTAAATACTTTTCGAAAAAATTAATATTTAATTTTATTGGATATGTAAATCAGGATATAAGAGTTAATATTTTACGGAATTAGGAATAGATAGCTGCTATAGCTTATCTGCTTTAGGAGTGGAATTTCAGATTCTTTCACTGGCTAGGCAAGAGTATTAATACTCTGCCCCATTAATCTCTACAAGCTTATTCTCTACACCTAAAAGCTCACAAGCTCTTGCTTTTATATTGCCGATTGTAAAGCCGAATTTTTCGAATAATAGGTTTGCTGGTGCTGATGCTCCGAAGCTCTCCATTCCTAGTACATCGTCTGCGTATTTGTAATACTCTAAGCCTCTTGCTGCTTCTACTGCTAGAACTTTTGTATTTGGGTCTATTACTTGAGTTTTGTACTCTTTGTCTTGTTCGTCAAACAAATCGAAACATGGAACTGAAACTACATTTGCTTTTACACCCATTTTGTCTAAATAGCAACCAGCCATAAGTGATGGCATAAGCTCACTTCCACTTGCCATAATTGTAAGTGTTGCACCCTCTCTCTTTTTAACTATATATGCACCACGACTAACCTCTCCAAAATCTCTTTTTGGTTTTAGTGTTTTTAACTTTTGGCGACTTAATACAAATGCATTTGGTGCATCTATTGTTAATGCTGTTCTCCAAGCCTCAACATTTTCTGTAGCATCTGCAGGACGCCATACATAAAAGTTTGGCATAGCTCTAAATTGGCTAAGTTGTTCTATTGGCTCGTGTGTTGGACCATCTTCTCCAACTCCGATACTATCGTGTGTCCATACAAAGTAGTTTTTAATTTTAGTTAAAGCTGCTACTCTTGTTGCACCTTTCATATAATCACTAAATACAAAGAATGTTGCGTTAAATGGAATTATTGTGCCATACAGTGCCATTGCGTTTGTAATTGCTGCCATTGCGTGTTCTCTAATTCCAAAGTGAATATTTTTACCCTTTGGAAAATTACCCATATCTTTTAGCTCTGTCTTGTTAGATGGTGCCAAATCGGCACTTCCACCAATAAACCCTGGCAGTGCTTTAGAGATTGCATTTAAAATTTTACCGTTACTATCACGAGTTGCCATCTCTGCTGTATCACTAAAATCTGGCCACTCAATTTTGCTAAAGTCCGGATTTAAAAGTGCTTCTAAAGCTTCGTTTTGCTCTGGAAGTGGAGCTTGCTTTAGTAAGTGTTTCCAAGCTCTCTCTTCTTCATCGCCTTTTTCGATAGCAGCTCTAAATTCAGCTAAAACATCTTCTGGAATATAGAATTTTTTCTTAGGGTCAAATCCCTCTTTCGCTTTTGCCTCTTCTATAATCTTTTCGCCAAGAGGTGCACCGTGAGTTTCGTGGCTACCCTCTAACTCCATAGCTCCACGACCGATAATTGTATTTGCAATTATAATAGTAGGTTTTGTTGCACTTTTAACACTTACTAGTGCCTCTTCTATCTCATCTGGGCAGTGTCCGTTTATCTTTAATACATCCCAATCTTGAGCCTTGAATCTTGCCTCTACATCTTCGCTCCACGCTATTGCTGTATCGCCTTCGATTGTAATGTGGTTACTATCGTAAATTAAAACTAAATCTTTAAGCTTCAATCTACCAGCTAAAGAGCAAGCTTCGTAGCTAATTCCCTCTTGCAAATCACCATCTCCACAAAAACAGTACACTTTGTGGTCTATAAATTCGCAAGTTTCACTATTTACTTTGTTTGCTGTGTACTCTTTTGCCATTGCAAAACCAACTGCATTTGCAACGCCCTGCCCCAATGGTCCTGTTGTAATTTCTACTCCAGGAGTATGCCCATACTCTGGATGTCCTGGTGTTTTAGAGTCTAATTGTCTAAACTCTTTTAAATCCTCTAAGCTAACATCATAACCCCAAAGGTGCAACAAAGAGTAAACAAGCGAAGATGCATGCCCACCAGAGAATACCAATCTATCTCTATTTATCCAGCTAGGGTTTTTAGGGTTGTGCTTTAAGTGGCGACTTAAAACAACAGCAATATCTGCTAAACCCATCGGTGCACCTGGGTGTCCACTATTTGCTTTTTGTACCATATCTGCAGCTAAAAATCTAATAGTATTAGCCATCTTTTTGTGAAACTCTCTTGACATCAAAATCCTTTTTATAAGTATAAATACGATTCCTCCACAAAGGAGTCTAATTTATACTCTGTGTCTATACAAATATTTATCTAAAAGTTCCTTCAAGGCACTTTGTAATTTTGGCTCAAAATTCTTAAAATCTAGCTCAATTTTATCTGCTAAATTATCTGCATATTTTACCGACTCATCTAATCCTAACAAATTAATAAAACTGTTCTTATCTTCATCGTTACCTGTTGGTTTACCAGCTTCATCAGCACTTAATGTTGCATCTATAATATCATCTTGCACCTGAAATAGCAATCCTAAATCTAAACCAAATTGATATAGTCTATCTTTTACTTTACTATCTAAGCCAACAATTACAGCCCCCATAACTAAAGAGGCTGCTATTAATTTTGCAGTTTTATTTAAATGTAAAACCTCTACCTGCTCTAAGCTCAAAGGTCTGTTTTCATAAGCCAAATCTATAGCTTGCCCAAATACCATACCAGCTAATCCACCATTAACAGCAAGAAGCTTTACAAGCTCTATTTTAACATCATCTCTAAAACTAGCAGTAGCAATTAGCTCAAAAGCATGGGTATTAAAGGCGTCGCCTATTAAAACAGCTGTTGCCTCATCATAAATAGTATGCAGTGTTTTATTGCCTCTACGAAGCGGAGAATCATCCATAGCTGGTAAATCATCGTGAATTAATGAATAGGTATGAAATAGTTCAACAGCAAGTGCTACTTGATAACTAGACTCTACTAGTAAGGGTTCATAAGATTCAACAATAGATAGTAGCAACTTTGGTCTAAAAAGTTTACCAGAAGCTGACATTATATACTCTATTGCACTATTATAATCTTGATAAAAGCTATCTATATGTGGAATATTACTCTTTAAGTAATCTTCAAAAGTTTGCATAAAGGCTCTTTGTATACTAGACTCCGGTTAGCAACTGAAGTCTTTTTTATTTTTCAAATTATAACAAATAGATGTTAAATAAGAACTATTTTATGCCAGCAAATTTGGCAATCTCTTTAATAATTTCTTTTTCATCTTTATCTTTTACATTTACAACTAAATCTGCAACTTTTTTATAAGCTTTTTTGCGTTCTTTATATAAAGCTTTTGCTTTTTTCAAATCTTGAAACAGCGGTCGTTTAGCTAACTTAGATTCCGCATTTTTTGCAGTGCTTAATCTATTATATATCCAATTAAAAGGTGCATCTAAATAGATAACTTTTCCTATTCTATTAATATTATCTACTTTATAAAATCCACCACCGCAACTTATAAGAGTGCCAGTTACAGATTTCTCTAGCCAAATAGCAGTATCTTTCTCTAAAGCTCTAAAGTAATCTTCACCAAATTTTTCAAATATTTTAGGGATTCTTCTATTCTCTTTAGACTCTATTAAATCATCAGTATCTATATTATATACAGAATACTCTTTTGAAAAAGCTCTTGCTATTGTACCTTTTCCAACACCCATAAAACCAATTAATAAAATATTCTCTTTCATAATTCTCTTTTTTAGGTAAATTATACAATACAATTAGTAAATTTTGGGATTAGATATAAAAATAGTGTAGTAAAACTGGGTACAACTTATTAAATTGTACCCAACAATCAGTAATTTTTAAAGTCTATGCGTAGATAGACTCTTTTTTCGCTTCTATTGCTAATAATCCGTAAAAAAGAGCTCTATATTTTCTTCTGTTTGAAGTACCTAACTTTACACATACTCTTTGAATCATTTCATCAAGTGTACTGTTATCATCTTCTAAGCCTAATTTCTTCTTTAAATAGTTATTTCTTATTCTATCTAACTCACTCTTGTCTCCACAAGCTACAATCTCTGTATCTGCTCTATAAATTGCAGGTCCTAAAGATTTAGCTATATTTGCAATATACTCATCACTTAAACCTAAATTTAATTTTTTAGATTCCTCTTGATATAATTTGATTTTATCGTCAAGCTTGCTCATTTTAACGCTCCTTTTTCTATTATATACATTAGATTATACCATTAATAATTAGAAAAAATCAATATAAATGACAAATTGGAAGTTTTTTTTAGTATTATAGGTAATTAAGCAATTTATTTAACACAATAGATACATATTTTTTATTTATATATCAATAAATTTAATAAAATATTTTAAAATATTGATATATAGTATATTTATCAACATAAATAGAACATATTTATATGCTTATTTTAAATAAAAGATTTTAATAGTTTTCATTAAATGAAGTTAAGCACTATATAAATATATTAATTAAATTGGAATGTACAAGTAGAATTATTAACTGAAGTTATTCGATAGGAATAACTAAGAGTTATTACTATCAATAGTTATCACAGTATGCACATTACCCCTAGGGTTAAAATCTGCAACCAATTTTATCCATTTAGGATTTAGTTTCGCTTTAAGAGTATCATAAATTTCATTAGCACTATTTTCATGACTAATGTATCTATTAGCAAATGAGTTTATATAAAGCTTTAATGCTTTTAACTCTATCACTTTATCATTAGGTGTATACGATAACTTTATTGTTGCAAAGTCTGGGTATCCACTTCTAGGACATCTACACATAAACTCTGGCAACTCAATATCTATTACATAATTTTTCTTATGCTCATTTGGCCAGTAATGCTCATCTAAATTTATATCAAATTCCAGTATCTCTTTTTCACCATATTTCATTTAAAACCTTTCAGGTTAAGCTTAGAGCTCAGGGCTTAGAGCCTAGAGCTTTTTAATTTAAGGGTACTTTCATTGCCATTAAGTTAAGAGTTTTAACTCCATTAAATGCTTAAAGCTTAAAGCACAAAGCTAAAAGCTTGCCACCATGTCATTCCCGTGAAAACGGGAATCCACAGTTTAAACTGCCGAAAAAGTACTTTTTCAACTTTTAGACAGTTGAAATTGTGAACTACCACTTCCGTGGGAGTGATGCAGTGGCTAGCTTTAAGCTTTTGGCTTTGAGCTTAATGCCAAGAAATTTACTCTTATAAATTATAGAACCCTCTGAATAACCTAGATACACATCAGTGGAGTTTGAGGGTGCAAGATTTAGTAAGAGATTTTCAAGTCCTTTGCCATTGCTAAGATGAAGTAAATATCTTACTAAAGATTGCACCCTCAAGCTCCATCCGCAGGGCAACACAAGTTTTGCTTTATATTAAGCTACTAACTTTTGAATTAACTAGTTAGTCCTACAAGTTAGTAACTCAATCTAAAACAAAACTTGAGTTGCTGATGTGTGTCTAGGTTAATCAGAGGGTTCTATAGTAAATTTAAAAGTTTACAATCGCCGTCATTCTGAGTGAAGCGAAGAATCTAACTCAAAGAGCCGATATAAACTCTTAGCTTTACAGCCGTTTAAACTAGATTCTTCGCATACGCTCAGAATGACTGCGATAGTAAATATTTTCATCGCTTCAGGCTTTGAACTTAAAGCAAATAAATAGATATAAAACTCTTAACTTAATAGCAATGAATAACACCTCTAATAACAATTAATACCAAAACATTAAAAAAAATATGGCAAAGCCACCCATCGCTAGCTCTAAGTCCTACGCTCTTAGCTTCTATTTATGCCAAAGCACAAATAGACTACACATCAAGATGCTTAACATCTTTTGCATGAGTCTCTATATATTGTCTTCTTGGTTCTACTTCATCACCCATAAATAGTACAAATGCATCGCTTGCAGTATCGAAATCTTCTATTTGAACACGAAGCAATCTTCTGTTTGTTGGGTCCATGGTTGTCTCCCATAACTGCTCTGGGTTCATCTCTCCAAGACCTTTGTAACGCTGAATATATGCACCTTTTTTAGCATGCTCTTCTATTTTTACTAAATCCTCTAGCAAATCTCTCTGCTCTAACTCTTCATTCATATACTCTTTGATTTTTTGGTATATATAGATAGCTTCGTTATAGTGTGGGCTTGTAAATAGTGTATCGTCTATTAGCAACTCTTCTAAACCTTCGTTAGTTTGAACATAGTAATGCAAGCTATTTTCATCTACAAATCTATTTAAAATATTGTAGCCTAAATCTTTTATAAACTTCTCTAGCTCAACTGCTAACTCTTCGTTACTTTTGCCTGCAACATCTGGGTTTTCTATCATATATCTTAAAACTTCAGCCATTGCAAAACGCTTATCTAGCTCGTTTAGTGTTAGCTGGTAATATGCAACAAGTTTAAATAGTGCAATCATATCTGCACTACCTAAAGACTCTATATCTATAGCCTCTATACCCTTCTCTATCATAAAGTCTTTCAAAGCTTTATCATCTTTTAGATATGTCTCGTTTTTACCCTTTTTATATCGGTAAAGTGGTGGTTGTGCAATATAGAGGTATCCATTTTCAACCACAGGGCGAAGAAATCTAAAGAAGAATG
>JALVTE010000082.1 GCA_027024155.1 Campylobacteraceae bacterium
AATTCTCTTTAGCCGCTTTTATAGAGTTTTTACTAATCTCTGTTGCTAATACTCTGTTAAAGTGCCTGCTTAAAGGTATTGTAAAGTTACCAAGTCCACAGTAAGCTTCTAGTAAATCGCCACCACTGTTTTGTACTCTATCTATCACCCAGCTTATCATCTTTTCGTTTACAAATGGGTTTGGCTGCGTAAAGCCACCTTCGTAGTATCGGTAGCTAAACTCTTCGCCTTTTATACTTAAGCACTCTGTTACATATTCGTTAGATAGTATAACCTTTTGCTTTCGGCTTCTGCCTATTATACAAATATTAAATTGCTTCTCTAACTCTTTAGCCTCTTCTTTCCAGTCATCTTCAAGTTTTCTGTGGTATATCATAGTAACTAACAGCTCACCACTTTTTGTGCCTAAAAACTCTATGCTAAATAGTTTTTTCTTTAAAATTTCACTACTATTAATTGCATCTAGTAGGGGGTATTGAACCTTGCTAATCGCCTCTATTACTTTTGGGCACTCACTTAGAAGCTCTATGCCATTTTTATCCATATTAGTCATAGCGTAGTGGCAACTATCTCCCACATGCCATATTTTAAACTCTGCTCTAGCTCTATGTCCTGCTTCGATAGATTTAAAAACTTCCAACTTATCACTATAAAACTCTTTTAAAAGTTCGCTAACCTCTTTAGCTTTTATCTCTAACGCATCACCATAAGAGTTATCATAAAAATTGCAAGAACCGCACTTGCCAAAATGTCTACATTCCACTATAATTTACCTTATCTCGCTATAATATCATTAGTATTTTACCCAAAGGATTATTAATGTCTGTATCTGTTGTAGTTTTAGCAGCTGGAAAAGGGACAAGAATGAAGTCTCAAACACCAAAAGTGTTGCATAAAATCTCTGGCAAGCCTATGCTCTTTCATATTTTGGATGAGTCTAAAAAGTTAAGTGACGATATTACAGTAGTTCTAAGTCACCAATTCAATTTAGTAAAAGAGAGTATAGAGAGTAATTATCAAAATATAAACATACATAAGCAAGATATAACAAATTTCCCAGGAACAGGCGGTGCACTTAAGGGTGTAGAAGTAAAAGGCGATAGAGTATTAATTTTAAATGGTGATATGCCTCTTGTTACTACTGCATCTTTAGAGAAACTAGCACAATCGAGTGCCCCAATAGCTATGACAATCCTAAAGCTAGATAACCCAAGTGGATATGGTAGAGTGGTTATAGAGGGAGGCTTAGCAAAAGAGATAGTAGAAGAGAAAGACTGTACTAATGAGCAAAAGGCCATAAAAAGTGTAAATGCAGGTGTTTACTGTGTAGATAGAGCTGTTTTAGAAGAGTTTATCCCAAAAATTGATAACAATAACGCCCAAGAGGAGTACTACTTAACAGACATAGTAAAAATGGCAGTAGAGAAAGGCTTAAATATAGAGCCAATAGTGGTAAACGAAGATGAGTTTATGGGGGTTAATTCTAAAGTAGATTTGGCAAATGCCGAAGAGTTTATGCAA
>JALVTE010000083.1 GCA_027024155.1 Campylobacteraceae bacterium
GCATTAATGACTCTATAGCTAAAGCAATAATAATAGAGCCTAAGAATTTAACCATTGTTTTATGAATATCACCTTCGTGGCGTTTTTTATGTTCGCCTAAAACTTCCTCTTCAAATATTGCTTTTACTAAATCAAAAATTGCAAGAGAGAGTGTTAGCAAAATGGTAGATTCAAAGACATTTTTTATATCAATGGCTTCTATATGCACACCCATACTTGTAAAGCTGACAACACCCTTTACAAATAGTAATAGTGCTACAAAAAGTAGAGCCAGAGAGAAAGCAGCATAAACATATTTGGTAACTTTACCGGCAAAAGCATCTACAGAAGATGGATTAACCATTTTAAGTATATTGTTTAAAGCTATATCTACACATACAATATATACTAACTCCTCTTTATCATTGTAAATTGGGTAGGCAACTGTAACTACTAAGTTATTACTCTTTATAGATGGGTAGGGGTCTGTTAAGACACACTTTTTATCTCTTATAACTTTATAATAATAAGCTCTTGCACTTCTGCTCTCGCCCTGCCCTTTTCTTGCATATTTTGGGTCCATACTAATTGTATTTATTAACTGCTTACCATCTGCATCTAATACATATAGTGCATCTGCATTTTTCAGAGTTTTAGCAATGCTTTTAAGTCCAATTTTAATATCTCTAAGAGTAATAGAAGGCACTCTATTAGGCATTGCTCTACTTAAAATATAGCAAAGATATGCTCTAGCTTTTGTACGTATTTGTGAAAATTCATCTATCTCTCTAATGTTCATTTAACTCTCCTAAAACATCAGCAAATGTAACTTTTTGATTTAATTCAACACTCCATTTAATAGCATCTTTTTGACTTAATATTACTATTGTAGAGCCCATTTCAAACCATCCAAAGAGTTCACCTTTTTTTAGAGGTTTTGGCTCTTCATACTTGTAATAAGCTCTACTGTTGCCATTTTCATTAGTTTTGATTGCATCTTCAAAAGTTACTACCATTTTACCAACATTCAAAGCACCAACAAGCACAATAAAATGTTTATGCCCAAATCTATCTAAAACTTCTATTACTACTCTTTCGTTCTCTATATATAGATTTTTCTTATTTTTAAGTAGTGGCATATTTACAGGATATAGCTTACCAGGAATATGAAGGACACTCAACACTTTAACATCAAACGGCATATGGTAGCGGTGGTAATCTTTTGGAGATAGGTAAAAGTTTATATACTCTCCACCCTCTAAAATCTCTAAACTTTCACTATTCTCTTTGCCTATTAACTCTCTAGTGCTATACTCCATACCCTTTATTTGATAAGCTAGCCCATTTTCTATTTTACCAAATGCTACTATCTGACCATCACATGGAGATATTACACTGGTTATTTTGGCATCTATATTTGGCTCTTTTTTTAAGCTTCTTATAAAAAGTTTTGTTAGCGATTTATAAGAGTCTGCAGGTGCAAAATTGCTCATATCTAAGCCCATTAACTTAACATATGCATTGTTTATAAAAC
>JALVTE010000084.1 GCA_027024155.1 Campylobacteraceae bacterium
CTTTATTGAAGCGGTAAACCATAAAGTGTGCTTGTAGGGCTTTTGTGCGGTTTAGGAAGTTTGTAAGCTCTACCATTTTAGGTGCATTTGTTGCTTTTGCTCTTTTCCACTCGTAGTAGTTGTTCCATACATTTGGAGTAGTTGGTGTTAGCCATTTTGGTGGCTTTGCACCCCTTGCGGTAATGTAGCTTAGCATCGCAGGGAAAGCGTGGAAAAAGTACATTGGTTTGTCTTTTGTAAACCATATAAAGTGCCCTACTCCACAACTAGCAAACTCTTCGCCTTTGTTCCACCACACAAGCTTGCTCTTTTGCCCACTACCCTCGTTTTGCCAAATTTTATTAGCTATTTTTAGGGCAGATTGATTACTTAGTTTTATCTCGGTACTAAAGAGTGAAACTGATAAAGCTAATAGTGTTAATAATTTTTTCAATTTTTATCCTTTGGGAAGCTAAAAGCTATAAGCTTAAAGCCTAAAGCTTTTGAAAAAGTAGCAAAGCCATATTCTAGCTTTATGCTTTGTGCTTTAAGCTTTCTTGAGTTCTTTTAATTTCTCTAACACCTCTTGTGCATGGTTTTTAACCTTAACTTTACTCCAAATATAAGCTATTTTTCCATCGGGGTCTATTAAGAATGTGCTTCTTACAATTCCCATATACTCTTTGCCATAGAGCTTTTTTAACTGCCAAACATCATACATTTTAGCTACCTCTTTATCTTCATCGCTAAGTAGCGTTATGGTTAGCTCTTTTTTAGCTATAAAGTTGCAGTGTCTTTTTATAGAGTCTGGGCTTACGCCAAAAATTGTTGCACCCTCTTTTTCGAACTCTGACTTTAGGGCTGTAAAATCAAGAGCCTCGGTTGTACAACCTGGAGTGCTATCTTTTGGGTAAAAGTATAGTACTACCCAACTACCTGCAAAATCTCTTAAACATATCTCTTCGCTATCTTGATTAGGTAAACAAAATTCTGGGGCTTTTTGACCTACTTCTAACATTGGTATATCCTTTTAGTTTTTGTGAATTATAGCATAATAATTTTGCTATAATTTTACCAAAGGAGTATTTATAAAAAATAGAAAAGAAAAAAACAGTATTATTAATATAAAAGGTAGAATTTCCTTTGACAAAAACTATGATTATAAAAAATTAAGAAAAAAAGCAAATTGGTATGAAATTTTTAAAAAATTAGAAAATATTAGCAATGATTTTATACAAAAAAGAGTAACCCCTCCACAGAAGAGGGATTTTGATTAGTTAGTCTCTTGGTCAACAATTTTGTTTGCTGCAATCCAAGGCATCATATCTCTTAGTTTTTTACCTGTTTGTTCGATTTTGCTTGCTGCTGCGTTTTTACGCTCTGCGTTCATTCTTGGGTATCCTGCTTGACCCTCTAAGATAAAGTCTTTTGCAAATTGACCGTTTTGAATCTCTTTTAAGATTTGCTTCATAGCTTTTTTAGACTCTTCGTTAATTACGCGTGGTCCACTTACATAATCGCCATACTCAG
>JALVTE010000085.1 GCA_027024155.1 Campylobacteraceae bacterium
CGGATGTTAAGATAATATTATACTCCTTTTGGCTTGCAACTTCCAAAATTTTACCAAGTTGTTCATCTACTGTTTCGACTGCTTTGATGGCTGCTTCGAAATTACCCGTATGACCAACCATATCTCCATTTGCAAAGTTTACTACTATAAAATCGTACTCTTCTTTCATAGCAGTTCTAACAGCTTTGCCAACTTCTGTAGCACTCATCTCTGGCTGTAAGTCATAAGTTGCCACTTTTGGGCTATCTATTAATACACGACTCTCGTTTTCGTATGGCTCTTCAATTCCACCATTAAAGAAAAAGGTAACATGGGCATATTTCTCAGTCTCGGCTGTGTGTAACTGCTTTAGACCTTTTGCACTTATAACTTCAGCCAAAGTGTTTTTAGGTGCCTCTTTAGGGAACATTACAGGGTATGGAAAGCTCTTATCGTACTGCGTCATAGTTGCGATATTTAGCTTAATATCTTTTTTTTCAAACTCGTTAAAAGTGCTATCGCCTAAGGCTCTTGTAATCTCTCGTACTCTATCGCTTCTAAAGTTTGCAACAATCACACCATCGCCATTTTGCATACCATCGTAATCGCTAAATGCAGTAGGCACAATAAATTCGTCGGTAATATCATCTTTGTAAGAGTTTTCAATGTACTCTTGTGGGCTTAGAGAAGTTTTAGGCGTAGCATTTACTATTGCGTTGTAACCTTTTTGCACTCTATCCCATCTGTTGTCTCTATCCATAGTGTAAAAACGCCCACTGATTGTTGCTATTTTAATATTTTTGTTAGTTATTTTTAGCACTTGTTCTAAATATTTTGGTGCACTTGTTGGCGATACATCTCTGCCATCTGTAATTAAGTGTAAGTAAACCTCTTTACCAGCTTCACTAGCGATTTTTGCCAAACCTAAAATATGCTCTATATGAGAGTGCACTCCACCATCGCTCATTAGTCCAATAATATGGATACGATTAGAGTTGTTTAATACACCATTTAGTGCTCTGTTACTCTTAAGTGAGCCATCTTTTAGAGCTAAAGAGATTTTTACCAAATCTTGATAAAGTACTCTACCACTTCCAATAGTCATATGCCCAACTTCGCTATTTCCCATTTGCCCCTCTGGTAAACCTACACTTAAACCGTGAGTTGATATCAATGTATGGGGGTATTTTTCAAAAAGATAGTCATAAGTTGGAGTTTTTGCAGCATTGAATGCATTAGCTTTGCTATTTTCTTTGTATCCAATGCCATCTGTAATAATTAAAAGCGTCTTTTTTGGCATATTTATCTGTCCTTTTGTAATTTTTGTACTTTACTTAAAAAAATTTAAGTAAAATAGCAGTTAAATATTGGCGTATTATAGCCTATAAACCTGAGTTCGATAGAATACTTTATCTAATTTAGGCTAAAAATAAAACTAGAAAGTTGTCTTAATGCTGTACTATTTTCATAAACTATTTGATATTAACTTACTACATTATATCTCAGTAAGAGCTGGAATTGCTTTTTTTATCTCTTTTTGTTTAACAATGTATTTAATGCCTAAGTATATTCGTTGGGCAAAAGCCAAAAAGGCTAACCAACCAATTAATAAATGGGTAAAAGCACACGAGGGTAAACAGTTTACACCTACTATGGGAGGTGCAGTCTTTATAGTGGCAACTCTTATCTCATCGCTATTTACTGCCAATTTGGCAAATATTTATGTAATTGGCGGATTAATAACGCTAATAGGTTTTGCAGCAGTTGGTATGAAAGATGACTTAGGAAAAATACTCTCTGGTAATAACTTAGAGGGCTTAAGTGCAAAGGGTAAAATGGCACTGCTTATTGTTATATCTACAATAGTGGCTTCGTTACTTGTCTTTGCTTCTAATATGCCAACAACCTTTTATGTTCCATTTCTTAAAACTCCACTATTTGATATGGGTTATTGGGCCATTGCTTTTTGGGTTCTTGTGTTTATAGCTTCAAGTAATGCTGTAAATCTTACAGACGGGCTTGATGGTTTAGCAACAGTACCAACAATTATTAGCTTAGCAACACTTGGCGTGTTTGTGTACATGTGTGGACACGCTGTTATGTCAAGTTATTTACTCTTGCCTCATATTAAAGGTGTTGGAGAAGTTGTAATTATAGCAGCTGCACTTGCTGGTGGACTGCTTGGCTTTTTATGGTACAACAGTTACCCTGCCGAGATATTTATGGGCGATACAGGCTCACTATCTATTGGAGCATTTTTAGGATATATGGCAATATTGGCAAAGAGTGAAGTTTTGCTAGTACTGATTGGTATAATTTTTGTAATCGAGACACTATCGGTAATACTGCAAGTTGGAAGTTACAAGTTACGCCAAAAAAGAGTATTCCTAATGGCACCAATACACCACCACTTCGAAATGAAGGGGTGGGCAGAGAGTAAAATTATTGTAAGATTTTGGATGATAGCCTTTATAGCAAACCTGCTAGCCCTAATTACACTGAAAATTAGATAATTATGATAGATAAAACAAAACTAGCCCTATTTGGGTATGGAAAAACAACAAAAGCTATTGCAGAGCTTTTTGGAAACGGCTGTATATTTTTTGACGATAAGAAAAAAGAGTTAGAAGTAGATGAACTAGGTAATAAAATCTATCCATCTAGCAACTATAATCCCAAAGATTTTAATATAGAGGTAGCAACGCCATCTATTACCCCAAATAACCTTTTAGTAAAAAAGGCAAAAAACCTATTTAGTGAATACGATTTTTTTCTAGCAGATAGCTCACCTATAAAGATGGAGAAAAAACCTCTAAACATTTGGATTAGCGGAACAAATGGTAAAACAACTACTACACAGATGCTAACTCATATATTTAAAGATAAAGGGGCATTAAGTGGTGGTAATATTGGTACACCTCTTGCAGAGCTAAATCAAGATGCACCAATTTGGGTTTTAGAGACTAGCTCATTTACCCTGCACCACACAAAGCAGGCTAGCCCAAATATATACCTGCTACTTCCTATTACCCCAGACCATTTAGATTGGCACGGTGGAGCAGATGGCTATACCCAAGATAAGTTAAAGCCACTTACCACAATGCAAGAGGGCGAGTTAGCACTTGTACCAAAGGGACTACCGCTACCAAAAAGCAACGCTTGGATTGTAGAGTATGAAAGTGTAGAAGATATAGAGAAAATCTTCGATATAGATGCTAGCAGAGTTAAATTTAAAGGTGCATTTTTATTAGATGCAATCTTAGCAATGGCAATAGAGAAAGTACTATTCGATGAGGTAAATTATGAGCAGATAAACAGTTTCGTTTTAGACGCCCACCGCCAAGAGGAGTTAAAAGATAGCCAAGGCAGAGTATGGGTAAACGACTCAAAAGCTACAAATGTAGATGCTGCCTTGCAGGCAATTAAGCTATATAGCCAAAAGCCTATACACTTAATCTTAGGTGGAGATGATAAGGGCGTAGACTTTAACGACTTCTTTAAAGAGATAAAAGATTTAAATATCACAATTTACGCCATAGGCTCAAACAGAGATAAGCTTTTAGATTTAGCCAAAAAATACAGTATAGAGGCAGAGAGAGCAGAGTTTTTAAATATAGCACTAGATTTAATAAATAGTGTACATACAAAAGATAGCGTTGCCCTGCTAGCACCTGCAGCTTCTAGTTTAGACCAATTCCCATCTTATGCAAAAAGAGGTGATGACTTTAAAGATTTCGTAAAGTCTATAAAAAATTAGCTAAGTTATTATAGTTTAAGTTTTACATAAGCTTACTTAGCTATAATTTCACCCACTTACAAAGTGGCACTGTAGCTCAGTCGGTAGAGCAAAGGATTGAAAATCCTTGTGTCGGCGGTTCGATTCCGTCCAGGGCCACCACTTCAAATATTATTAAATCCATTAAAGCAGAACTATTTTCTTTTGTATATTTACATTTATTGCAATTTGTAAGATATAAATACACGTTATTTAAAAAAATCTTTATAATTACTATCCAATTTATTGGCTGATTTTTGCACAATTTGAGATTTTCGGAAAAAGAAATTTGTTTAATTGTAGCGTTAAAAAATGCAACTGTTTGAAGCCGTAGGCTGAGTTTTGCATTTTTAGCGGAAATTAAACAAATCTCCCGAAAATCTCATCTTTTGTGCGATTTTTTTGCTTCGTTTTTATTAAAAAAAATGAAGAAGAGAAAACCAATATTATACACAAACTACACACTACAATTACTATATAATCAAAATACAATAATATTAATCTCAACATTTTGCTTCAACTTACAAAAACAAGCTATTTTGAGCTATAATAATTCTTAAATAAATAGCTATCTACAATTATAAATCAGGAATAATATTGAAAAAAGCCATTTACTTACCAACCAATCAAAATATAATCATTACAGAAGAGTTTGATGAATACTGTGAAATACTTCTTGATGGTGAATATAAAACAGTAAACAAAAATGAAATAGAGTTTATTTCAATAGATAACATCATCTCACCTCTCTCAAATTTTAAAGAAAATATTTTTATAAATTGTGTTAAAAATCCTTTAGATGATATTTTATATTCATATAATACAAACAGATTAACTCCTGAACCTCATCAATATAAACCATTAATTAAATTTTTGAACTCTCAAAACTATAGAGTCTTAATAGCTGATGAAGTAGGACTTGGAAAAACTATAGAAGCAGGGATGATATATAAAGAGATAGACAAAAGAGAAGAGTTAAAAATCTCTTTAATAGTTGTTCCATCTTCTTTAACTGTAAAATGGAAAGAAGAGCTTTTAATAAGATTTGATGAAGATTTTGAGATATATAAAACAAATCAATTTTTAAACTTTATAGATGAAGTTGAAAGATATAGTTCATCAAAAGTATTTCATGAAAAGATTATAATCTCATATCATACCTTAAGAGATGAAAAAGTTATGCAAAAACTACAAAACAGCTTTTTTGAAGTAGATTTTTTAGTTATGGATGAAGCTCATACTATGAGAAATGAAGATACTTCAACATTTGAAAGTGCAAAAATAATTACCTCATTATCAGAACATATTGTTTTTTTGACAGCTACTCCCATTCAAAATAGATTGCAAGATTTGTTTAATATCTTATATCTGCTTGATAATGATTATTTTAGAGATTACGAATACTTTTGCCAAATGATAGAGCCAAATCCAGTTATACATAAACTTATAGCACTATTTAGAAACAATGCTTCTCTTTCAAATATCAAAGAATTTATACATAACTATAAAAACACTATAGATAGAGAAAATCTTCAAAATATCTTTAATAAAATTTTATCTTTAAATGCTTTAACTGTATCAGATAAAATACACTTTATCAACGAACTTATAAAAGCTGATTATTTAAGTTTTATCATAAATAGAACTAAGAAAAAAGATGTAGGCTTAGTAACTCCAAGACATGCAAGCTCATTTATCGTTGAAATAACAAAAGAAGAAAAAGAGTATTATGATGCAGTTATAAATTTTGTAAAATTTTTATATCCTCATGTGCCTCAAGGCTTTATAACAATTATGCCAGAAAGAATGGCTAGTTCCTCTATGATAGCATCTCTAAATAGTTTTAAAAAGATAAAAGATAATAAAAAAATTATTTTTGATGATATAGAGGATTTAGATGATTATTATTCACAAATCAACATACAAGAAAAAGCACTAGAGTATCTCAACAATATTATCCAAAAAGGTGAAGCGATAGGTCAAAATGATTCTAAATTTTTAAAGTTTGAAGAATTGATAAAAGATTTACACTCAAAAGATATTAGACAGATGATAGTCTTCTCTTTTTTCAAAAAAACACTTGATTACTTGGAGATAAAATTAAAAGATTTAGGCTACAAAATCGGTAAAATTCATGGAGATTTATCAGTAGAAGAGAGATTTTCAAAAATCAAGGATTTTAAAAACAAAGAGTTTGATATTTTGCTTTCTAGTGAAGTGGGAAGTGAAGGTCTTGATATGCAGTTTTGCAATGTTGTTATAAATTATGATTTGCCTTGGAATCCTATGAGAGTAGAACAAAGGATAGGTCGTATAGATAGGATAGGACAAAAGTTTGATAAATTACATATTTTCAACCTTTGTATAATAGGCTCTATAGAAGATAGAATCTACAATAGATTGTACAACAAATTAAATATCTTTGAAGAATCTATCGGAGAGTTAGAGCCAATACTTGGAAACTTAGAAAAAGAGTTAAATATATCAGAGATATTAAATCTTAGTGATGAAGAGATAGAAAAAAAGCTAAATTTAGAAACATTAGCTATGGAGCGAAAAAAGTTAGAAATAAGTCAGCATATAAAAGAGTTTGACAAAATGCTCAACAATGACTTAAATTTTCAAAAAGAAGAAAAAAACTTTTTTAATAATAAAAAGATAAATTTTCTTCAAAACCAAACAAAAAAAATCATAACTAACTTTTTTAAAGAGAATGATATAAATTTTCAAGAGTTAAAAAGTGGTTTGATAAAATTATCTTCAAAAAATACAAAGTTACTTTTCAATACTTTAAAGCCACATATGAGCGATAAGAAAAAAGAATCTTTAAAGTATAAAGAAGAAAAAGAGTTGTTGATAAAGATAAATCGATCACCAGAGTTAAAAATAAGTTTTGAGACAAATAATAGTGATGATTTAAATACTATTTTCATAAATATCTCAAATCCTATCATTCTCATGATAAGTAAACAAAAAAACTTTAAAAACTTAACTACTATTGCTACTCATAAAAAGTATAAAAATAGCTATGCAGTTGTTTATAGATTAGATTTAAAATCACTAAAAGAAAAATCATACATAAAAGTTTTACTGCTTGATGATAGTTTTAACTATTTGGAAGAAAAAGATTTTTTTGATTTTATAGCAGATTGTGAAGAAAAAGAGATAGAGTCAAATGAGAAATTAGATTTTAACTTGATAAAAAACAAAGCATTTACTTTTTGGGTAAAAAATATAGAAAAGATAAAAGACAATGAAAAACAAGAGCTACATAGACTGATAGATATAAAAATACACTCAGTAAAAAGCTATTTTGACAAAAAGATTAAAAAAACTAAACAATTACAAAAAAAAGTAGAACAAAAAGATATAATAAAAATGAGAAAGGGTGAAATATCAAATATCATAGAACAAAGAGATAAAAAGATACAAGAGTTAGAAAGTGCAAAAGAGGTAACAAGCAGTTTTGAGATTTTGGGAGTTGTAAAGGTGGTTTAATGAATATAAAAAAAGATTTAATTGAAAATATAAAAAAAGATTATTTAGAACAAAAAAATACTAAACATAAAATAATTAATGACTTTTGGAGTCAATACCAACAAATGGCTAAAGAGTTATCAGAAGGGATTTATGCAGAAGATAATCATTTTATCTATGAATTAATTCAAAATGCGGAAGATACTATCTCAAATGAAAAAGAACATATTTTGGAATTTATATTAGAAGATAATGGATTAATTGTTTTTAATAATGAAACAGGCTTTTCAGAAGAACAAATAAAAGCAATATGTGCATTTGGAAAATCTACAAAGGCTAAAGATAAAAACGAAGGATATATTGGAGAAAAAGGTATAGGTTTTAAATCTGTTTTTAAAATTACTGATAAACCTGCAATATCTTCAAATGGTTATCGATTCCATTTTGGAAGATTAGATAAAGAAGGAAATACAGAATATATTATTCCTCATTGGATTGATGATGAAGAATTAAAAAATTATCCTAAAGAATTCCAAAACAATACCCATACAACTTTATATTTACCTTTTAGTAAAGAGAAAAAAATAGAAAAAATTAAAAAGCTAAAAAAGGATATTAAACAAATAGAACCAATACTTTTGCTTTTTTTAAAAAGATTAACAAGTATATCAATAAGAGAATCAAATCAAAAAATAATAAGCACTAAAAAATTCTCAAAAAAAGATGAAAATTTAGAACTGGTGAGTATAAAAAATGAAGATATGCAAAATAAATATTATGTCTTTAAAAAAAGTATTGATGTAGATCAAAATTTAGATGAAGTAAAAGATAAAAATGGTCGAAGAAAAAATGTAAAAAAGCGAGAAATTATATTGGCTTTTCCTCATATTAATAATCAAACTTTCGAAGATAGAATTTTTTCTTTTTTACCAACAAAATTGCATAGTGAATTAAACTTTATAATACAAGCTGATTTCATTCTACAATCAGGAAGAGAAAATATTGCAATAGATAACGAATGGAATCAATGGCAATTTAAAGAAATAGAAAAGTTTATTTGCAATGAAGTAATTGCAGAGTTAAAAAAACATTCTAAATTAAAATTTATTTATTTAAATTATTTTTTAAAAAATGGAAATAGCCATAATAAGTTAGTAGAAAATTTATATAATAATATTATTGAACAATTAAAGCATAAAAAAGTTATTCTATCTGACAATAATATCTGGCAAAAACCGGAAAATATTATTTTATTAGAAGATACGGAACTTTATACACAGTATATAAAAATACTATTTGGTGAGAACTATGAACAAGTTCACAAAAAATTTGCTCTTAATGAACATTTCATAAATACTTTTGGCATTAAAAAAGTTAACAAAAAGGAGATAATAGAAAAAATATGTGATTATTTTGATAAAAAGGATTTAAATGATTATGATGAAAAAGTAGTATTTGAATTAACTAAATTTTTATCTAAATATTTAAATACAGATAGCAGGGCATTAAATTATGAAAGAGAATTATACATTAGAGTTAAAAACTCATTGCCAATAATTCCAAAATACAAAACAAATAAAAAATTTTATTCATATGGTTTTATTTATCTATCAAGTGAATATAAACCTGATATAATTATAGAAAATTTTGTAGATAAAAATGAGTTTGATTTTGATAAATATAATTTTTTAGCAGATGATTATAAAGATAATAAAAGACTTGAGGACTTTATAAAAAAAATTATTGATGAGCAAAAAGAAAATAAAAATAAAAAAACTATAGATTTCTTTGTAAAATATCCTGAAATTCTACATAAATACTTACAGAAAAACAAAGAAAATAATTACAAAGAAATACTAGATTTTTTAATTAAATTTCAAGAAAATAATAAAGAAAATATAGGAAAAATAAAACTCATATTAACTCAAAATGGTTCATTTTTAAATAGTGAAAATACAATTTATTTTTCAAATGATACTGATAATAGCCAAGTATTAAATACATTAGATACAACTTTATTTGAATTAACTAAAAAAGAACATAAATACAAAGAGTTTTTACAAAAAGTTTTTAATGTTATAGAAGCAGATATTTTAAATATCATATTAAATGAATATTTGCCTAAAATAAAAAAGATTGCTAATAATCGAAATAAAGATAATGATAATATTTTATTAAATTATACAAAAATAATAATAGAAAACTTTGATAAATTTGAAAAAGATGATAAAAAAAGAATACAAGATTCACTCTATTTTATTTCTATAAATCAAAAAGATAGATATTTAAAATCAAGAGATATATATCTATCTAAAGATTTAAGTGAAATAATATTTAATACTAATTCTATAGAAAAATATGTATCTGATAAAAGTTTATTTGATTTTATAGATAGCAGATATATCGAAATAGCAGAAAAGATTAATAATGATGAAAAAGTAAAAGATTTTTTTGAATATTTTAATTTTGAAAAGAATATTAAAATTAATGATATTGCAAAATTTATTAAACTCATTAAGCAAAATTTATCACTTGAGAAAAATATAGAAGCACTAGAACTTATTGCTAAAAGTATAGATTTAGAAGACAAAGAAAAAATAGATGGATTAGAAAATTTTCAAGTATATTCACAAAACAATGATTTAGTTGCAATAAAATCTCTTTTCTTAGAGCAAATCAGTGATTTAAATATACCATATCTTCACCCTGATTATAGAAAGAATATTCAAGAATCATATCTTGGATATTTAAAGAGATATTTCCTATCAGAATATAAAATAGAGCCATTTATAGAATATTTAAAACAAAATATAGATTTTGATGAAGCCATAAATGTATATAAGTATTTAGATTCTCAAAGTAATAATAATATAAAAGTTAATAATATAACACCAGAAAAAATTAGAAAAGAGTTTAAAAACAGTAAACTTATATACAATAAAAATAGTGAAAAATTTTATCCAAATGAGGTTACTTGGCAAGAAGAAAAAAGCAATAATAAACTATTTGCATTATCTACTATCTATCCAAATAATTTGCAAAACTTTTTTATTAAAAAAGTCCAAGTATCTCAAACTAAAGACATTAGACAAATTATTAATCAACTAAAGCAAATAAAAGAAAAAAATAATGACTACTATGATTTATTGATCGATTTAAATAATTTAATAAATAGTAATGAGGAAATAGACAAATATTACAATAGTTTTGGAAATAATAAGCCACATATTAAAAAAAATATATATGAGAATATGAGAAAATTTATATTAGAAAAAGAAGGAATTTTTATACTTGATGATGGCAAAAACAATAAAGAAGGTGAAAATTTTTATTTTAATGATTTAGATATTTATATTTATGAAGAAAAATTAAAAAACAAAGTTTTTAGTGTTTCAGATAGCAATTATCCTCCAAATCACTTTTCAAATTTAATTGATGCTTTGGGTATAAAAAGGTTAAATAGCCAAAAGAAAGAAAAAATTTTTGAAAATCGGATTAAAAGTTTTGATATCAGGAATTGGAGAGAACTATTAAATTTTGCTTATGATTTATTGTTTACAAAATATAAAGAAAAATATGACAAATTAGAAGATAGAGAAGAGGAGTTAAAAGAGATAAATTTACTCAATAGTATAAATATTTATGAAAAAGTTGAAACAAAAGTAAATATAGAAGGAACAAAACTTCTTTTTAAAAATCAAAATGAAAATTACCAATTTAAAAATAACAAACTCGAAATTATCAATAATGAAAATTTAATTTTTAAATTAATTGCCAATAAAATTGGTAATATTAACGATAAAGAGATAAAAGATTTTTATAAAGAAATTATAAAAGGACGACAAGACGAAGAAGAATATTATAAAAATGAGAATCTTAAAGAAAAGCAAAATTTCCCATTAGAAATCTCAAATGAAACAATACCAATACAAAAAGCTGATGAGATCAATAAAATACATAAACATAAAAGTAATTTAAAACAAACAAATGAAAATATAAAAAATAATATAAAAGAAGAATACAGTCAAGAAATTTCAGATGAAGAAGGAAGAAAAACTGGAGCTGAACAAGTTATAGGATATAATAAATATGTTGAAGATAATAAACTTGATGAAACTTCCCCATCAACTATTACAAACAAAGAAGAATATCTAAGTCAGTATAATAAAAAAAGAAATGAAAGAATAAAAGAAATATCTAATCAATCTAAAAAAATATCCAACAGGACAAGAAAAAAAATATCTAATTACAATAATACAAATTATAAATTTGGCGAAGAAGAAACAAAAGATTTTTTTAGAAACCAATATTCAGGACAATGCCAAATTTGTGGTTTTACTTTTAAAACAAAAAATGGAATAAATTATTATGAAAGATTTACTTGGAGTGATTATAAGAGAGTTAAAGTAAAAGCAAACTTTATAGATGCAGGCAATTCTTTATGTTTATGTGCAAAATGCCATTCCATTATAAAAGGTGGTGGGGATTTCGAAGCCACTTTTTTAACGGATGATATAATGGAAATGATACAAGTTTTAAGAGATGATTATGATTTTGATACTTTTATCGAAGATATAAATAGTGATAAACCACTTAGTCCACCTGATTGTTTTAAAGAACACATTGATTTTGAAGATATGTATTTTGTAGATATAAGATTAAACAATAAAGATGAAAGAATTTATTTTACCGAGGAACATTTATTAATGTTTTTTGAGTTTTTAAAATCATAACAAAGGCAAAACTATGCAAACCCTAACCAATTTAACCCTAAAACAGAGAAAAATTGGGGTCTGGTAATAATAGCTTAAACCACTATGTAAAATATTTAAAAGCCCTTTATATAAATTCTCTCTTCATTTTTTTTAATAAAAACGAAGCAAAAAAATCGCACAAAAGATGAGATTTTCGGGATATTTGTTTAATTTACACTAAAAATGCAAAACTCAGCATACGCTTCAAACAGTTGCCTTTTCTTTACGCTCCAATTAAACAAATCTCTTTTTCCAAAAATCTCAAATTATACAAGAATCTTCTAAAAATGCTTCAAATTGTGAGCATTCTACTGATATTTATAATACTTTAACCCAGTTATTAACATATTCATAATAAAAATCTTTTGAAGTGATAACATCAATTTCAGAATTTAAAAACCCTTTTTTATCATTTGTTATAATTAAATCTGCTCCAATATCTCTAGCACAAAAATATTGTACTCCATCTTCAAAATCATCAAAATTTGAATTCAATGCAGTTTGTAATATTTTTGTATCTGCTGAACATATAATATATTCTTCTAAAAAACTATTAATATACTCCTTAACCATATTTTTAGTTAAAGTTTTATCTTTTGATGCAAAATAGTGAATATTTATAATAGAGATATTATTCAAAATAATATCTACATCTTTACTCTCTAGAAAAGATAAAATTTCATTAGATATACCATTATCTCTATTTAAAATAGAATTTAAAAATACATTTGTATCAATGTAAATTTTTAAACTCATCTTTAATTAGCTTTACTATTAAAATATTGCTCTTTAGCTTCTTCTAAAGTTAAATTTGGATCAAGTAAGCTATTTAATTCTTTTCTTGCTTTATTTAGTTTATTAGCTCTTTGAATATTTGTTGCCTTTAAAGATCTTAATTTTTTATCTAAAGAAGATGATAAGGGCTTATATTCTCTTTTTGGAGTACTATTGGTATCTTTTTCAATATTAATTGTAAAATTAAATTTTTTTCTTCCTAAGGCAATATATTTTTTAATTCTTTCAATATCATTATCTAAAATGTGTATAGTTGTCATAATGCCTCCATTAATATATAATATGCTTTATTATATCAAATTTTTTCAAAAAAACAAAAATTAAGAAAAATTAACTCTTGTTTCCTTTCTACTTGCTTTAATGCGTCCATACTGGTTTAGTTATTATAAGATTATTTTTTCACCAAATTCTATATTTTTATCTTTTGTTAATACCCATAATGTATCTATATTTGGTGTATATTTTGGGAATACTCCTTCGCCGTCGCTAAAGTAGATTAAAAATTTAAAATCTTCATTTAAATTCTCTAAATACTCAAATACAGCTCTAAAGTCTGTGCTTCCTCCGCCTTTTGCTTTGCTTATTATTGGCTCTAGTGGGGTAAGGTGGGTTGTGTTTTGTATTTTGTAATCGCACTCTATTAACTCTATTTGGTAGTTTGGAAAGGTTTGGATAATTGCTTCTAGCTCTGTTAAAAAGCTATTAAGAGCATTCTCTTCTATGGAGGCAGATGTATCTATTGCTACTGCAATTTTTAACTCTTCGCTATTTATTGATGGCAGGGCTACGCCTCGGTATAGATGTTTTTTATTGCTTGGAAACATTTTATAATCTATTTTAGCATGGGCATTTATGTATCTATATAGTAAATCTCGCCATGAAATTTTAGATGGTTTTGCTGATTTGATTAATCGCTCTAATCCAACTGGCAATTTATCTTGTGAATCAATCTTTTGGATTATTTGCTCTAGCATTATCTCATATTCACTATCTTCTATAGTAGCTTGCTCATTTGGCTCTTGCTCCTCTTTTTCTTCTTGCTCTGGCACTTCATAATCGTTTAGTAGCAGGTGGTATATCTCTTCAGCATATAAGCCCCTGAACTCTTGGCTAAATTTTGCCATTGGGTGCATTACAAAGCCATTTTCTAAAAGTAGAGAGTTAATAGCATATTCGCTTGCTACTTGCCAGAGAGATTTTACCTTGTCTTCTCCTCTATCGGTGTGATAAAGAGCTTGTCTCATGGCAGAACTAGCTAAAATAGTGCTAATTTCATCTAAGTTTAGGGCATCGATATATTCGCTATTAAACTCTAGTCTGTCTCCGCTGTAGTGTACAGATGCAATATTGTTATTTGCTTTTAGCTCTAAATTGGTAGCAATAGAGCCAAAAAAAGGGTGCTCTAGTAGTAATTTTGCTTTCGCTTGCTCTATTTTATCCATAGACTACTCCAGCAGGTATGCAAACTTCTCTACCCAATCTTCAAATGCTTCGCTACTCTCTACCTCTATGCCATTTTGTTGCATATCTTTTATAAGCATAACCGAAAACTCGCTAGGTAGTTTAAACGAGAACTTTATGGCATTATCTACCGCATCACTACCACTTTGCTTTAACTTTGCAATAATACCTGCAATAAGTGCAAAAAGTAGTTGGCTACTGCTTTCAAACTCTATCTCTTTACCCTCTAATATATCATCTATATTTGGAAGTTGCTTCATAACTTTTCTAAAGGCTATAAAGCTAATTGCTACCTCTTTGCCGATAGTTCCGCTAATTGCCTCTAAACTAAGAGTTGAATCTAAGTTTGATTTTAAAATTTTATCCACATACTCCCAACTTCTAGGTGTTGCAAAAGCTTTTTGCTTAGCTTCGGCATCGAAATTAAATAGCTTTGAGTTGTCGTAATTTAAGTATGCAATTATTGATGGCTCTATCTCGTTTTGGTACGCCCAACTCTTCCAATCTTCAAAACTTACCTCCATATCTAAATGCACAAAACGGTTTGCAAGTGGTGGCGGCATACGATATACTACCCCTCTATCGCTCTCGCTATTTCCTGCCGCTACTATTGCCCAGCCACTTGGCAATTCGTAATCTCCAACTTTTCTATCTAATACTAACTGATACGCAGCAGCTTGCACAGAGGGAGGAGCAGTGTTTATTTCGTCTAAAAATAGAATACCTTGGCTTTGTGCCTCTTTTGGCAAAAAGTTTGGCTGTGCCCAGAGAGCTTCATTGTTTTTGCTGTCAAAAAATGGAATCCCCTTCAAATCTGTTGGGTCAAGTAGAGATAGCCGTAAATCTATAAACTCTAAACCTTGCTCTTTGGCAATCTGCTTAACAATAGATGACTTTCCAATTCCCGGGCTACCCCAAATAAATGTTGGCAGTTTAGCTTCTATTAATTTAGATAGTGTATTTTTTAAATCTTTTGCTTTCAATGTTTCTCCTGTTTGGCTTTAAAGGCTTTGGTGTGGTAAGGGTACCACACTCTACACTAAAATTTACTTTTCACCGTAGTGTGCAGTACCCTTACTGCACCTTATATTATCTCTTTTACCGAGACTCTATCTACCATTAATGGATTATCATTCATTATACGCAAAAGTTCATTATCTAGCTTGAAAAAGTTTATATATTCATCTTTTACCGATGGATTTTTAGCTAATTGGCGGTTTAGTTTGTTACTATTTTGCTCACATAGGATGTCTAGTATCTCTTGTGGCGTGTTTGGGTTGCTTGCTAAATTTAGGGTAATTGCTTCTATATTAAATTTGTAAAACTCTTCTAAAAGCTCTTTTGGAGTAGTGCTATTTTGGCTTAAATTGAGTGCTATTTCATCTCCATACTGCTTATATAGTTTTACGATATTTTCTGCACTTAAAGTAGGGTTTAGTGCAAGTGCGAAATCTAACTCTCTATTTTTCCCAACAAGAGAGTTTATAAGCTCTTTGCTTAGTAGATTATTTGCCAAAAGGGGTAGTTGTTTCTCTTGAATATACTCTAAAAATTCTGGTTCAATTTTTTGGTTTTCTAACAGAGTTTTAATTACATCTTCACTCTCACCTAGTAACTTTACAAAAACCTCTCTATCTAAATTCTCATTTTTTGCTAAATTGATTTTTGTCTGTAAATCGGCACTATTTAAAAGCCAAATTTGCTCATCTTTGCTTAGTGCTAAATTTAGAGCTAGTAGAGCGTTGTAACGATTATCTTTTAAATTTAGCAGTTGCTTTTTAGCATCATTTGAAATTGCAGGGTTTATAGCTACAAACTCATGCAGGGCTGTCGGTTTCCAAGCCTCTTTACCTCGTGAATTTATTCTATAATTTGGAAGTTTTAAAATTGCATCTAAAATCTCACTGTTATTTGTAGTAAGTGCAATATCTATAATCGAAGCAGGAGAGTGGGCAATATCGGTATGGTTAAAGCTTTGCCTATGTGGGAAGAAGCGTTTAATAAATGTAAGCGTAATATCACGATTATTATCACTGTCAAACAGATCTTCGCCACCCCAGTTGTAGAGCTTTAAAAGCTTTAAGTATAGCTCATCATCAATAGCAGAACTTTTTAGAAACGATATTAATCTATCTTGATTGTTAGAGAGTTTTAGAGCCATAAGTAGGGCATTAGGCTTTAGACTCTTAGCAAAATAACTCTCGAACTCTTCTAACTTACAATCTGGAATTTTTTTATCGTATAGTTCGTAAGATAACTCCTCTTCTAAGGGGTTTAACATAGAGCTTAAAACTACTAAAATAGTGTTATCCTCTGGGTTATATGTTGTACTAAAAGTGTAGCTCTCTTTACTTACAAACTTCTCTATATCCTCTTTAGAGATGTGTAGAAACTTACCTAAAAATAGTATTGTACCACTACTGTTTTGTTCTAAAATCTGCTCTATCTTTTTAATTTTAACTCCTTAGTGTTGCTATTAATCTATTTGGATTTAGGAAAAGTTCTATTGCGTCATCTATATTGTGACATACTATGTCGCTTGCAAGCAGTGTTTTAGTTGCACACCCCTCTCCCCCTGCTATTGCAATAGATAGCTCTGCAATCTCTAACATTTTGGCATCATTATTGCCGTTGCCAAGGGCTACTGTATTTTTAGCCCCTAAGCTTTGTATAAAATCGGCTTTCTCTTGCGTATGGTTGTTTGAATTTAAAACTATAACCTCTAAATTAAACTCTGCTAACTCTTGCTTTACACTGCCAAAGGTGTCGGCTGTAATTGTATAAACTTTAAACTCTTTGCAAAGTGCTTTTAAAAGCTCTTTTGTTCTTATATTAACCGCTCCGTTTACTGCAAGTGTGCCGTTGTAGTCAAAAACAATATTTTCTATCTCTAAATTTGCATAGTTTGGTATTTTAAATAACACTTATCGCCTTTTTATCTCTTGCAAATACTTCGCCAATAATGGCACTATTTTCATAGCCATTCTGCTTTAACTCTGCTAATAGAGCAGGGGCATCAGCTTTTGATACAGAAATTAGTAATCCACCTGATGTTTGTGCATCGTAAAGTATAATATCCTCTGCATCTTCACTTGTAAACTCTACTTTATCTTCTATATAGCTTTTGTTATTGTGTGTACCACCTGGGATAATACCCATATTTGCCATCTCAAGAGCTCCATCTATTATTGGAACACTCTTTTTGTTTACTTTTATGCTAAATTTGTCAGATGCCATCTCTAACATATGCCCTAGTAAGCCAAAACCTGTAACATCTGTGCAGGCACTTACATCATAATTTTTCATAACACAAGAAGCCACATAATTTAGTTGCGACATTAAAAGTGCAATCTCTTCTATCTTGCTAGTATCTATCAAGTCCGCTTTTAGTGCTGTTGTTAATATCCCTAAACCTATCGGTTTTGTTAAAATTATAACATCTCCAACCCTTAAAGTATTGTTTTTATAAATTTTGTTTGGGTCTATAACTCCAGTTACACTTAAGCCGTAAAGCATCTCTGGTGTCTCGATAGTGTGCCCACCTACAAGTGTTCCGCCACACTCTTCGATTTTGCTTTTTGCACCATCTAACATAAGTTTTAGTGCCTCTTTTGGTTGGTTGCAACCATCAAACCCTACTACATTCATAGCTGTTATTACTTCGCCACCCATAGCAAATACATCGCTTAAAGAGTTTGCTGCTGCTATTTGCCCATAGTAGTATGGGTCGTCAATTACTGGTGTTATAATATCTACTGTCTGTACAATCGCTTTTTGCTCATCTATCTTAAATACTGCTGCATCTTCGTTGCTGTGCAAATCTATAAGCAAATTCTCACTACTGCAAGTTAAGCTACTAAGTGCATGTGAAAGCTCCGCCGGAGCTAACTTAGCGGCTCAACCAGCAGCTTTAACGAATTTGGTTAGCTTGTAGCTATTATCAATTTTTCGCATTCTCTATCTCTCCTTTGTAGCCTGCTTTTTTAATTGCATTTAGCAGTATTGTAGTGTTTGTTTCACTATTATCAAAAGTTACCGTTGCCATCTTTTTAGGCAAGCTTACTTTCGCCTTTTTTACCCCTTTTGTACTCTTTAGGCTCTTTTTTATTGCCATTGTACAAAGCGGGCATGTCATTCCATCTATTTTAATAGTTATATTCTTATCTTCTGCTTGTAAACATAGGCTAAGCAGAGTTAATGTAATAAGTTTTTTCATTTAATCTCCAATGTTAGTAAAGCTAAAGGCTAAAAGCTTAAAGCCTGAAGCAAAGAAAATATTTACCATAGCCGTAATTCTGAGCGGATGCGAAGAATCTAGTTAAAACGGCTGTAAAGCTAAGAGTTTATCTCGGCTTTTTAAGTTAGATCCTTCGCATTCGCTCAGGATGACGGCAATTGTAAATGTGTATTCTTACCCAAACCTACAACTTCACACTTGCAACTTCAAACTTGTAACTTCACACTCACACTATAAAATATAAATCGCCCAATATGGGTATGTTAGCATAATTAGCACAAAAACAGTACCAATACTCAAATATTTCAGATAATTTTTGCAAATGCTTCCTTCGCAAACTACTCTTTTTCTTAAAACAAAGAAGTAGTTGCCCCATAAATAGCCAATAATTAGCACGGCTGCGATGCTAAAATATATCTTGAATGGAGCGAAAAATTGTAAAAATGATAGCGAGCCGACACTTATACCAAATAGTAAAAAGAGTAGGGGAGCCAAGCAACAAGTGCTTGCTAGTATAGCTGTAACTACTGCTCCAATAATTAGTGCCCAAAATGATTTATCTTCATTTTTTGTAGGCTCTAATTCGCACTCGTAACCCTTTACAATAGAGAGTATTGTAATTTTTCCCTCTTTTTTCTCACTTACATAAAGCCCCTGATTTTGGGCAAATCGCTTGACATTTGCAATAGATGAAAAAGAGTTTACCTCTACTTCTAAAATGCCCTCTTCAAAGCCCTCTAGTGCCTCTTTTGTCTTAAGCACCGGCTCAGGGCAGGCTAAATCTTTGCAATCAAGCTTTTTTACCATTAAAATATTTCCTGAGATGTTATCTTATACTCAAAAGTTTTTGGGTCGTAATAGTTTAAAACATCATCTTCTACCTCTGCGTATGGGTATCCAAACATATTTATTGGATACTGTGCAGGTTTAGGGAAAAGTTCAAAATCTCTAGCGTGGTTAAAGCCAACCCAATTCATCTCCCAAGAGTTTAAATATTTCTCTAACAGTTTTTGCACCTTTGCATCGTTAAATTTTAACTCCTCTACAAGCTCTAACTTTGTAATATCCGCAGGGTCTGTTGGTATCCAGCCAGCTCCTGGAATATAATACTCTGCACGGCAGTGTTGCCAAGTAGATATTGTTGCAAACCCTTTATCGTCGCTTTTTCCTAGAGCTTTGCTAAAGTGGCTTTTTCCAAGTCGAATACCAAAAACTTCACGAGTTGGAATACCGGCAGCCCTAGCAATTGCCGTAAACAGAGAGCTTAAATCGGTGCATTTACCACCATAGTATCCATTTTTATAAATATCTTCTACCTCTTTTTGGCTAACCATTTTACCTACATCACCAGTGCCACAGCCTATTACTTTTTTATCTCTAAATGTATGGCTAGCACACCAAAGGTAAACTTTCTTAACTTTTTCGAATCTATCTGTGCTATCTCCTACAATTCTATCGGCAAGCTGTTTTATAATTCCACCTGTTGGAATGTGAGCCGTTGGCTCTAAATACTTTTTAACATCCTCAGGAATTGGCAAATTTACCTTGCTTGCTCTTTTTATTTTGGCAATCGGCACAGTTCTATCTCTTGTTTCAATCTCTAATTGTAAATTTAAAACCTTTTTTTTATCCGACTTTTTCCACTCTGCAAAAAGTGTATTTGCATCGTAATCATTTTTGCTATTTATATTGTAACTGTCATAATTTCCACTAAAATGCAACAATTTTACTTTTTGATAAGATGCATTAAATGGAAGTGGATTCCAGAGTTTAGCCGGAAACTCTTTGCTATCATACTTAATATCAAAACTATAATTAACAATAAATTTTCTACTTTTAGCACTTTTACTTTCACTATTCGCAAAAGTAATTACAGGAGTTACAGCTATCGCTCCTAAAGCCATACTGCTTTTTATAAAATCTCGTCTTTGCATAAAAATACCTTTGAAAAATAATTTGCTGTTTGAAGTTTATAAGATATGTGGTAGTAAATGTAGTTATGCCATATCATATGTCTGCTCAAGCCTTGAGCCACAGCATTTAATATTGAATTGAAATTATACTTAATATAAACTTGCTTAATACTTTAATTTTCGCTTGTCGCCATCTTTTACAATGTCATTTAAATTATCTAAATACTCTAAATAGGCAATGCAGTATTTTCTGCTTAAATCTGTATTCTCTCTTAATTTTTTTATATCTATAAAGCCGTGTTCTTTAATAATGTTTTTCATTAAATTAACTATTTTAACTATGGCTTGTTCATCTATATAGATATTGTGGGCTATTTTTACTATTTTTTTCCTTTTTGCTAATTTGTTTAAAATAGCGTTACCCTCTTTAGTGTCAATATCTAGCTGGCTGTATATGTTTTGTGGTGCTGGTGGAGTGTAGTTGCTTTTCTTTATTATATTATAAATTTTATCTTCTAACTCTAACTCTACACTGTTTAACTCTACACCTGCTTTGTAGTAAAGCCCTTTACTAAATTGCAAATAATTTTCTGTAAGTAGTCTGTTTAAAACTTTAGCAATTATCGCACTGCTTGCCCATTTTATGCGGCTACCAATACTATTAGGCGAGAGTAGGGCGTTTTGGTTATTTTCGTAAATAGATTTAACTATTTTGTAGAGTTCATCTAAAGTGGTTTGTGGGTAGAGTACTAACTCTTTTTCATCTATAAATATATCTCTGCAATGCTGTGCAATTTTTAGAGCCTCTTCGTGGTTTATACCAAATCTTTGATAACTTGATATTAAGCCAAAACCTCTTTTATGGTTTTGGGTTAAGAGTTCAAACGCTTTTACAAAATCTTTTTGTTCAAGATATTTTAAAATCTCTACTTTATCTTTTTTTCGTATTGGGTCAAATACCGGAGCTAAAATTTTACCACCAAGCTCTACTCTTCCTGAGTTTAAAACTATATAACTATCACTATATCTAGCAAATATCTTTTCGTTAAATTTTATCTGTGCAAAATTGCTCTCTGGATAGTAGTAGATATTACCATTTAATCTTTTTGCTCCACAAACAAAAACTATTTCGCTACCATGTTTAGGAAGCGTGTCGCTCAGGCTCTCTACTGATATATCTACACTGTTAAAACCTCTAAAGTAACCTTTTGAACAGAGTAGATACCCTTTTTGTAGCTTTTTATAATTAATATCTAAATTTAGTGCAACTCTTTGGTGTGAGTGTGCACTCTCACGCTCTTTAGCATGAATTTGAATAGCTTTTACAGTAGTTGGTTTATTGAGTTCGGCAATATTTAATTTGTCGCCAACTTTAACTTCGCCATTTAGCACTGTACCTGTTGTAACTGTTCCAATTCCTTTGGGACTAAAGATTCTATCTATATAATAGCGAAAAAATGGGTCACCAGTTGGCTCTTTTGGAGGTAAAGAGAATAGCTCATCTTTTAAATTGTTTATAGATTTTTCATCATAAATAGAGGTTGGAATAATTTTATATTTAAAGTTTGGATACTCTTTAAAAAACTCTTCTATCTCTTCTATCTTTTGATTTAGGGTATTGCTATCTACCAAATCGCTTTTATTAAGTGCTACAATTATCTGTTTTAAACCCACAATGTCTAGCACTTTTATATGCTCTATAGTTTGAGGCATAATGCCATCGTCGGCTGCAATTACAATAAGTGCAGCATCGAAACTAAACGCACCACTAACCATATTTTTTACAAGTCTCTCATGCCCCGGTACATCTATAAAAGAGATATTCTTATCATCTCTTTGCATATTGGAGTAGCTTAAATCTATTGTAATGCCACGCTCTTTCTCCTCTTTTGTCTCATCGCCAAAGTAGCCTGTAAGTGCCTCTATAAGAGAAGTCTTGCCATGGTCAATATGTCCTGCAGTTCCTACAATTAAATTTTGCATACCTAAGTGCCTCCGTCTGGTTAAACCCTACTAATGACAACGCATAAAGCTTTAGATAAAGTGCAAATAAAATTTTAAGACTAGCCTTAGCTAATGTTGAAATTTTTTTGTGCTTTAGGTGAAGCTTTATGCGTTGCCTATGGTAAGTTTTTAAGCCATCATCTTTTACACTTTTATATTTTGAATTACAATAAGTAGTCCTACAATATAAAAATACAAAATCTAATGGCTTAAAAACTTATCATTAGCAGGGTTTAACTAGACGGAGGCACTTGCTCATTTACCGTTTTTAGGATTTGATTAAAATCTTTAGTTCTAATAGAACGCATATCTAAAAGAAACTTGTCATCTTCGATTCTTCCTATAATATTGTTTGCTCTAAAGAATTTTTCTAAAGTTACGGCATCGCCGTTTAGTGCAATAACTATTGTAGGTATTTCTCTATTTGGCATAGTTCCGCCACCTACATATGTCTTACTCTCTTTAATTTCGTACTCTATTGTAAAATTTTTAGCTAGAGATTTAGCTCTTTTCGCTAACTCTTCAACAGTTGCATTTAGCATAGAAATAGTTGGTATCGCTTCATATTTTTTTAATTTATAAGCTAGGATTGTCTGCTCTAGTAGGGTAAGAGTTACTTTATCGACTCTAAACATTCTTAAAATTTGGTTTTTTTTCAGTTTTGCAATTAACTCTTTTTTACCTATAATAATCCCCGCTTGCACACTACCAAAAAGTTTGTCGCCACTAAAGCTTATTAGAGATGGATTCTCCTCTAAAAGTTTAAAAATAGATGGCTCTGCTTCGCTAAGTCCCCAAGATAGTCTAGGAATATATGCACTGCCTAAATCGTAGTAATCTATTAAATTTTGCTCTTTTGCCAATGCTGATATTTCGCTAAATTCAGCCTCTTGTGTAAAACCTTCGATTGTATAATTTGATTTATGCACTTTCATTAGCATAGCTGTATTCTCTGTTATTGCATTTTCATAATCGGCTAGTTTTGTTTTGTTTGTTGTACCAACTTCTACCAATTTGCTACCACTTGCTTTCATAACATCTGGTACTCTAAAACTTCCGCCTATCTCTACTAACTCTCCGCGCGAAACTATTGTCTCTCTGTTTTGTGCAAATGTATTTAAAATCAGAAAAACCGCTGCTGCATTATTATTTACTATTAAAGCATCTTCGCAATTTAAAAGTTCTCTTAGGGCTTGTGTAGTGTGGTGGTATCTGTCGCCTCTTTTACCTTTGTCTAAATTGTACTCTAAATTACAGTAGTTACAAACTACATCTTTTGCACTATCGTAAATGCTCTCATCTATTAAGCTACGACCTAAATTTGTATGTACGGTTATGCCAGTAGCATTTATTACAGGTGTTAAAGAGGGTTTTAAAGTTTGAGTATACTCTTTTTTTAAATCTTTTATTATTTTTGAGTAATCTATTGTATCTATTTGATTGTTTTTTATCTTTTCTCGTAAATTGGCAATATAGTTTTTTGCTAAATCTGCTAATATATTTTTATTAAAATCTTTAAAATTATCATCTGCTATTAATTTATCTATTTTTGGTAGTTGTCTAAAGAGGTTCATAATTTACCTTTAGTTATTAACTGAAGTTACGTACTATATACATTATTTAATAGCTCAAGAGGGTGCTTAATGTGAATAGTTTTTAATAAAAGCTAGCCAAAGCTAACTTGCCCTAAATTCTCTTTAAAGTCAAGTGCCCTCTTGTGCTACCCGTAGGGCAAAACAAAAAAGCAACACCTATAAAAGAAAAATTATCACTCGCAAGCTTGCTAGGAGAGAGAATTTATTCTTTCATATCTGTCACTTTTTTGATTTGTTAAATATTGTATATAGTGTGTACCTTCAGTTATTAAGATAGAAGGATGAAGGTAGAAGGTTGAAGGGAAAATCTTAAATAAGACCTTCTGCCTTCAACCTTCTACTTTCGCCCTTACTCCATTTGGCGAGAGGGTGGAGGAATCGAACCTCCCTCCAGATAGTCATCTATCCAGACATTTGGGTTTGAAGCCCAAGGTGCCCACCAGGTACACATACCCTCCAGTAATTTAAAAGATAATTATATTATTAAAAAGTTAAACAAGCCTATAACAGGCTTATTTTTAATGTAGATTAATTAGGGTTTCCAATAAAGTAAGATGCAATAGCAAATGGTATTAAAGCAACCAATCTTTTAATCATAATACCTATCTGGTTTCCTATTTGGCAACTTGTACACTGCTTATACTTTTTAGCTTCGTATTGGGCATAAAAGAAAAAGCCTATTAGTAGTATAATAATAGATACAGTAGCTATTTTATCATATGTGTACCAACTGCCAAGAGTCTCTTTTGAAATATTAAATAGTGGTAACCATAAAGAGATAAACATAAAAAATAGTAGTTTATCTATTACACTTATAAAGTAATCTTTTTTGCTATCTGTTGGGCAGAAACAACTCTCTAAATCTGGCATATGCCCTTTTCCCGCAAGTGCTTTTACTGCTTGGTCTCTTTGTTCTGGTTTTAATCTATCTAGCAAAGAGGTATTAAATACAAAATCTACCATTCTCTGAAATTTAGCAGCTTTCTCTTTATCTTCTATTTTAAGAGTCTGCATTTCTCCATTTTCATCATCATATATTGTGCTTAACTTCTCAAATCTTTTTACAGTTATTGGAATATCAAAAAAGTAGCTACACTTTTCACTAGAGCTAAAAGGCTCTTTTTGGTTAATAATTCTTGCATTTGCATATGCCTTATAAGAGCCATCATCCTCTTTTATGACAAACAGTGCATATGGGTAGCCAATTTGTACAGCACTTAATGCCTCTAAATTGTGTTCAGTTGCTGTATCGATTAAGTCTTGAACCATATCTTTATAACTATCTTTAAAGCTTCTAACTGGTCCAGAGTTAACATTAATACTTTCGTCTGGGTATCTCTTGAGTGGCTGAATCATTATACTAACCTTTTTTATATAGTTTTATAAAAAATTTAATTAAGTAGAATTTCTTAGAAAAGTTTATAGAGAGTATGGGGCAAAGCCCCCATTAAGATTAGTGGCTTTTACCTACAACAATTATCATTTTTACATTGATAACTAAAAATCTAATAAATTGCCAGATAACACAAGTTCTTAAAAATCTTGCAAATTTGCCTGGAATCATAGTTAAATTGAATTTGTCGCTTTTACCAAAGTTTACTTCTTCTTCTTTCATTTATCTTCCTTTCTTTAGTTATATCTTTTTTCTTACTCAGGGATTAAAGTCCAACCTGGCTTAAGTTTTGCTTTGTAAATAAATAGGTAGTGTAGGATATGCTTAATCCAGTGTCCTGCAAGACCAATTTCACCAAATGTATAGTCTGTATCTCTACCTGTTCCTGGGTACTTTTCGAAATCTGGTACAACTGGATAAACAGTCATAGCCGCTGCTGTACCATCAAATACACCTTTACCTGCTGATGCAACACAAGCTGCACCCATCTCTGCCATAGAGATTTCGTGAATATGTCCATTATCTCCATCTTTAATAAGACTACATACAGATTCTGCAACTGCTTTACCAATAATACCAGATGGCATACCAGTTCTTGGTGGAGTTGGGTTAATTGGTGTTCCATTTGGAGATTTAGCCGGCTTAGAAATAATATGTGGTGGTGCAAATGCAATACCAGCTGCAAACATATTGCTATATGTAGGGTTTTGGTATTTTCTTGGCCAGTCACTAGCTTTCCACTCTTCGTAAGGTTTTGGAGTGTAATCTGCATCAACTTTCATAAATCCATTTGGTGCAAAAATAGTATCTGTAATGTCACTACCATCTTTTGCGTAAGCTTTTAAGCCAACACCTGCAAATGGTGGAATAAGCATTGCGAAGTCAAACTCCTCTTCACCCATAGTTCCATCTAGTTGCTCATAGTGAACTTTTCCCTCTTCTACTTTGTTAACGTGTGCACCTAAAATCCAATCTACACCTCTCTCTGCGTAAAGAGACTCTGCAAATAGTTTAGAACTTACAACATAACCACCAACTTTCATATGTAATCCACCCATACCAAAGTCACCTAAGAATGCTTCGTTAGAAATCCACTTAATCTCTAAGTTGTCTCTAACACCAGCTTTTTTAGCTTCGTGCTCAATGTTGAAAATATACTCAAATGCAGCACCTTGACAAGTACACATACCGTGACCTGTACCTACAAGAATTTTTAGTTTTTCAGTTTTGGCTTTTTCAAAAATTCTTCTTAACTCACTGTTTGCATGAACTGCGTGGTCAGCTGTACATACAGAAACTGTGTATGGTCCAATTTGTCCATTGCCGTCACCTAAACCTGGAGTTGCATCGAAGTTAAGTTTTGGACCAGTAGCATTTACTAAATAGTCATACTCTAACTCTTCTGTTTGCCCCTCTTTACCTTGACCAGTATACTCGATAGTAATAAATTGCTTATCACTACCCTCTTTTCCTTCTGGATGAATAGATACAGCTTTTGCTTGTCTATAGTCGATTCCAGCTTTTTCATAAACTGGTGCTAGTGGGAATACAACATCCTCTTTTTTCATCTGTCCAACACCAACCCAAATGTTAGACGGAATCCAGTTCCAGTTTGCATTTGGAGTAACTACTACTACCTCATGCTCACTGCCAAGCCATTTTTTTGCAAATGTAGCAGTTGTATGCCCTGCAACACCACCACCCATAACAATTAATCTTGCCATGCTCTTCCTTTATAAATAATTTTATCAATACATTTATATTGTATTATAAGTTTTATTAAAGTATTATTAGCATTAAAGTGAATATCTGCATAATTTGAATTATGTAAAATAATATGCTACTTTTTGCTACTTTATTAAAAAATAGTTATAAATTTTGGTATTATTATGCAGAATAATTATTGGAGTTATATTTATGTTAAGAGTTTTTATACTATTTTGTTTTTCTTTATACATATTAAATGCAAGCGAATTTCATCGTTCAATCTCATCTTCGCCTAATAGAATAAACCCACTTTTAGCAACTGATAGTGCAAGTAGTGCTATTTCAGATTGGCTTTTTGATGGTTTAGTTAAGTTTGACAAAAATGCAAAAATTGTGCCAGCTTTGGCAAAGAGTTGGAAGTTTAAGAATAATACTACACTTATATTTAAGTTAAAAGATAATGTAAAGTGGCATGATGGGGTTAAATTTAGTGCTAAAGATGTTTTGTATACTTATAATTTACTAAATTCTAAAAAGATAACAACACCATACTCTAGTGATTTTAAAGAGGTTAAAAGTGTTACTCTTTTAGATAATTATACTTTAAAAGTAGTATATAAAAAGCCATATTTTAAAGCACTTAGCATTTGGATGATGGGAATATTGCCAAAACACCTTTGGGAGAAAGAGAAAAACCCAATGCAGAGTAAGTTAAATAAGTTTGCTATTGGTACAGGACCATATAAAATGACAAAAGCTTTTGAAGTGAATAAAAAGATAGAGCTTGTTGCAAACAGAGATTACTTTGAAGGAAAACCTAAAATAGATAAGATAATTTACCACTATGTAGGCGACCCATCTACTGAATTTCTAATGCTAAAGGCAAAGCAGTTAGATATAGGAGGCTTAAGTCCTTTGCAGGTAAATAGACAACTAAATGCAGACTTTAAACAGAACTTTAATATATACGAGAGAGCCTCTAATGGTTACACATATATGGGCTTAAATTTAAGAAAAGCACCATTTAATAACCCAAAGGTGAGAGAAGCTATCGCCTTGGCAATTAATAAGCAAGAGTTGATAGATTTGCTCTTTTTTTCGCATGGTAAAAAGTGTTATGGTCCATTTATGCCAGGAACAAATGCCTACCCTAAAGATTTAAAGCCACTACATTATAACCCTAAAAAAGCAAGAGAGATTTTAAAGAGTTTAGGGTACACAAAAGAGCACCCACTCACTTTTACAATTACTACTAATACAGGTAACGATATTAGAGTAAAGGCGGTAGAGATTATTCAGCAACAGTTGCTAAAAGTTGGAGTAAAAGCTAAAATTAGAGTAATGGAGTGGCAAGCCTTTTTAAATACTGTAGTATTCCCTAGAAATTTTGATGCTGTAGTTTTAGGCTGGTCTTTGGGGCTTATACCAGATGCCTACTCTATTTGGCATAGTGATGCTGATAAAAAAGGTGGCTTTAATTTTGTTGGCTACCACAATAAAAAGGTAGATAGCTTAATAGTTAAAGCAAAGTCCGAAATAGATAGTAAAAAATTTGGTAAAATATACCAAGAGATTTTTAAAACAATAGTAAATGACCACCCATATATATTTTTATATATACCTAATTCTATAACTGCAGTGAGTAAAAAGGTAAAAGGTGTTGAGCCATCTATTATTGGGATTGAGCATAACTTTATACATTGGGAGATTAGGGATTAGTTGTTAGTGAATAGTGAATAGTTAATAGTTAATAGTTAATAGTTAATAGTTAATAGTTAATAGTTATTTGTTGTTTGTTGTTTGTTGTTTGTTGTTTGTAGGGGTAGAGCCAATGGCGTTAAGTTAAGGGGTTTATATCTGTAAGATGATATGCTATAAAGCAATGCCATCACCGTCATTCTGAACGGATGTGAAGAATCTAGTTTAAACGGCTGTAAAGATAAGAGTTTATATCGGCTTTTTTAGTTAGATTCTTCGCTCCACTCAGAATGACGACTATGGTAAACTTTAAATTTACTATAGGGCACCTCTAATTTATGGAAGTAAATTTTTTAACATAATATCATTGAGGGGCAGACCTATGTGTTTGCTCGTTGTTTGTTTGGTGAATGTGATAGTTATTGATAAGGATAATAATGCAAAAAGTAATTTTATTTGATTTAGATGGTACTTTAATAGACTCTACCGAGGCTATTTTAGAGAGTTTTAAGAGAAGTTTTGAAAGGTTTGGTAAAGAGGTGCCAAGAGAGGAGGAGATACTTCCTCAGATTGGGCATCCACTTTTTGATATGTTTGTAAATTTGGGTGTAAATGAAGATGAGGCAGATAAATATGTAAAGGCTTATAAAGAGAGTTATAGTCAAATACATACTCAAAAAACAGTGCTTCTACCAAATGCAAAAGAGGCTGTAGAGTTAGCATACAGCAGTGGGGCAAAATTAGGAGTAGTTACTACCAAAACAGGCAAATATTCGATAGAGTTGTTGGAGCATTTTGGCTTAATGAAATACTTTTGTGTGTTAATTGGTAGCGAAGATGTGGCAAAACATAAGCCAAATCCAGAACCAATATATGAAGCTCTAAAGCGTATGAATGTAGCGAAAAGTAGCAATATTTACATGATTGGTGATACTTGTATGGATATGATTGCTGCAAAAAGAGCAGGTGTGGTGGGAATTGGGGTGATTTTTAAATATACACCCAAAGTGGAGTTACAAAACTGTACAAGTGTGGTAAAAAGTAGTGTTTTTGAAGCAGTGAGTAATATTTTAAATAATTAAAGCTAATTAACAAGCGTTATTTAAGTTCAATTAATTACAATAGTCATAATTTAAATTTAATAGGAGAAGCGATGATTGAAATTAGATGGCACTCACGTGCAGGTCAAGGTGCGGTAACTGGTGCTAAAG
>JALVTE010000086.1 GCA_027024155.1 Campylobacteraceae bacterium
CTATACCCATACCTTCATATGAGCCATTTAAATTAACATATCTACTTAAATCTATCCAATTACTTATAGCAGATAACTTTGCTATGTTATTAGGGTTTACATTTATATAGTAAACTTTTTTATTAGTATAACTTTTTATTAAATTATATATACTCAAATGGCTAACTGTTTTGCCATCATATAGATGAGCGTATCTATTCCCTATATCTGCAAGATACACTACTTCTCCAACTATTCGTTATATGAACCTACAGATATTAGCTTTTGATATCTCTTCTCAAGTAGCTCATCTTTAGTTAAAGCACTTAACTCTTTAACGGCATTTAAATAGTACTCTTTAACGGCTTGTGCAGCTGCCTCTTTATCTCTGTGTGCCCCAATTAATGGTTCATCGATAATATCATCTATTAATCCATGCTCTTTTAAGCTATCTGGCGTAATCTTTAACGCTTTTGTAGCTTGCTCTACTTTAGTTGGGTCATTCCATAAAATAGCACTACAACCCTCTGGTGATATTACTGAAAATACTGAGTATCTCATCATAGCAAATTTATCTGCAACACCAATAGCAAGTGCACCACCACTTCCACCTTCACCAATTACGATAGATACAAGTGGAACTCTTTTGTTAGATAACTCCATAAGGTTTCTAGCGATTGCTTCGCTCTGTCCTCTCTCTTCTGCACCAAGACCTGGGTATGCACCCGGAGTGTCTATTAACATAAGTACTGGAATATCAAATTTTTCAGCAAGCTTAATTGCACGAAGAGCTTTTCTGTAGCCTTCAGGGTGAGGCATACCGAAGTTTCTTTTTAACTTATTCTTTGTGCCACGACCCTTTTGCTCACCAATAAGCATTGTTTTTTGCCCATCTATCCAGCCTAAATAGCATATAATCGCTTCATCATCTCTAAAAGTTCTATCTCCATGAATCTCTTGTGCATCTTCCATTAATAGACGCATATAATCTAGGGCATATGGTCTATCAGGGTGTCTAGCAAGTTGTAGTTTTTGGTAGTCACTTAAAGAACCAAAAACTTTCTTTACCTCTTTTTCTAAATCTTTGTTTAGAATCTCTACAGCAGCTTCATCAACTCTTGCACGAGCAGATTCTATAGAAGATTGTATCTCTTCAATAGACTTTTCGAAGTCTAAATAATTTGCCATCTCTTAGCCTTGGTATTTTTTAAATATAACAACTCCATTTGTTCCACCAAATCCAAATGAGTTACTCATAACTACATTTAATTCAGCTTCTCTTGCACCCTCTGTTACATAGTCTAAATCGCAATTCTCATCAGGAGTTTCATAGTTAATTGTTGGAGGAATTATGCTATCTCTCATCGCCATAATAGATAGTACTGCTTCTATTGAACCAGCTGCACCCAAACAGTGACCAATTTGCCCTTTTGTAGAACTTACAGGTGGGCAATTTTCTTTGCCACCTAAAAGCTCTTTAAGTGCTGCAGTTTCGTTTTTATCATTAACTGGTGTAGATGTACCGTGTGCATTTACATAGTCAATTTTTGGCTCTCCTGCCATTTTGTAAGCAGCTTTCATAGCTCTAAGTGGACCATCCATTGTAGGTGTTGTAATGTGGTTTGCATCGCCACTCTCACCAAAACCAATAAGCTCTGCATAAATTGTTGCACCTCTAGCTATTGCAGAGTCTAAATCTTCTAAAACAAGAGCACCTGCACCTTCACCCATTACAAAGCCATCTCTGTTAGCATCGAAAGGTCGAGAAGATGTTTTAGGGTCATCGTTTCTAGTACTTAGTGCTTTCATAGCAGCAAATCCACCAATTCCAACAGGGCATATAGCCGACTCTGCACCAACTACCAACATCTGCTCCGCTTCTCCAATCATAATAGCTTTTGCAGCGTCAGCAATAGCGTGAGTACCAGCAGCACAAGCAGTAACAGAACTTAAATTAGGACCTCTTAACTCATTATATATAGATACAAATCCACCAAGCATATTAACTAAAGCAGAAGGGATAAAAAATGGAGATATTCTTCTAGGACCTCTAGTTTCACATATTACAGAGTTTTTCTCAATAGTAGGTAGTCCACCAATTCCAGATGCACAACTAACACCAAATCTATCTCTATCAATAGTATCATCTATCTTTGCATCTTCCATAGCTTCAGCAGCTGCTTTAAGACCAAAGTGAATAAATCTATCAGCTTTTTTAACCTCTTTAGCATCCATAATAGTTGTTGGGTCAAAATCTTTTACTTCTCCAGCAACTTGACAAGCAAACTTTTCTGGGTCAAAAATAGTAATTCTATCAATTCCACACTGACCATCTAAAATAGCTTTAAACGAGCTCTCTTTATCATGTCCTAAGCTGTTTATCATGCCTAAGCCTGTTACTACTACCCTTCTCATAACAACTCCTAATATTCAAATAAGATAGCAAAGCTCAAATACTAATACACTATTAGTTATAAAGCTCTCCTATCTTCCCTCCGAAGAGGAAAATTAAACTAAATTACGCTTTAGCTTCTTCGATAAATTTTACAGCGTCTGCAACTGTTGCAATACTCTCTGCACTCTCATCAGGAATCTCAATATCGAACTTCTCTTCTAAAGCCATTACAAGCTCAACAACGTCAAGACTATCAGCACCTAAATCCTCTACGAATTTAGAATCATCTTTAATCTCGTCGATGTTTGCTCCTAATTGCTCTGCTACAACTTCTTTTACTTCGTCTAAAATTGCCATTAAATACTCCTTATAAAATATGCTGTAAGTATAACCAAAAATCGTTAAAAATAGATAACAATCGCTATAAAATTATATTTTAACCCCCATTAAGTAGCAGTTACTACCCTTTTAAAGTCTAAGATTACTTTTGTTCCAATACCCTTTTTAGACTCTATTTTAAGCCCTATACCCTCTTTGTCGCAGTATCTTTTTACAATACTTAAGCCAATTCCCTCACCTGTAAAGTTGTTGTCGCTTTGGTAGTATCGTTGGTAAATTAGCGATAGCTCACTATCTTCTATACCAATTCCACTATCTTGAATTATAAGCTTAGTTCCATCTATAGTAATTTTTATAGTAGTATCTTTTTTAGAGTACTTCATAGCATTTTCTATAATATTATCTATAGTCTGCTCTAGCCCTATTTTGTCTGCTTTGATTTTAAGTGTAGCTAAATCTAGCTCAAAACTGTTACGATTTAACTCTTTAAAAAACTCTACTCTATTATTAACTAATTTATCTAATTCAATTTCCTCTTTATCTATCTCATAAATCTCTCTTTTTAAATTATATGCCAATAGGTTATATAACCTTTTTAATCTATCTAAAGCCTCTTCGATTCTAGTAGCTCTTTTGATATCTTTTTCACTCTCTAGGCTTTTTTTAAGCATTTTTATATTAGCTTCTATTGTCGAGATTGGTAAGTTTATTTCGTGTAGAGATTCGCGTATTAAATGCTCTAAAAGTTTATCTTGTGACTCTTTAGACTCTAAAGCAATAGTAGTAAATACATAAGCACTAAACAAAATTGCAGGAATCAGTAGTAAAAATGCTAATTCATAATCGTTTTGAATAAATTTTAAATTTAGAAAAAATATATGGTGCAACTCAAAAAGTAGAGTCACTATAAAGGTGAAAATTAGACTTAACCAAAATTTCATACTCTATCTTTATGAAAAATATATCCATATCCCCGAACAGCCTCTATAGCATTTGGAAATATCTTTTTAAGTTTTACCATATAAACACGAATAGTTGCTAAATTTGGCTCCTCTTTACCCCATAAAGTTTCATAAATATCTTCGTAGCTAACCGCTTTATCACTATTTTTAACCAGTAACTCTAAGAGTAAAAATACTCTATAGCCAAGTTTTAAAGACTTATCGTTATGCAATATCTCTTTTGCTTCTAAATCTAAACTATATTCGCCTAAAGATATCTTATTATCTGTACTATTTCGTTTAATTACAGCATTTATTCTTACGATTAACTCATCTAAATCTACAGGCTTTTTTATGTAATCATCCGCCCCAGCTTTAAAGCCATCGATTAAAGACTCTTTATCATCTCTTGAAGTAATAAATATAGTAGGAGTTTTATCTCCACTCTCTTTTAGAGATTTCAAAGCCTCTATACCATTTTCAAATGGCAAATTAATATCAAAAAGGTACAAATTGTAATCTTTCTCATAAGCCAAATCATAAGCAGAGTAGGGGTCTAAAGCCACATCAACAATAAACCCTTCATCTTCTAAAAAATCTTTAAGTGTCTCGCTATATAATCTGTCGTCTTCTAATAGTAATATTCTTTGTGGCATCTGCTCGTCCTTGGGTTTGTTGGGGTTATTATATTGTAATAGTGTTTAAAAATAATGTATTATTTTGCATATAAAAGTTACCATTGTGGTAATTATGTTATACTTACAGTATGAGAATTATAGCCAAAAGTACACTTAGAGCATTTTATGAACAACCTAATTATCAAGATAGCAAATCTGCACTTGAAGCGTGGCATCATGAAGTATTAAAAGCAAATTGGAGAAATCCAAATGAGATAAAAATACAATATAAAAGTGCAAGTATAGTAGGTGATAATAGAGTTGTCTTTAATATATGTGGCAATAAGTATAGATTGATAGTAAAGATAAACTATTTTGCAGAAATTGTCTATATTAAATTCATAGGCACACATAAGCAGTATGATAAAATTAAAGTAGAGGAGTTGTAAGATGATAAAACCTATAAGAAACGAAAAAGATTATAAACTGGCTCTTAGTAGAGTAGAATCATTAATGGATGCTAAACCAAATACAAACGAGTTTGATGAGTTAGAAGTCTTAGTAACGCTAATTGATAATTATGAAGCAAAACATTATGCTATAGATACACCAGACCCTATTGAAGCTATTAAGTTTAGAATGGAGCAAGAAGGGTTAATTCAAAACGATTTAGTATCTTGTTTTGGTAGTAAATCTAGGGTATCAGAAGTTCTTAATAGAAAGAGAAGATTAACACTTGATATGATTCGTAATTTGCATAATCAACTTAATATTCCATTAGAGAATTTGTTGGGAGAGTATCGGCTTCGTTGTTAGGTTACTACATTGGTTAATCTGAGAGTTCAACTATTTATATAACACTCCGCTTGCAGAAGCTAAAGTGTATGTGCTCTTAGGGGCTAACTTGGAGCTTCGCGGTTCGTTTCACTCACAACGCTCCACTTGCGTAGTCTAAAAAAGTATGTGCTCTTGATGGCTGACTTCGAGCTACGCGGTTCACTTCGTTCACAACACTCCGCTTGCGTAGTCTAAAATCGTGAAACTATTCACGATTTTTTAACGACTACTTACATATGCATTCCGCCATTAACTTTTAGTGTTTCGCCTGTAATGTAGCTTGAGTAGTCGCTTAGTAGGTAGGCTACGGCGTTTGCTACCTCTTTTGGTTCTCCGAATCTTTTTAGAGGAATTTTAGAGATAAATGCCTCTTTTACTTCATCTTTTAGCACATCTGTCATCTCTGTTGCTATAAAGCCTGGGGTTATTGTGTTGTATCTTATGCCTCTTGGTGCTGCTTCTTGGGCGAAAGATTTAGTCATGGCAATTACTCCACCTTTACTTGCAGAATAGTTTGTTTGCCCTGCGTTCCCTGTTTCGCCTACGATACTTGCAACATTTACAACGCTTCCAAAACGCTTTTTGCCCATAGTTTTTAGTGCTTCTCTACAGCCAATAAATACAGACTTTAAGTTCGCTTCGATTACAGCCATAAACTCTTCTGTTTTCATACGCATTGCTAATTTATCTTTTGTGATACCTGCATTGTTTACTAGGTAGCTTAGTTCGCCATCTGCTTCTACAATTTGTTTAATTGCATTTACAAAAGCCTCTTCTTTGCTTACATCAAAACCAATAACTTCTGCTTCGCCACCAGCTTTTATAATCTCTTCTTTTACAGTTAAAGCTTCTGCTTCGCCACTTCTGTAATTTACCCAAACCTTTAATCCAAAACCAGCTAAAGTCTTTGCAATCTCTGCACCTATTCCTCTACTAGCACCTGTTACTAATACATTTTTTCCGCTAAATTTCATACAATCTCCTAATTTTTGAGCTTAGAGCTAAGAGCTAAGGGCTGAGAGCTAACAAGGTAGCTTCGCTTTTTTACAAAAATAGGCGAAGCCACAGATTTAGCTCTGTGCTCTAAGCTTTTATAATATTCTTAGCAGTTTTAACTTACGGGGCAACACACAGGTCGCCCCTACAAAACTTCCAACTTCAAACTTCTAACTTAAAACTTAAAACCTCTAAGCTTCAATCAAACTATCATCCATCTCTTCTGGCTTCTCTATCTCCATAAGCTCCAACACTGTTGGTGCTATGTTGTTAAGCCCGCAACCGCTTTTTAGCTTGCTAACTTTATCTGAAATAACAAATGCCCAAACTTCTCCTACTGTGTGGTTGGTTAAGATATTTCCATTTTCATCTAGCATCTCTTCGCAGTTGCCGTGGTCGGATGTTAAGATAATATTATACTCCTTTTGGCTTGCAACTTCCAAAATTTTACCAAGTTGTTCATCTACTGTTTCGACTGCTTTGATGGCTGCTTCGAAATTACCCGTATGACCAACCATATCTCC
>JALVTE010000087.1 GCA_027024155.1 Campylobacteraceae bacterium
AAAAAGCAGAAAGATTCTATATTAAATGTGGGGGTTACCCCTATTGGACTTATTGGACCGCAAGATCAACACTCATTTTTGCAACTAATTGTAGAGGGGACTAGAAATAAAACAGTAAGTTTTTTAAAGATTAAAAACTTTAAGCAAGAGTTAAAAATACCCAAAATTTCACTAGATTTTTTGCAAAAGCTAGATATAATTAACGATATATCTTTTGACGAATTAATCAATATGCAAAGCGACTCTATAAAAGAGGCTCTACTTTTGCAAGACGATATTCCTGTAGATGAGATTATTATAGATGAAGTAAGCGAAGAGTGTATAGGAAAACTGATTTTTTATTATGAACTTTTAACTTCACTAGTAGGTATATTGATAGATGTAAACAGTTATAACCAGCCTGGTGTTGAGCTTGGTAAGAGTATTTTGAAAGATAAACTTGAGTTTAGGGGTTAGTGATTAGTGTGTAGGGTGCAGTGTCCTCACTGCACCTTTTAATGATTAATATTGAATTTTAAATTGTGAGTTATTGAAATAAAAGGATAAAAATGATTAAAAAGTGTTTGTTCCCGGCTGCTGGATATGGAACAAGGTTTTTGCCAGCAACTAAGGCGACGCCTAAAGAGATGTTGCCAATTTTAACAAAGCCATTAATTCAGTATGGTGTAGAAGAGGCTATGGAAGCTGGAATAGACCAAATGGCAATAGTTACGGGACGCGGTAAAAGAGCAATAGAAGACCATTTTGATATTAGCTATGAGTTAGAGACTCAGCTAAAAAATACACCTAAAGAGGAGCTATTAAGAGAGATTAGAGAAGTTATAACAAAATGTATATTCTCTTATACTCGCCAAATAGAGATGAATGGTCTAGGGCACGCTATATTAACAGGGCAAACCCTTATAGGTAATGAACCGTTTGCAGTAATCTTAGCTGATGATTTATGTTACAATGAAAATAGTAGTGTACTAGCTCAAATGGTAGAGGTTTATAAAAAGTACCAATGCTGTGTGGTAGCAATCGAAGAGGTAGCAAAAGAGGATACAAATAAGTATGGCGTAATAGATGGCAAACTAATAGATGACAGTGATAATATATATAGAGTTTCTACAATGGTAGAAAAGCCAGACCCAAAAGATGCTCCTTGTAATTTAGCAATTATAGGACGCTATATTTTAACACCAGATATATTTGATATAATAAGCAAAACAAAACCCGGAAGAGGCGGTGAAATACAGATAACCGACGCCCTAATGGAGTTAGCAAAAGTAGGCAAAGTAGTAGCATATAAATTTGAAGGAAAACGCTTTGATTGTGGAAGTGTAGATGGCTTTGTAGAGGCGACAAATTTCTTTTATAAAAAAGTTTGTTAGCTTTTAGGGGTTAGTTGTTAGTGGGTAGTGCTTAGGGTGTAGGGTGCAGTGCCCTCACTGTACATTTTTAGAGGTGCCTTAAAGTTATTAATTTTTTGCTATAATATGAATGAAAGGAGTTTGCATGCAAAAAATAACTATTGAAGTAAAAGATAATTATATGAATAATGTTTTAGAAATGTTGCATAGTTTACAGGGTGTAATGATAGATAAAATAAAATTAGCAAATAATAACAAAACAGAAAATGATTTTTTAAAGTTGCAAATTTCAAGTATGAAAAAAACTTGGGATAACGAAGAAGATAAGGTTTGGGATGAGCTATAAGCAAGGAGATATTGTTCTTGTGAAGTTTCCATTTACAACACTTTCAAAATCAAAAAAACGACCTGTGCTAGTTATTAAAGATGAAAATGAATACGGTGATTTTGTATGTTTTCAAATAACTTCAAAATCTACACAAATAAATATATACACTTTAAATAACTCTATGTTTTTAGGGAATAGTTTACCTTTAATCTCTTATGTAAAATATGACAAATGTTTTACTCTTAGTGTAGATATTGTAGATAAAAAATTGACTTCAATTAATAAAAAAGTAATTGAAGAAATAAAAAAACTATTTTGCAATGAAATAGATTAGTTGATGGTTGATAGTAGATTGTTAATAGTTTATGGTTTTGAATGTAGGGTGCAGTGTCCTCACTGCACATTTCTAAATAGTATAATTAAAAAGGATGCAAGTTGAAAATAGCAATAGCAGGAACAGGGTATGTAGGCTTATCAAATGGCTTACTTTTAGCTCAAAATAATGAAGTAGTAGCACTAGATATTATCCCCAAAAAAGTAGAGATGATAAACCAAGGCATAAGCCCAATAGAAGATAAAGAGATAGAAGAGTACCTTCCAAAGTTAATTGAGAATGGAAAATTGGGAATTGAAAATTCTTTAAGGGCAACTTTAGATAAAGAAGAAGCATATAAAGATGCAGAATACATTATAATAGCAACACCAACAGATTATGATGAAAAAACAAACTATTTTAATACAAAAAGTATAGAAGCAGTCGTGCAAGATGTTTTAGAGATTAACCCAGATGCAACTATGGTAATAAAATCAACAGTACCAGTAGGTTACACAAAAAGCTTAAGAGAGCAATTTAATACCCAAAATATAATTTTCTCACCAGAATTTTTAAGAGAGGGCAAAGCACTTTACGACAACTTATATCCAAGCAGAATAATAGTAGGCGAGCAGAGTAAAAGGGCCGAAATATTTGCAAACCTGCTAGCAGAGGGTGCCAAAAAAGAGAATATAGATATACTATTTACAGACTCAACAGAAGCCGAAGCTATAAAACTGTTTGCAAACACATATTTAGCAATGAGAGTAGCATTCTTTAACGAGTTAGACAGTTACGCACAAACACATAACTTAAACAGTGAACAGATAATAAAAGGTATAGGCTTAGACCCAAGAATTGGAATGCACTACAACAACCCAAGCTTCGGCTATGGTGGCTATTGCCTACCAAAAGATACAAAACAACTTTTAGCAAACTACAAAGATGTACCAAGCAATATGATAGAAGCTATAGTTAAAGCAAACAGCACAAGAAAAGATTTTATAGCTCAAAGCATTATAGATAGACTTGGAACTAATGTTTCAACTTCTGCTAATAAAATAGTAGGAATATATCGCCTTACTATGAAAACAGGTTCAGATAATTTTAGAAGTTCTGCAATACAAGGAATTATGAAAAGAATAAAAGCAAAGGGTATAGAAGTAGTCATATATGAGCCAGTTTTAAAAGAGGAACAATTTTTTAATTCAAGAGTAATAAAAGATTTAGAAGAGTTCAAAAAAATAAGCAACGTCATAGTAGCTAATAGATTAGAAGATAATATCTTAGATGTTAAAGATAAGGTTTATACTCGTGATATATTTAATTCAGATTCCTAAATTAGGGGTTAGGGATTAGTTGTTAGTGGTTAGTGAAGGGGTTGTATGATTAAAAATTTTAAAGATTTACTTGTGTGGCAGAAGAGTATGGATTTTGTAGCTACAATATATTTACTCGTAAAGCAGTTACCCAAAGAAGAGACTTATGCCCTTTCTGACCAATTAAGAAGAGCGTCTGTATCAATACCTTAAAATATAGCTGAAGGGTTTGAAAGGAATAGTACAAAAGAGTATGTACAATTTTTATATATAGCATTAGGCTCTACTTCAGAAGTAGAAACGCAAATTATGATAGCACATAAAATAGGATATTTTAATAATATAGATAAATATTTAGAAGATATTAATGAAATTAAAAAAATGATAAATGGATTAATAAGTTCACTAAAAAGGAGAACAAAATGAAAAATTGTTCACTATTCACTAGTTACTACCCACTAACCCCTACAAGGATTTTCATATGAAAATCCTTGTAACAGGCACCGCCGGATTTATAGGTTACCACTTAGCAAAGAAACTGCTAGAGCGAAGTGATGAAGTAGTAGGGCTAGATAATATAAATGACTATTACGATGTAAACCTGAAATATGGGAGACTTAAAGAGTTAGGAATAGATAGAGACGAAGTTGAGTCAAATAATTCACAATCAGCCATTAACTATCAACAATCAACCAAATTTAAAAAGCACAAATTTTACAAATGCGATTTAGCAGATTCCGAAGCTATTAATCATATATTTGAAGTTGAGAACTTCGATGCCGTTGTAAACCTCGCCGCTCAAGCAGGTGTTCGATATTCACTAGAGAACCCTCATGCATATGTTCAAAGTAATGTTGTAGGCTTTTTAAACATACTTGAAGGATGCCGTAAATTTAATGTAAAAAATTTAGCTTACGCTTCTAGCAGTTCTGTTTACGGACTTAACCAATCGCAACCTTTTAAAACTACAGATAAAACAGAACATCAAGTTAGTCTTTATGCAGCTACTAAAAAATCAAATGAAATGATGGCACATACCTATGCACATCTTTATGGTATTCAAACAACAGGGTTAAGATTTTTCACAGTATATGGACCATGGGGCAGACCAGATATGGCACCAATGCTTTTTACAGATGCAATATTAAACAACAGACCCATAAAAGTATTTAACAATGGCAAGATGAGTAGAGATTTTACTTATATAGATGATATAGTAGATGGAATAATAAAAGTTATAGACAATCCAGCACAGCCAAATCCAGAGTGGAATGCAAAAGACCCGGAAATATCAAGTTCATCAGCACCTTATAAACTCTATAATATAGGAAACAATGCACCCCTGCCACTTATGACATTTATAGAGACATTAGAAGAGGCACTAGGCAAAAAAGCAGAAAAAAATTTTATGCCTATGCAAGATGGAGATGTAGTTTCTACTTATGCTGATGTTAGTGATCTTATAGAAGATTTTGGCTACAAACCTAATACTAATTTAAAAGATGGAATTGATAAATTTGTTAAGTGGTATCGAGAGTTTTATAAGATAATACCATGAAAAATCTGGACAATTTTTTATAAAGATTTATTTCCTAAAGTAGCTATAATAATAGCATAAGATTTAGGAGAAAGATATGGCAAGAAAAAAGCTCAAAGCTATACCCAGAACAAAAGGGCAAAAGTAGTATTAGAGCTACTCAAAGAAGAGCAAACAATAGGTGAGTTGGCAACTCAATATAAAGTAACACCTAAAACCATACAAAACTGGAAAAAAGAGTTTTTAGCTAATGCTTCTAAAGTCTTTGAGTTAGATAATAACGCTAAATAGAATAAAAAGAAGATAGAGAAGCTAAAAGAGGAAAATGATGCCTTAGCTAAAGAATTAGGTAAAACCACAATAGAGAGGGATTGGGCAGTGGAAAAGCTAAAGAGCTTGGACTTATCTGATAAAAAAGATCTTCTCGATTCCAAGCTCACCCATCTTCATCACCAAACCCAAAATCAAAAAATAAAAAGCACGATAAATAGGGGTTTTTAACTCAAAAAAGCCTAAGTTTTCTCAAAAATATAGTGAAAACTTTTTAAACTAATTGCATAAGTTCAAAAACATATGGCACTCCAAATGGGAGTGAGAGATGCAAACAGATTACCTTTTCCATGGAATAAAAGGATTTGAAAGATTTGCCTATTATTGCTATAGTTATGATATGGCAAGTAAAGAAGCAGAAAGAAGATATAAGATTATATTTTTTTATGAGAAGTATGGATTGGATGCCACTCTTGAAGCTTTTGAGATAAGCAAAAGGACACTATATAGATATAAATCTCTATTTAATAAAGGAGGAATTAGAGCATTAGAACCTAAATCAAAAGCACCAAAACATCCAAGAAGAACAACTGTTGCAAAAGAGATCATTGATGAGATAAAAAGATTAAGAGAGGAGTATCCCAATATCGGTAAAGCAAAACTCTATCATATCCTAAAACCTTGGTGTAAAGAGCATAACTTAAAGATGATTTCAGAATCTACAATAGGAAGAGTTATTGCTAAAGATAAAGATAAAATGAGAATTACTCCTCTAAGAATAGATAGAAATGGTAGAGTAAAACCTAAAAAAAGAAAGTTTAAAAATAGAAAGCCTAAAAATCTTAAAGCTAAACCTATGCATCTATGGGCAGTAGATACTATTCAAAAAGTATCTGATGGTATTAGACGATACATTATGACTCTAATTGACCCTAATAGTCGTATAGCATTTGCAGTAGCCATTCCCTCTAAACACTCTAAATATACAGCCAAAGTATTAGAAGCTTTAATTGATGGATTAACTGGAGATGTTGCACTTAATATATCACCAAAACAATTCTCTATTCTTTCTGATAATGGTAGTGAATTTATGAAAGAGTTTGAACAGCTTCTGCAAGATAAAGGATTAACACACTACTGGACATACCCAAGAAGTCCTAAAATGAATGCTCACAATGAAAGATTTAATAGAACCCTACAAGAGCTGTTTGTTGATTACTATGAAGATTTACTTTTTACAGATATTGAACTTTTTAATGAATATATGGCTGATTGGCTTATTAAATATAATACTATTATCCCTCATCATTCTCTTCATATGAAATCTCCGGTACAATACTTAATAGAAAATCATAGTGAGTGTCATATGTTGTGGACTAATCCCAAATAATTCCATAACACACCTCACACACCAAAAGTCAGAAAAAACTCATCTTTTTTTGAATCCAGAAGCAACAAGTTTGGCTATAAAGTTATATTTTACATATTTTTAAGTTCCTTTATATTC
>JALVTE010000088.1 GCA_027024155.1 Campylobacteraceae bacterium
TTAAGTTAAAAGATAATGTAAAGTGGCATGATGGGGTTAAATTTAGTGCTAAAGATGTTTTGTATACTTATAATTTACTAAATTCTAAAAAGATAACAACACCATACTCTAGCGATTTTAAAGAGGTTAAAAGTGTTACTCTTTTAGATAATTATACTTTAAAAGTAGTATATAAAAAGCCATATTTTAAAGCACTTAGCATTTGGATGATGGGAATATTGCCAAAACACCTTTGGGAGAAAGAGAAAAACCCAATGCAGAGTAAGTTAAATAAGTTTGCTATTGGCACAGGACCATATAAAATGACAAAAGCTTTTGAAGTGAATAAAAAGATAGAGCTTGTAGCAAACAGAGATTACTTTGAAGGAAAACCTAAAATAGATAAGATAATCTACCACTATGTAGGCGACCCATCTACTGAGTTTTTAATGCTAAAAGCTAAGCAGTTAGATATAGGAGGCTTAAGTCCTTTGCAGGTAAATAGACAACTAAATGCAGACTTTAAACAAAACTTTAATATATACGAGAGAGCCTCTAATGGTTACACATATATGGGCTTAAATTTAAGAAAAGCACCATTTAATAACCCAAAGGTGAGAGAAGCTATCGCCTTGGCAATTAATAAACAAGAGTTGATAGATTTACTCTTTTTCTCACATGGTAAAAAGTGTTATGGACCATTTATGCCAGGAACAAATGCTTACCCTAAAGATTTAAAGCCATTAGAATATAATCCTAAAAAAGCTAGAGAGATTTTAAAGAGTTTAGGATACACAAAAGAGCACCCACTCACTTTTACAATTACCACTAACACTGGTAATGATATTAGAGTAAAAGCGGTAGAGATTATTCAGCAACAGTTACTAAAAGTTGGAGTAAAAGCAAAAATTAGAGTAATGGAGTGGCAAGCCTTTTTAAATACTGTAGTATTTCCTAGAAATTTTGATGCTGTAGTTTTAGGTTGGTCTTTGGGGCTTATACCAGATGCCTACTCTATTTGGCATAGTGATGCTGATAAAAAAGGTGGCTTTAACTTTGTTGGCTACCACAATAAAAAGGTAGATAGTTTAATAGTTAAAGCAAAGTCCGAAATAGATAGTAAAAAATTTGGAAAAATATATCAAGAGATTTTTAAAACTATTGTAAATGACCACCCATATATATTTTTATATATACCAAATTCTATAACGGCTGTAAGTAAAAAGGTAAAAGGTGTTGAGCCATCTATTATTGGGATTGAGCATAACTTTATACATTGGGAGATTAAATAAGGGAGAAGGATGAAGGCAGAAGGTAGAAGGGTTTAAGTTGGTATTTTTCCTTCGCCCTTCAACCTTCAACCTTCTCCCTTCTTCCTTAACAAAAAAGGATTTATATGCAAAAAGTAATTTTATTTGATTTAGATGGTACTTTAATAGACTCTACCGAGGCTATTTTAGAGAGTTTTAAGAGAAGTTTTGAAAGGTTTGGTAAAGAGGTGCCAAGAGAGGAGGAGATACTTC
>JALVTE010000089.1 GCA_027024155.1 Campylobacteraceae bacterium
ATCTACCTGCCCTGCTCTAAAAGCTTCTACTGCCCATCTGCCTATCATTGCAGCGTTATCAGAAGTGTAGCCTAACTCTACTTCTAAAAGCTCTTTATTAAACTCTTTGCATAGTTTTTTAAAGTGGCTCTTTATAAATTGGTTGGCACTAACCCCTCCAACTATTGCGAAGTGTTTCGTTGGCACCTCTTTAAATACTTTTTTACTCTTTTGAATCAAATGCTTTACAACTGAGAGCTCAAACGAAGCACAAATATCGTACATATCTTGTTTAGAAAGCTCCTCTACTCCGCCAAGTTTTTCTATAAGTAATCTTACAGCATTTTTAAGCCCAGATAGAGAAAATGCCACCAATGGAGAGTTCTGCATAGGTACCGGTAAATCAAATCTTTTAGCATCTCCAAGCGATGAATACTTCTCGATTATAGGACCCCCAGGATAGCCTAAGTTCAGCATCTTTGCTACCTTGTCGTATGCTTCGCCAACACTATCATCTATAGTTGTTGCTAATAGAGTCATCTTATCAAAACTATCTACCTGAATTAACTGTGTATGCCCACCAGAGACCAAAAGTACTAATACTGGTACAATAACCTCTTTACCAATAAATAGTGAATAGATATGCCCTTTTAAGTGGTTTACTCCAATAATTGGTTTATTTAAAAAAGTAGCAACACCCTTAGCCATTATAACACCCTCATGTAAAGAGACAGAAAGCCCAGGATGTGTAGTAACAGCCACCGCCTCTATCTGCTCAAAGTATGGTTTTAACTTCTCTAAAAGTTTGGGCAAATCCACAGCATGCAAACGACTAGCTAATTCCGGCACAACACCACCGTAACTTGCATGCTCACTCTCTTGCGAAATCTTCAAATGCTCTACAACCTCTAAACTGTCAATATCAGTTAATGCAATCGAGCTATCGTCGCAACTGCTCTCTATACTTAAAATTAATCTACTCAAGACACTTCCTCTTTAACTGAAATTGCGACTCTATCCACTCCCAAGAGCCATAACCACTCTCATCATTAATATGCCCAGCATTTGGAAGCACTTTTAAACTAGCCCCATAATGCAAAGCCAACTCCTCGACCTCATCAATCTTGCACCACTTATCACTATCAGATGCAACAATATGCACCTCTTTAGCAAAAAGTTTTTTAGGCTTAGGGCAAGGAAAGAATGTGCTAATTGTATCCTCTTTTGTCTGCAAGCTAGGAATTGCCACAAGATATAACTTATCTAAAATATCTTCGTCTAAATCCAATTCATTAGCATACCAAAACCAAAGTGTATTACCTAAAGAATGGCACACCACAATATTAGGCTTAAACTCAACCATAAGTTCTCTTAACTGCTTAAGCCAAACATTCCGACTAGGAAAATGCGGATTTTTCAAAAGCGGAAAAGCCACCACCCCATAATTACAAGCAATCCTCCCAGCCAACTGAGCCTGCCAATGCGGATAATCACTCCCGCCCCAGCCATGCAGTATTAAAAC
>JALVTE010000090.1 GCA_027024155.1 Campylobacteraceae bacterium
ATGCACACAAAGCAGTAGTAGAAGAGTATTGCGAAAACAACGATTTAAAAGTACTATTTTGGAGAGAAGTACCAGTAAATACAGAGGTTTTAGGAGAGCAAGCTCTTGCATCTTTACCAACAATTTACCATGCATTTATTGTACCTAACTCTATTATTGCAATTCGCCGTTTCGAAGAGCTTCTGTACCTTACAAGAAAAGAGATAGAAAACGCAATAGACGATAAAGATTTCTATATTCCAACATTTTCGAGCAAAAAGATAGCCTACAAAGGCTTGTTGATGCCAAACTATATGAAAGATTTTTATGCTGATTTAGCAGATAAAGATTTTAAAATCTCATTTGCATTATTCCACCAGAGATTCTCTACAAACACACTACCAGAGTGGCGTTTGGCACAACCATTTAGATTTATTGCACACAATGGAGAGATAAACTCAGTAGAAGCAAACAGAATAAACTCGCTTATAAAAATAGAGTCTATAAAATCAGAAGTATTTACCGAAGAGGAGTTAGAAAGACTTTTACCAATCGTTAGATTTGACGAGAGTGATAGTAGCTCACTCGATAGAATGATAGAGTTTTTAATTATGAACGGTATGGACTTCTTTAAAGTTGTTCGCTCACTTATTCCAATGCCTTGGCAAAACTCTCCATCTTTAGATAGTGAACTAAAGGCGTTTTATGAGTACTTCTCTACTCGCTTCGAAGCTTGGGATGGTCCAGCAGCAGTAAGTGTTACAGATGGCAGATACATCGGTGTTGTATTAGATAGAAACGGTTTAAGACCGGCTAAATATATCCGCACAAAAGATAACCGCCTGCTAATTGCTAGTGAGTATGGTGTACTAGACTTAGATGAAGATGAGATTGCAGAGAGAGGCAAACTACAATCTGGCGAAATGATAGGAATAGATACAAAATTCGCAACTGTTCTAAAGAGCCACGATATAGATGAGTACTTAAAATCTAGCAATAATTATACAAAATGGCTAAATGAGAATATGATTTATCTACAAGAGTATATTAATGACCCATATACTATAGATGATAATATAAATATAGATAACTTTGCACACAAACAGAGATATGCAGGTGTTACAAAAGAGGTTATAAACCTGTTTATTAAACCACTTGCCTTTGATGGCAAAGAGCCTACTGGAAGTATGGGAGACGATACTCCGCTAGCATGTTTTAGTAACTATCCGTTTAGAAGTTTTAATGACTTTTTCCGCCAAAAATTTGCACAAGTTACTAACCCGCCAATAGATTCGCTTAGAGAGAAGATTGTAATGAGTTTGAATACCGGTTTTGGTGAACTGCATAACATTTTAGATGAAAGCCCAAAACATGCAAAAAGAATTAAGGCAAGCTCTCCAATTTTAACACAAGCTAAACTAGAAGTGTTAAGAAGCTTTGGAGATGAAAAATCACCAAGATACCAGTGTGATTATAAAAATAGAAAATACTGCACAACATTTAAAAGTAACTTAAAAGAGTCACTAGAAAGCTTTATAGATGGCATTATAAAAGATGTTAAAGAGGATGGAATTAGAATAGTTTTCTTAGACGATAGCGGTGTCGATGAAGAGTATAAAACATTCCCTATGGCAATGCTTATAGGTAGATTGCATGCAAGATTGTTAGAGGAGAAAGTTCGCCACTTAGTAAGTATTGTTGCAATGAGTAGCGAAGTTATCACAGCTCATGATGCTGCTGTATTTGTAGCTTATGGAGCGAGTGCAATCTACCCATATATGCTATTTAAAACAGTATGCCAATTAGCAGCAGATGAAGAGTTCGATAAAGATGAAGCCCTGTTTAATGTGCATAGTGCCTTAAATAAAGGTATCTTAAAAATTATGTCTAAGATGGGAATTTCTACTATTGCAAGTTATAGAAACTCTGGATTGTTCGATGTAATTGGACTTAAAAAAGAGCTTGTAGAGGAGTGCTTTATCGGCTCTAAAGTATCACTAAGCGGGCTTGATTACAGCGATATAGAAGCTAAAATAGAAAACCGCCACCAAGAGGCATTTAGAGATGATAAACTAATAAACGGCGGTGTATTTAAATACAGAAGAAACGAAGAGTTACACGAAGTAACACCAGCACTTACAAAAGCACTTATGCGTGCAATCGAAGCAGATGACAATAGTGAATATAAGAAATTTAAAGAGATGGTAGAAGGCAGAGAGCCAACTTATATTAGAGATTTCTTAGATATAAAATCAGACAAAGGTGCAATCGACATTAACGAAGTTGAGCCGGCAAGCGAAATTGTAAAACGCTTTATTGGTGCTGCTATGAGTATTGGTGCATTATCTCCTGAAGCCCACGAAGATTTGGCAGAAGCACTTAATAGCCTTGGTGCAAAGTCTAACTCTGGTGAGGGTGGAGAAGATAAAAAGAGAAACGGCACAATTAAACGAAGTAAAATTCGCCAAATTGCATCGGGTCGTTTTGGTGTAACACCAGAGTATTTGGTAAATGCCGAAGAGATTCAGATAAAAGTAGCTCAAGGTGCAAAGCCGGGCGAAGGTGGGCAACTGCCAGGCTTTAAGGTTACAACATATATTGCTAAACTTAGACATACAACACCGGGTAAAACATTAATTTCACCACCACCACACCACGATATTTACTCTATCGAGGATTTAGCTCAGCTAATTTTTGACCTGAAGCAGATAAACCCAAGAGCAAGAATTGGCGTTAAGCTGGTATCTACAATCGGTGTTGGTACAATCGCCGCTGGTGTTGCAAAAGCATATGCCGACCATATTGTTATTTCTGGTAGCGAAGGTGGAACAGGTGCGGCACCAATTACATCTATCCGTCACGCTGGTAACCCTTGGGAGATTGGACTTATAGAGGCACAAAATGCCCTTAAAGCAAACCACTTAAGAGAGTACGTAAGCTTAGAGACAGATGGTGCAATTAAAGCAGGACGCGACATTATAGTAGCAGCACTTCTTGGAGCCGAGCAGTATGCATTTGGTACAAGCTTAATGATGGCAGTTAGATGTATCTTCTGTAGAAGTTGCCAAACAAACAAATGTCCAGTTGGTATTACAACACAATCAGACGAGTATAGAGCTAAGTACAAAGGCGTGGTTGAAAAAGTTAAAAACTACCTAATGTTAGTGGCTGAAGATGTACGTGAATACTTGGCATCTATGGGTTACAAAAGCATCGACGAAATTGTTGGAAGAAACGACTTACTAAAAGTAAAAGAAAATTTAGAACTTGCTAAAAAGTTCGATTTCTCTGCACTTTTCGATAGCGTAGATGGCATAAACAGAAGAATGAAAGATAAAAACGAACCATTCGACGACAACGCATACGAAATAGAGTTGCTAGAGAAGGTAAGCGAAACAATTAAAAACCCAAGCCATAAATCAGTAATTAACACAACAATTTGCAACTTAAACAGAAGTTTTGGTGCAAGAACAAGTGGAGAAATCGCAAGATATTACGGCGATGAGGGATTAGAAGATAACAGCATAGTATTTAACTTAAAAGGAACAGCAGGGCAGAGCTTTGGAGTATTTTTGAGCAAAGGTATTACACTTAATTTAGATGGTGTAGCAAACGACTATGTAGGTAAAGGTATGGCTGGCGGAAAGATTATAGTAAAACCAGCTAAAGGTACAGGAGCTGGTAACACTTGTCTTTACGGTGCAACTGCTGGAAAGCTATTTGTAGCAGGCGAAGTTGGCGAGAGATTTGCTGTAAGAAACTCTGGAGCAGTTGCAATAGTAGAAGGCACTGGTGATCACCCATGCGAATATATGACAGGTGGAGAGGTTATAATACTAGGAAAAACTGGTATTAACTTTGGTGCCGGTATGACAGGTGGTTTAGCATTTGTTTACGACACAGACCATAACTTTGTAGATAAAATCAACCCAGAATTAATTGAAATTAGAAGAATAGATATAGACGACAACGAAAAACCAAAACTATACTTAAAGAAGAGATTAGAAGAGTACCGAAACGCAACAGGCTCTAAAGTAGCCAACTTTATACTAGAAAACTTCAGAAGCGAAGTAAGACACTTCTGGCTAGTAACACCTAAAGATAATCGCCCACCACTAGACCCTAACGATATGGATTAATGTATTTTATCCTGCTAGTGCCCAAATTAAATTTGGGCACTAGGAAAGGAAGGGTATTAAAAATATTCATCTTAACGAAACAGTAAGTGCATAAGCTTTTTTTATCTAGAAGAGTAGTTTATAAGTCACACAATACAGTTAGCCAATGCCCTGATATGTGTATTAACAATATAATATTGCTTACCACTTATTACTGCAAATAATAAATATTATAAAACAATTAATAGATTAAATATTTTATTTTTTAGACCTTAGTTTATACAAATGTATTATAAAAAATCTATCATTACTATTATCAAGATATAGAGGCAGTTTTAACTAAGAAATACCGATAGAAGAGGTGTTAAAAATTTACTTTATAAAATTAAAAAGTAAATTTTCAACTCCTGATTCTATAAAAACAAGGATATGTTTATGCTCATAAAGAAAAAAGAGAATAACTTATATTTTTATTTAGGTGTAATCGGATTTTTAGCTGGATTTTTGTTGCTTTTTTATCTTATGAGTGTAAAAGGTTCATCGGGGGATTTTTTAACTGTTTTTGGGAAACTGTTTTCTATTGGGTTAATAATTTTTGGAATTGTATATTTTAAAAGATATGAAAAATTTAAACAATTTAAAGATGTAAATATTGATATAAAGAGAAATGAATTTATAGTTGAAGATAAAAAGTATTTATTAGATAAAAGTTATTTAACAACTTCATTTACAAAAAGTGATAATCTTTTTTGTGTTTCTTTATGGATAGAAAAAGATAATAAAACAGTAGAGGTTTTTAAAAATTTTGTATTAGATTTAGATGAAATGGCAAATTTTCTAAGTATGATAAAACCCTATCGAAAAAGTAATATCCTTTTGGCAAAAAATGAGTCAGGAAAAATTAAACTTTTTGATGGTGGTTTTGCTTTTGAGAATAGGGAGTTTTTTTATGAGGAAATTGAGAAATTTGATACAGAGCTTGTTATAACAGATAGTGCATATTATTTAGATATAAAAATTCTTTTTAAAAACTCTCAAATGTTAGAGCAAAGATTAAATGGCGGTATAAAAGAGTATGCAAAAGCGATGTATGCATTTCTTGTGTTTGATTCTAAAAATTTTTCTAAATACAGTTTAGAGGATTATTTAGCACTTTTCTGTCCTAAAAAGAGCTACTGGGGTATAATTATTTTTGTTTTAGATATTATAACAGCAGGGCTTATTTTCTATAATGAAAAATTTTTTGCTCTTGGGGCTGTAATGTTGTTTGTTACGGCATTTTATCCATGGTTTGATAATGACTTTAAAAGAAAACTATGTAAAGAGATAATGAAAATTTATTTACAAATTCATTATGATAAGGATTTAAATGAAAATAACACAAAAAGCTAACAACGAATATTTACAATTAGGAGTTGCTTATATTTTGATTGCTGTTGTATTGTTTATTTTTCTTGGATATATGGATTTATCTGCAAAAGAGATTATGGGAGTGGGTAGATTTTTCTCTCTTATTTTGCTTATATTTGGATTGGTAAAACTTCACAAATACCATCAATTTAAGCAAGAAAAAGAGGCATTTTTTAATATAAAAGATAAAAAAGTAATTTTTAACAATCAAGAGTATTTGCTTGAGGATGGCTATTTGAGTGTTGAATTTAAAGAAGAAGATGAGTTTTATAAAGTCTCTTTATGGTTAGAAAAAGATAAAAATACAATACAAATTTTTGAAGATATTGTATTTACTAAAGATGAAATGCATTCCTTTTTAAAACTTATTAAACCGTATAGAAAAACAGATATTTGTTTGCTTGAAAATAAAGAAAAGTTGGAAATTAATGAGGGAAAAACTATAGATAATGAGCTTAAAAAAGATAAATTACAAGAGAATCAAAAGTTGGAAAATGGTGATTTAATAACACTTTTTAATAAAGGGTTAATGGTAGAAAAGCGAGAAATTTTATATAGTGAGATTGCAAACTTTTTGGCAAATATAACAGTAATAAATGAAAAGCGGTATGTGGATATAGATATTGTTTTAAAAAATAAAACTGAAATTAAAGAGAGGCTAAACAGTTATGATGAGCAGGCAAAAGCGCTTTATGCAAAGCGTTTTTTTGAATTAAAAGGTGATATTTCTAAAGATGATTATCCTTGTTATAAATACAATTTTTGGGTTGCTTTTGTGATATTAATTTTAATAGCAGCAGGATTTAGCGGTGGGGTTGGCTGGATAGCTGCAATAGCGGCATTATTTTTGGCAGTTATCTATTTTGCATCTTTGATAGACTTTTATTATCATAAAATTATTTGTAAAGAAGTTCAAAAAATTATAGAAGAGAGGAAAGCTTGTGATAAAATGCATTAAGCTTAAGGCATAAAGCTAAAAGCTTACTAATGCATCACATACACTTCTACGGAGTGATTCAATGGCTAACTTTTCACTTTCGGCTTTTAGCTTAACGGCATTAGCGGTCTCTTTGAGATAGAGAAATGGTTAAAAAAATTGGGAAATAGCAACATGACAATTAGCAAAAAAAGTGCTGAAGAGCTTTTATATAAATCTATTTTTTATACATTAATAGGAGTTTTTGCATTAATTTACATAGTTTCAGGTAAGCAAAAAATAGATAATATATTTATATTTTCAGCTTTTGCTTTTGCAATTTTTTTAATTTTAAAGGGAATTTGGCATTTTATTGAGATAAAAGAGTGCAAGTAAGAGAGTGAGTCTTTGTTTGATATAAAAAACAATATACTCTATTTTAATAAAAATAAGTTTGATTTGCAAAACTCTTATCTCTTTTTTCATTTATATGAGTGTGGTGATAATATAACTGTTGCTCTCTATCAAGAGAAAAGAGATAAAATAGTAACAATTTTTTCTAAAATTATTTTCAACCGAAATGAGCTTTTAGAGTTTTTAAAACTTATAAAGCCTTATAGAAAGTTTAATGCATTTCCTTGGGATAAATTTAATACAAACAGCACTTTGTATGTTTGCAGAGACGGGTTTATAATTGATGGCAGAGAGATTTTTTATAGCGAAGTTAAAAAAGTTGATTGGGAAACTACATTTTTACACTATTATACACATAAAATCAGAACTATTGAACTCTATATCTATTTAAAAAATGATACAATAGTTAAAGAGATATTTTATGATGCAAAATGGCTTATTTATGCAAAGATTTTATATATTCATATGCGTGTTAATAATGAAAAAATAGATACAGCTACCGGACATAAAAAAGTTGCTAAGGCATTTAATGAAATTTTACAAGAGTTAGATAAAAATGGGTGCGAATCGTTATGATAAATAAAAAAACAATAAATTTTTTAACCAAAGTTTTAATTGCTACTATGTTGGGGCTTTTTTTTGTTGCATTATCCTATTATTTAGGAACTTTAGATGCAAAATATCCATATAATACAGAGTATTATGTCTGTATGCAAAGCAAAAATGAACTCTATATTTTCGGAGCTATTGGATTTATACTGAGTCTCTTTTTTGTTGCAAATAGAACAATGAGATATTTAGCAATCTCTACTTTGATTATCTATATTGCCTATCTTTATTGTAATAAAACACCCTATAAAAAGATATATTTAAAAAATTTTTCAAATACAAGCCAAACTATTTTTATAAACAAAAAGAGATATAAAGTTTATGCAAATCAAGGTATATCTCTTTACTTTACAAAGAAGCCAACAGATATTAACGGAACAGTTTTAAAGGAAAAAGGAACATATTTTGTAAATATGAGTTACCCCGAAAAATTTATCATTTATTCACAGTTTCAAAAATTTAATATAGGTAATTATATTGAACATTATGAAGCATTTTCTTATAGACAATCAAGAAAGTTGCTTACAAAAATAGATTCTAATCCTAAGACTAATATTCAATATACACTATTAAAACCTATAAATATGCCAACTTATTATATAAAAGCAGTAGATATATATAATAAAAAATATCAAGAAGATGCAAAACTCTATAAAAATGCTTGCAATTCTAAAATGGGGTTAAAAGATTTTTGTTTTAGTCTTGCTGTATGTTATACTAGAGGTAAAGGTGTAAAACAAGATTATGAAAAGGCAAAAGAGTTGTATGAAAAATTGTGTGATGAGAATTATTCTGATGCATGTTACAATTTAGGAACTTTTTATAGTAGCGGAATGGTTGTAAAACAAGATTTTAATAAATCTGCACAACTTTACAAAAAAGCGTGTGATATGGGAACTCTTAATGGCTGTTTTAATCTTGCTAATTATTATGATTATGGAGTTTTAGGAGAGAAAAATTATACAAAAGCTGTAAAATTACATACTTTAGGATGCAAGAAAAGTGATGCAGACTCTTGTTATAATCTTGCTATTCATTACCAATATGCTTTGGGTATAGATAAAAATAAAACTAAGGCAAAAGAGTTATTTAAAAAAGCATGTAAAATGGGTAATAAAAAAGCTTGTACTGCATATGAAAATATTGATAAATAGATTTTGTATGATATAAAAAATTAGCTTTGCAAGAACTCTATTACTTTCAATCCTATTTCGATATAATATTTCTAAAAATATTAACAGCAGGAGATTATGAAAATTTTTGACAAACATGAGATAAGCGACTTTCTGTTAGAGTTTGATTATAGGACTGTGTAGAGGATAAAAAATATATACTTAAAGTAGAGAGGAAAACTTTTAAAGGTGAGGGGCTTTTTGATTGAGTATTAAGAAAGGTTATTTATGCGTGATATTTTATTGTTTAATACTTTTGTTACCCAAGATGTATTGATTTTGTTTTATTATATAGGTGCTCTACTAATGCCTCTTGTACTTTATCTTTTTAGAGGTGAGATAATTAAGCATATATCATTTTTTAAACGCATAAACGATACTCTGAAAGATTTTTATAGTAAATTTACTTCTACTCAGAAGATAGTTTTTTGGCTGGTATTTATTACAATATTTTTATGTATGGAGTTGTGCTGGCGTATGATGTTTGAAATGATGATAGGTTATTTTGATATGCATAACTATTTGTATCAAATAAGCAATAAATTTAAATAGAAAAAGCTATAATATTAGTATGAAACTATTAACAATATTTTTTACAATATCCACTTTACTCTTTTCTCAAGGTTTGTATTTAAGTAGTAACTCATTAGGAATGCAGTTAAATAAAGAGCAAGTTTACAATGGTTATAGTTGTGGTGGTGAAAATATCTCTCCCGATTTGCATTGGCGTACTACTATTAATGGAGTAAAAAGTTTTGCTGTAACTATTCATGATATAGATGCTCCTAAAAAGAGTGGGTGGTGGCATTGGATTGTTTATGATATACCTAAAAATGTTAGAAGCATAAAAAAAGGTGCTAGTAATTTAAAACTTTTGCCAGGTGGAGCAAAAGAGGGTAGAAACGATTATGGATTTATAGGATATGGCGGTGCTTGTCCTCCTAAAAATGATAAACCTCATAGATATGTAACTACTCTATATGCTTTAAATATACCAAAACTTAATGTAGATAAAAATGCAACAGCACTTAAAATTTATCAAGAAATTAAAAAGCATACTATTGCTAAAAGCTCTATTATTAGTACGTATCAACGTTAATAGGGTTTAGGAATTTTGTAACTGCAGTTATGTGCTCTGCCTTGCTTATCAAAACATACCCTCTCTACCTCTTGTGGCTTATTTGGTATAGGGTTTGATGTTTTGATTTTGGGCTTTTTTTTGTTCTGTTTTGCTATTGTAACTTTTTTAGTGCTAGTTTTTACTACAGCTTTCTTTTTAACACTCTTAGTTTCTGTTATTGGTGAATTATCATATTGAACTGTAGACTCTTGACTCTTCTCTACCTTATTGACTGTTGCACAACCTGTAAAGCATAAAAATATGGACGCTAACGATAATTTTACATAAACTTTCATCTACTCTCCTTTTTTAATCCACTCTTTTGCTTTAGCAACTTTTGGTGCTGCTACTGCCATGCAGTAGGGTTGGTTTGGGTTTTTGCGGAAATAGTCTTGATGGTACTCTTCGGCTCTATAGTAGCACTTAAGAGGTTCTACCTTGGTAACTATTTTCCTGTCATAATATTTTTGTAATTTTTCTATATACTCTTTTGCAATTTGCCCTTGTTCGCTATCTAGCGTAATTATAGTCGAGCGGTATTGCGAGCCATAGTCGGCACCCTGTCTGTTTAGCGTTGTGGGGTCATGTATCTTAAAAAATAGCTCTAATAAATCTTGGTAACTTATTTTGTTTTCATCATAAGTTATCTTAACTACTTCAGCATACCCTGTTGTGTCGGTGCAAACCTCTTTGTATGCTGGATTTTCTACATGCCCATTTGCATAGCCACTCTCTACATCTACTACGCCATCTACAATTTCAAATGCTGCCTCTAGGCACCAAAAGCAGCCTCCACCAAATATTGCTTCTTTCACAAATTACCCTTTTTTGCCAAGAACCAATTAAATGCATATAAAAGTCCAGGTGTTTTTGGTATGGATTCATCATACATTACCTCTTTAGCTTTACATAAAGGTATTTCTACCACTTCTATAGTCTCTTCTCCTGCAACTCCACCACCTGCATTTATTCGCATAGATTCATTAACTTCAGCGAAATACAAGTGTTGCTTTGAGCCGGCAAATCCAACAGAAGTGTAAAACGATGTAATTTTACTAAGTTTATCTGCTTCTACTTTAAAGCCACACTCTTCGTATATCTCTTCACTTGCTATCTCTTCTAAGCTCAAATCTTTATCTAAAATACCGGCACAAAGCTCTAGGGTAACACCAGTTGTACTTTTATCTTGTAGATAGACTGCTGGGCGAAACTGTTTTACACAGACAAAAGAGTCGCTATCTTGGTTGTAAATTAGTATAGCTACACTGTCACTTGCCTTTACTATCTCCCAATCTCTATCTTCACCATTTAATTTAAAAGTTGCAAAACATGGTTTTACAAAATTACCGTTTTTTAACTCACTACATTTGAAATCTTCTACATTAAAATCCATTTAATTCCTTTTTTTAATAAGGGAGAAGGTTGAAGGTTGAAGGGAGAAGGGGGCAATATAGCCTTCAACCTTCTCCCTTCATCCTTCTCCCTTCCCACTTATAAAAGTATAACTTTTGCCAACCCCAAGAATGCAAAAAAGCCTACAATATCTGTAACAGTTGTTAATAATACGCTACTAGCAACAGCTGGGTCTACACCAAGGCGTTTTAAAACCAGAGGAATTGTAGCACCAAATAAGCCTGCACAAAAGAGGTTAATAATCATAGCCGCACCTATGACTATTCCTAACTTATAATTATGAAACCAAAGGTAAGCAATCAAAGCCATTACAACTGCAAATATTAATCCATTTAAAAGAGAGACTAAAACTTCTCTAAATATTGCATCTTTTGCTTCGTGCCAATTTATCTCCTGAAGGGCTAATTGACGCACCATTACTGTTAAACTTTGCGTTCCTGCATTTCCACCCATAGAAGCAACTATTGGCATTAAAACTGCAAGTGCTACATAGGCTTGTATAGTTTGGTCAAATAAGCCAATTACAAAAGATGCAGCTATAGCTGTAACCAAGTTAATACCAAGCCAAATTGCCCTTTTTTTAGTAATAGCAGTAACTTCTCTATCTTCCTCACTCTCATCATCAACACCTGCCATTTTATAGATTTGCTCTGTTGCTCGCTCTTCTATAATATCATAAATATCGTCAGATGTAACTCTACCAATAAGTTTACCGTAAACATCTGTAATAGGCATTACAACTAAATCATAATCTTCAAAGTTCTTTACTACATCATCTATTGAATCTGTAGCTCTAAGTGTAATAATGCGTTTATAAGACTCTTTTAAGTAATCTCTATAATTCTTGTCAAAATCAAATGTAATAACATCTTCTAATGGGATTGCACCGATAAAATAACCGAATTCATCAACTAAAAAGACCATATAGATATTGTCTAAGCCATCCTCTTTAAGTTTTTTCAGTCGCTTTATCGAGTCGCCTATTTTTTCATCTAGCTTTGCACTAAAAAGCTCGGTTTGCATTATTGAACCGGCTACATCGTCATCGTATAGTTGTAGTTTTTTAATATCTTCTACATCTTCATCATCTAAATTAGATAGAACCTCTTTCTCTTTTTGGCTATCTAATTCGGCAATATCTTGTATTAAATCGGCTGCATCATCACTATCTAATTCGTCTACAACATCTGCCAACTCTTTTACAGATAACTCTTCTAAAGCATCATCTTTTAAGTGTTCTGGCAGTTCTAATAAAATTTCACCTAAATGCTCTTCTGGAATTTTTCTAAGATAAGATAAAAAGGTTTCAAACCCATCTTCGTGGTAAATCTCTTTCAGTATTTTTGCTATATCGCTTGGGTGGCGATGTTCGAACTCTTCTTTATTTGATATTAAAGACTCAAGTAGCTCCTTTTGAGCTTGATAATTTAATTCTGCTGGCATCTTTTTTCTCTTTTACTTTAATATTTATAGTACTATTTAAGTCTTTCCAAATATATGGAGTTTTCTCTTCTAATTTACTAAGCGTATTATATAATTTTTTCTCTTTATATGGTAGATTCTTAATAGAACTTTTTATATTTTTAACAATTTTTACATTATGGTTACTGCCACTTTTTATTTTTACTATTTTATGAATAATTAATTTAGGATTTATTGGTTTACCATATTTATAAACACCCAAATGCAGATGTGGTCCTGTGCTTCTGCCTGTGCTTCCAATTCTTCCTATAACTTGCCTTGCTTTTACCATTTGTCCAACATGTACTAATTGCTTACTTTGGTGTGCATATAGAGAAACCAATCCACCACCATGAGCAATTTTTGTAACTCTACCATATCCACGCATCCAACCAGCATATATTACTTTTCCGCTAGCTATTGCATGTATAGGTGTCCCCCATTTTGCACCAAAATCTATACCTAAATGGGGGCGGTATCTATGTAAAATAGGGTGCCATCTTTTATATGAAAAAGGAGAAGTAATACGTATTTTATCAAGTGGATAGGAGAATGCTTTATAGACAGAACTTGAAGCTACCTTTTTTATAACAGTAACTTTTTTACTCTTTTCTGTGCTTGTATAAAGATGATAATCTTCGCCTTTTAATACTGCAAAATAGTCTTGCGAATTGTGTTTAACATATGCCGCAATAATTTTTGGCTCACCCCAAGGTATTCCATCTATACTTTTTTGCATATAATCTACAGAGACAATATCACCCTTTTTAAGTTTTGTAAAATCTACATAATCTTTAAAAATTTTCTTTAAATATGTTGCTAAATTTGGATTGTTTGTTGCCTTTTTAATATCTAAAAAACAGCTATTTTCTATCTTTATACTAACTTTGTCTTTTATGGTTTTATACTTTATTGGAATAATATCAAACTTATACTCTCCATCTTTTTTAAATACAGATATCTGCATCTCTTCGCCCAATGGGATAAGAGTCTGCTTTAGTGTAGCATTTTTTTCACTCTCAAAAAATGGAGCTCCTGACTCTATTTCTGATAAAAATTTAATATCATCAGGTTCAATTTGATTATATATTTTAGTAGAATCTATATGATGTCTTGTTAAGTATCCACTAAATGTTTCGCCACTTTTCCATTTTTTTAATTTGAATTCTCCACTAAGTAAAGAGGCAATTAAAAAAGTTAAAATAATTAATATTTTCAATCTCTATTCCTTGCTATTTTTGCTTAAAATTGCAATAATTATACCTAAAATTTACAATATTGAGTTATTTTTGGTACAATCACATAGAAAAAGGATTTTAAATGAATAGACTATTTTTATTATTGACTGCATTTAGTGTAGCACTTTTGGCAAATTTTGTGCCTGCAAAAACATACACTACAGTTACAGCGGTAAATGGCGATAGAATAACTATGCAAGAGCCATTTGCAATGAATGGTATGAGCGGTTTAGTTATAAGAGAGTTACCAACAGGCGAATTTGCATTGGTTACTGTTAAGCAGACAGCACCAAAGCAAGCAGTTATTATAGATAAAGACCCATTAGGCGGAAAAAACTTAGCAAATCTTAAGCCCATTCCTAAAGTTGGCGACAAAGTTGTAGGTGGCTTTATGTACGATAAAGTTATGGTTTTAGCTCCCAATAGAGACACTTTTGTAAATGTACAAAACAAGTTTGGTATCCGTTCTGTCAATCCAGATATCTTTATGGGCTTTTTAGCAAATAGAGGTTCTAGCAATCCAAGCAGTAGCGACTATAAAGCCTTTGCAAAGCTTACACATATTGGGCTATTTGTAATATTTAAAAATGGTTTTATTACACTTTATGACCCACTAAGCAATGCAGAAATCGGTAAAGTTATGATGGATATTAGCAACTACAATGCAATGAAACCATTTTACAATACATTTAAGTAACGGAGAATTTATGAATATAGATAAAGAGCATATAGATTTTTTTACCAACCTTGTTGGAGCTGATAATATCTACACCGATAAAGCCCACAAAAGAGCATACAGCTACGATGCAACAAGAACATATTACGAACCAGACGCAGTACTTTTTCCAAGAAGCGAAGAGGATATAAGCAAAATTTTAAAATACTGTAATGAGCACCAAATTGTAATAGTGCCTCGCGGTGCAGGAAGTGGTTTTACAGGTGGAGCATTGCCAGTAAATGGCGGTATTGTGCTAGCGATGGAGAAGCATATGAATAAAATTCTCGAAATAGATTTAGAGAATATGCTAGCTATCGTTCAGCCAGGAGTTATAAACAAAGATTTACAAAGGCATGTCGAAGAGTTGGGGCTATTTTACCCACCAGACCCAGCAAGTGAAGAGTACTCTACGCTTGGCGGAAATGTTAGCGAAAATGCAGGCGGAATGCGTGCAGCAAAATATGGTATTACAAAAGATTTTGTAATGGCTCTAAGAGCAGTGTTGCCAAATGGCGATGTAATTCGTGCAGGAAAACGAACAATTAAAGATGTAGCAGGCTACAATATTGCAGGTATCTTAACTGCCAGCGAAGGAACTTTAGCTGTGATTACAGAGATTACGCTAAAACTTTTGCCAAAGCCTAAATTTGCTAAATCGTATATGGGGATTTTCCCAGATGTTAGCAGTGCTATGAATGCAGTATTTAAATCTTTGGCAAAGGGTGCAAACCCCGTAGCTATGGAGTTTTTAGACTCTTTGGTTGTAAAAGCTGTGCAAGAGAAGTTAGGCGTAGATTTGCCAAGCGAAGCGGGAGCCTTACTTATTGGCGATGTAGATGGAAATGTAGAACAAGAGGTGGCATTTCAGTTAGAAACTCTTCGAGAGTCATTTTTAGAAAATGGAGCAGTAGAGTTTAGAGTTGCTAGTGATAAAAGTGAAAGAGACGAACTTTGGCGGGCAAGGAAAGGGGCATCACAATCTATTACAATTTATGGCAGTAAAAAATTGAACGAAGATATATCAGTGCCTAGAAGTATGCTACCAAAAGCTTTAGAAGAGATATATAAAATTGGCTCTAAATACAACTTTAATGTACCATGCTTTGGGCATGCGGGCGATGGAAATATACATGTAAATGTTATGGTAGATGGCTCAAGTAGGGAGCAGTTGGAAAATGGTCATAAAGCTATTAGAGAAATATTCCAACTGGTTGTAGATATGGGCGGAACACTCAGTGGAGAGCACGGAATTGGGCTTAGCAAGGCAGAGTTTATGAATATAGCATTTAGCGAAGAAGAGCTAGCCCTATTTAAAAGAGTAAAAGAGGCATTCGACCCTAATGGTATACTAAACCCAGGAAAAATGGGACTATAGTTTGGCTAGAATGGTTGATGGTTGATTGTTGATTGTTGATTGCTGTGTAGGGGCTGGTCTTGTACCTGCCCGCTAGAGATATTTAAAAAAAGGAGTTATTTGAAAAATAGAAATTTAAAAGAGTGGATAATATTTATATTTAAACTTACTAAAAATTTTGTACTAGAGCTGTTTGAACCAAAAGTTAGTTTTTATGCAGCTAGTATGAGTTGGTCTACTCTATTTTTTATAATTCCTATGCTTGTAATTACACTTTCTATAATAATTCATACACCTATTTTCAATCAATATTATGCAAAAATACATACAATAATTGCAGAGTCTTTAGTGCCAACAAGTACAGAACAAATTATGAGTTGGTTAGATAACTTTATTGCTAATGCATCTCAAATGGGCTATATTGGAGCTGCATATGTAACAATAGCTGCCATACTTTTTTTTAAAGATTTTGATTACATAGTAAATGACATTTTTGGAGAAGAGAGACGCGGTATACTGCATGGTTTTGTAGTTTATACCTTTTTAACAATATTCGTACCGCTTGCAATCGCTAGCTCTATTTGGGTATTTGATATAGCAGATAATAAATTTCATTTTCAGCCATATGTTTTGCAGTTTATAATTATTTGGCTAATTGTTTTTATAGTCTTTAAAGTAACACCACGAGAGAAGATAAGATTAGATGCTTTAGCAATCAGCTCATTTATTACAACTATTGTGTGGTTTATAGCAAAAAGTGGATTTATGTTTTACATTTTACACAATAAAACATATACCACAATTTATGGGACTATTTCCATAGTATTATTTACATTTCTTTGGATATATATCTCTTGGACAATTTTCCTACACGGAATGCAACTTTGCAATATGCTACTGAAAGAGGAGGAAGAAAGTAGTGATTAGGGGTTAGTTGTTAGTGGGTAGTGTAGGGGGCAGACCTATGTGCCTGCCCGTTAGTTTAATATGCATAACATGGTTAATACTCTTATAAAACTGAATAGGCGGGACGACACACAGGTCGTCCCCTACTCACTAAGCACTACCCACTAATCACTAAAAAGCTAAAGCTTCTTAAGCTTAGCAATCTCGTCTCTAAGTCTTGCTGCCTCTTCGAAGTCTAACTTTTTAGAGGCTGCTAGCATTTTGGCTTTTAACTCTTTTACTATTTTTTGTCGTTCGGCTGCTGGCATTTTTTGGGCTTTGCTGGCTTTGTTATATAACTCACCGCTATCTTCTACTTTTAAGTTTGTATCTAACTCTCTTGTTGTACTTTTTGGTGTAATATTATGCTTTTTATTATATGCTATCTGTTTTTCTCTTCTAGCTTGTGTTGTATCGATACACTCTTTCATCGAGCGGGTTACATTTTTGGCGTACATTATAACTTTACCATTTAGGTTTCTTGCTGCTCTTCCTGCTGTCTGTATCAAAGCTGTAGTAGAGCGTAAAAAGCCCTCTTTATCGGCATCTAAAATACCCACTAACGCTACCTCTGGCAAGTCTAAACCCTCTCTTAGCAAGTTAATTCCAACCAATACATCAAATTCGCCCAAACGAAGCGAGCGGATAACTTGGTTTCTCTCTATTGCATCTAAATCGGAGTGCATATACTGCGTCTTTACACCTAAGTCGTTATAAAAGGTTGTAAGCTCCTCTGCCATCTTTTTGGTAAGCACAGTTACTAGTACCTTATCGCCCCGTTCTACTACCTTTTTAATCTCATCATGCAGTTTTGCTACCTGGTTTTCGCTATCTTCTACTACAATTTCTGGGTCTATTAAGCCAGTTGGGCGAACAATTTGCTCGGCAATTACGCTAGAGTTTTCCATCTCAAAATCGTTTGGTGTTGCAGAGACAAATAGATAATTTGGAGCTTTTACTATATACTCGTCAAAAGTTAGCGGTCGGTTATCTAATGCACTTGGCAATCTAAAGCCATGCTCTACTAACACCTCTTTACGGCTTCTATCACCTGCATACATTCCTCTAAACTGTGGCAGGGATACATGCGACTCATCTACCATAACCATAAAGTTATCGCCATGCATCATTTCAAAATAGTCCATCATAGAGTATGGGGTCTCTCCCGGTTTTTTACCAGTTAAGTGGCGAGAGTAATTCTCTACCCCTTTACAAGCCCCTGTGCTCTCTAGCATCTCTAAGTCAAACTCTGTTCTCTGTTTAAGGCGATTATACTCTACCATTCGCCCCTCTTTTTTATAAAACTCTAACCTCTCACCTAGCTCCTCTTCTATACTCTTTATTGCTCGTGCTAACTTATCTTTTCCTACAATAAATGGGTTTGTAGAGTATATAGTTATCTCTTTTAGCTCCTCTACCTTCTCGCCTGTTAGGGCATTAAAGCTAAAGAGTGCCTCTATCTCATCACCAAAAAACTCTATTCTATATGCCAACTCTTCATTATAAGCAGGATAAATATCTACAGTATCACCATTTACTCTAAAATCTCCCCTATCAAAAAATGTGTCGTTTCTTTTATACCCCATATCCACAAAACGCATAAGCAGAGCTCTTTGCGGATACTCGTTGCCAACCTCTAACTTCTGTACAATCTCTTTATAATCTTGCGGACTACCCAAACCGTAATTAGCTGATACTGAGGCTACTACTATTACATCGTCGTGACTAAGCAAACTTGCAGTGGCAGATAGTCGCAGACGCTCTAACTCATCATTTATAGAGCTATCTTTCTCTATAAACAGATCTTGCCGTGGCAAGTAAGCCTCTGGCTGATAGTAGTCGTAGTAACTGATAAAATACTCTACATGGTTATGTGGGAAAAAACTCTTAAACTCACTATATAGTTGTGCTGCCAAAGTTTTATTGTGTGTCATTATAAGTGTAGGCTTACCTGTTTTTGCTATAACATTTGCCATAGTATATGTTTTACCGCTACCAGTAACACCTAAAAGTGTCTGATAACGGTTACCACTCTCTATAGATTTAACGAGTCTATCAATAGCCTCCGGCTGGTCTCCTGATGGTTTATATTTACTTACAAGTTTAAAATCAGCCAATTTAAATCCTTTTCTATATATATAGTAGTATTTTATCTGATATTTTATTCATTAAATGTTATTATTAGCTAAATAATTTAAAATAAAGGGTCAAAATGACAGCTATTGAGAGATTAAAAGCAAAAATAGACGAGTGGAAAAGCAATTACGAAGCAATAGCAAAAGAGAACGAAGAGTTAAAAGCAAAATTAGAAAACTGTGGTGAAGGTAATGTACAAGATGTAACTCAGTTAGAAGAAGAGATTGCAAAGCTAAAGCAAGAGATTGAAGAGAAAGATATCGAAATAGAGAATATCTTAGAAAATATAGAAGAGCTATTAGATTAAAAATTTAAGAAAACTAAATAAAGGATTAAAATGGACTTAACAATTAGTATAAAAGGTTTAAGAATAAAGGCAAAAAAGTTAGATAATGACTTTTACGAATTTATTAAAGCAGATTTAGAGAAGTCTGGAATTGACTTTAGTAGAGACAACTCGGTAGAGGCTCTATTTACGGCATACTTGCGTTTGGCAGCAAAAGCATATAATTACGATAAAGAGATAGAAAACATCATAAAAGAGATAGAGAGTTAAAAAAGTTTGAAAAAAAATGTCAAAAAAATTATTTTTTAAGAATTGTATAACCATTTAATGGTTACAATAACACTGTCAAAAAAATATGTAAAAGGACAGACAATGAAACAAACAAACATGAGACATGGTTTTACTATGATCGAGTTGATCTTCGTGATCGTTATTATCGGTATTTTAGCAGTTATCGCTATCCCAAAATTAAATGCAACAAGAGATGATGCAAAAGTTGTAACAGAGTTACAAAATCTTTCTACTTGTTTAAATGATGATGGAGCTGCTTATACAGCTCAAGGTTCTGAAGATAACACTTCAAGTGCTTGTAAAAACTTAAAATGTTTCCAAGTAGGTGACAATAACGCTACTGATGGTAATGTAACGATTGTAAATAATGGACCAGATGCTGGTGTTAATTATTGTAATAATCCTACTGATGGTGCTTGGGCTAGAGCAGTACAAAAGAATACTATAACTAATGGTGCAGCAAATGCAAATAACTATAAAATATTTGGTGGTTCTAAAATAAAAATGTAATTTTTTTATCAATATTCCTCTATTTGGGGAATATTGTTTTTTATATCTTCAACTTTTCTATTATATAATCTTATTCATTTATACAATATTAATAAAGGCTAATTATGAGAAACGCATTCACAATGGTAGAACTAATTTTTGTAATTGTTATTATTGGTATTTTAGCAGTAATTGCAATTCCAAAACTTAGTGCTACAAGAGATGATGCAAAGGTAGTAACAGAATTAAATAATATAACTAATTGTGTTCAAGATATTGCTTCTAGTTATACCTCCTCTCAGCAAGAGGATAATAATAGTGCTAATTGTAATTTAGTTAAGTGTGCGGTTATCAATTTGGGTAATTTAAATGACGGCAATGTAACAATAAACTTAAAAACAAGTAGCGATGGATACCCAAGATATTGTAATTTTGTTAAAGAGAAAGCTCTTAAAAGAGATTTAAATGGAACGCTCTCTTTTGGTGGTGTTAAAGTAAAGCCTTAATCCCCTCCACACTTCCACTAAACTCAATACTTAACTGAGATTTATTAAATGTTACTTGCCTTTTAGCTAACCTTGCAGTATTTGTAGCGATTTTGTCTTTTAACTCTTTTTTACTATAGACTCCATCAAAGTAATCTAGCACCTCTTTTATGCCAATAGCTCCCATAGATTGTGGCTCTCTACTATATTTATGCTCTAAATAAGCCACCTCGTCTATTAATCCCATCTCTAACATTTTAGCTGTTCTTAAAGCTATTCTCTCTCTTAAAATATCTCGATTAATTGCAATTTCGTAAATTGGTAAATTTGGCACTATTGGCTGGGGTGGATTATTGCTGAAGTATTGGCTAGGTGGCATATTTGTAGCTTTGTAAATCTCTATGGCTTTCTCTATTCTATATCTGTCGCCACTTTTAATTTTCTCTGCATATTCTAAATCTATAGATTTTAAAAACCTGTAAGCCTCTTCTAAATTTGCCATAATCTCTTGAACCTCTAACTTAAGATTTGGTTCAATTTTTGGCAAATCGCTAATGCCTTGGCTTAAAACTTTTAAGTAAAAACTAGTTCCACCTACAATTATTAAACCTTTGTTCTGCTCTTTTGCATAATTTCTTGCCTTTTTAAAATGCTCTAAAAACTCTATTACACTAAATTTTTCGTCTGGATTTAGCTCGTCTATGCCAAAGTGTTTAATCGTTGCCAACTCCTGCTTGCTTGGCTTTGCCGAAGCAATATCTATCTCTCTATAAACAGCAAGCGAATCAACAGATAAAATAACAGAGTTAAGTTTTTGTGCTAGCTCAAGTGCTAAATCGCTCTTACCCGAAGCAGTTGGACCAACTATTGCAAATATATTATCTTTCATAGTGAAATAATCCCTAAGATTGCATTAGAAATTGCTTAAGTTATGTCAATGCTTTGCATTAGTAGTAATAAATTAAATTTGCAGGGCTACTTGTAAAGTAACTCAAAAATTTCATTTATTGCTAATAATGTAAATGAATGATATAAATTGAGTGATTTCTAATACAATCTTAGGGATAAATAACATATACTCTTTAATGTGGTATAATTCTACCTAAATTTTGTAATTGGAAAAGGATACAAATGAACTTAATGGATCCAAACAATAGATTTAACTTAGCCAACTCTGTAACATTTGCCAATGTTGCTTGTGGTGTAATGGCTATGTATTTTGTAACGCAACATATGTTTCTACCAGCTATTATACTAGCGTGGATTGCAGGGGGCTTAGATATTTTAGATGGCAAAATTGCAAGAAAGCACAACCTATCTACCGAGTTTGGTGTACAGTTAGATAGCTTTGCAGACTTTTTAAGTTTTGTTATTATGCCAGCTTTTTTACTATTTTACTCTCTTAATTTAACAAGTGGCTTTGCAACATTTCTTATAGGTTTAGTGTTTATCTACTACATTATCAGCGGTTTAAGACGCCTTGTAGAGTTTAACCTATACACCGATGCTGGAACTGTTAGCAAACACTTCATAGGTGTTCCAACACCACTTGGTGCAATTTTGCTTTGGGTACTCTACCTATTGCATAGCTTTGGCATAATTTCAAGCCCTTGGATTATTGCAATATTAACAGGAGTTATTGCTTGGTCTCTAAACTCTAAAATAAAGATTCCGCACCCATGAGTTTTAAGCAAAAATTTAAAGATTTTAGTGAGCTTGTAGTATTTGAGCATACTATATTTTCGTTTCCATTTATATTTGTTGCAATGGTTGTAGCAGCCAAAGGTTGGTTTGGTTTTAATCTGCTAATTTTAGGAGCCTTAGCCGCTATTAGTGCAAGAAACTTTGCAATGGGTGTAAATAGATACCTAGATAGAGATGTAGATGCCCTAAACCCACGCACAAAAAACCGCCCATCTGTAGATGGTAGAGTTAGCCTAAATCAAATGCGACTATTTATAGCAATTAATGCTATTATATTTGTAGCCGTTGCTTACTTTATAAACTCTTTGGCATTTAAACTAGCTCTGCCAATTCTATTTGTACTCGGAATTTACACAATTTTTAAACGCTTTAGTGCCTTAGCCCATATTGTTTTGGGCATCTCTTTAGGCTTAGCACCAATCGCAGGGGCTGTAGCAGTTTTGGGCGATATTCCAAACTGGGTAGTAGTGTTAAGTATTGGAGTAACCTTTTGGGTAGCAGGGTTTGATTTGTTATATAGCTTACAAGATATGGAGTTTGATATTAAAAATAATCTCCACTCAATACCATCAAAATTAGGAGCTAAAAATACACTACTTTTAGCAGGACTTTTCCATGCTATAACCATAGTTTGTTGGTATATTTTTGTACAATTAGCAAATCTACACTGGTTAGCATTATTAGCTGTAATTATTGGTGCTATTATGCTAAGTTACGAACACTATTTAGTAAGAAAAGATTTTACAAAAATAGATAGAGCTTTCTTTACCGTAAATGGCTATTTAGGTTTTATATTCTTTATTTTAGTTACGCTTGATGTTGTTTTAGTTAATGGTTAATGGTTGATGGTTGATGGCTGATTGTTAATGGTTAATGGTTGATGGTTATGTAGGGTCGGTTTACCGACCACAAAATGGATTAAAGATGAAAAAAAGAGTAGAAGAGTTTGTACACAATAAAGCCCACGATTCGTGGCACACTGTTTTAGTAGAGGCACTCTTAAAATTAGATAGCAACTACTTAGAGTATATTTTAAGCGAAGAGTATATACCAAACAATGGCAGGCTCTTTAGTGCCTTTAAAACATTGCCAAAAGAAGATGTAAAGTATATCCTATTTGGGCAAGACCCATACCCACGCAAAGAGAGTGCCATAGGCTACGCCTTTATAGATGGAGCCGTAGAGTCAATTTTTAGCGAAAACGGATTAAGCAAAGCAGTAAACCGAGCTACAAGTTTGAGAAATTTTACAAAAATGGCACTAGTTGCAAATGGACTTTTAGATAAAGAAGATACAAGCAAAGAGGCAATAGCTAAAATAGATAAAAGCACTCTAATCAACTCTATTTACGATTTAAAAGATAACTTCGAAAAAAACGGTGTACTACTTTTAAATACAGCCTTAATATTCGAGAGTAAAGAGCGAAGCAACTACCACATAAAGATGTGGAAACCATTTATTAAACATTTGCTAGAAAATATAGACAAACAAGTAACCCTAATACTATTTGGCAACCCTGCAAAAAAAATAAAAAAAGATTTTATGCCAAAACAGAACTGTATAGAATTGGAGCATCCATATAATGTATCGTTTATAACATCAGACATTGCATTAGAGTTGTTTGGAGGTATGAAGTTATACGATAAAGAGTAAAAAATTAACAGGTATTTTGGATTAACGGGCAGGCACAAGGCCAGCCCCTACAAAGCAATCCAAAATTCTTAACTATTAATTCTTAACTATCAACTATTAACTATTAAGCGGGTGTGCCTTCATATAATTCTCCAACTTTGTAGCATTTGTTAATTTAGTATAAATTTGAGTAGTAGCCATAGAGCTGTGTCCTAAGAGTTCACTAACATCTGCTATTCTTGCTCCATTTGCTAGCAAATCTGTTGCAAAGGCATGGCGTAGTTGGTGTGGGGTGGCTTTTATACCTATTTTGGCAAAAGCTTTGTTTATTTTATATCTTAATTGTGCATCACTTAGTGCTTTAGCATTTTTTTCGAATAGATAAACTTGGCTAGGGTGGCTAGATATATAACTTTTAAGCTCTTTTGCTAAAGAGTCTACAATAGGAATTTCACGACTCTTATCACCTTTTCCTGTAACTCTTATCCACGAGCTAGATATATCTTCTACTTTTAAACTAGCCAATTCACTAATTCTAAGTCCTAAGCCATATAGCATTTTTATAATTAATCTTATCTCTATATCGCTCTGCTCTATCGCTTGTACTATTTTAGAGTTGTCTATCGGTTTTGGTAGAGTTTTAGGCACCTTTACGCTTTGGTCACCCTTTAATTTTAGCTCAATACTGTGGTGGTTTTTTAAATACTTTACAAAAGAGCGAATTGCACTAAGTTTTGTAGAGATAGAGCGTTTAGAGTGCTCTTGTAGTTTAATTCTAAGTTGCATAATATTAAGGGTTTTTCCCTCTATTTCGTGGTTCTCTTGCAGTAACTCTAAGGCAATTTTGTAAGTCTTTATGGTTTGTGGGCTGTAGCCTCTAATTTGGCTAAGGTAGTTAAAGAAGGCTTCATAATATTTTGAAATATCCATATATACCCTTTGTCAAATTGTTTAGCTAAAGATAACACAAATGTAGGGTCGGTTTACCGACCATAAAATAGAGGGCACCTCCAATGCTATTAAGTTAAGGATTCTATATCCATTTATTAGCTTTAAGTTCAAAGCCAGAAGCTATGAAAATATTTACCATCGCAGTCATTCTGAGCGTATGCGAAGAATCTAACTTAAAAAGCCGAGATAAACTATTGGTTTTACAGCCGTTTAAGCTAGATTCTTCGCTCTACTCAGAATGACTGAGATGGTAAGCTTTAAATTTACTACAATTTATGGAAGTAAATTCCTTAACTTAATGGCATTGGAGGGCACCTTAATTATTGGTCGATAAATCGACCCTACAAAAACAAAATTAAGCCAATTCCCCAGTAAGCTGTGTAATATTCGCAAATGTAATCTTAACATCTACAATTTTACCTAAAAGCTCTTCGCTTCCTTTAACCATTACTAAGGTACCATCGTCACTTCTGCCTGCTACTCTACCTTCGCTTTTTAACTCTTCAAAGAGTACCTTATATACTTTGCCAACTTTGGCTTGCATATTTTCGTTTTGTATCTCTCTGTGTCTTGCTTGCAGGGTTTGTAGGCGTTTAGAAGCTGTTTCATTATCTACTTGGTTTTCAAACGTTGCAGCTGCTGTGTGTGGGCGTGGCGAATATTTAAATGAGAATAGTGCATCAAAACGAACCTTCTCTAATACATCCATTGTATCTGCAAAATCCTCATCGCTCTCGCCGGGGAAGCCAACTATAATATCTGTAGAGATTGTCGCTTCAGGAACTAGCTCTTTTATCTTTTGGCAACGATTTAAAAACCACTCTTTAGGGTAGCCTCTTTTCATCTCTTTTAACAACCTTGTAGAGCCACTCTGAAGCGGCACATGTATCTGCTTACAAACTTTCGGATTATTTGCAAACTCTTGTAAAAACTCATCATCCATATGCAGAGGGTGTGGCGATGTAAAGCGAATACGCTCTAAGCCCTCGACCTCGCTAACAGCTCTTAAAAGCTCTGTAAAGTTTTGTGCACCATCTACCTGAGTACTAAAACGGCGTCCGTAATTGTTTACATTCTGCCCTAAAAGTGTTACCTCTTTTGCTCCTGCATCTACTGCTTTTTGAATCTCTTGTATAATTAAATTACTGGGAATCGAAATCTCTTCTCCACGAGTTACAGGCACAATGCAGAAACTACACTGCTTATCGCAACCTATAGAGATATTTATCATAGCTTTAAGAGAGTTGCTACGGTAATCGCCAAACATATAGGTGCTCTCATCATAATCTGTAGCTATTTCAACTGCGTGTTTTTTATCTAACACTTGGGTTATTTTAGATACATTTCTAGCCCCCAAAACAAAATCTACAACTGGTGCTCTTTTTATAATATCTTTTCCTAAATGGCTTGCAGTACAACCTGTTACACCGATTTTTGCACCATTTTTTTTGTATTTTTTAAACATACCTATCTCGGAAAAAAGCTTAGATACTGGTTTTTCACGAACGGAACAAGTGTTTATAATAATTAAATCGGCATCATCGATTTTTTCGGTTAGCTCGTAGGGCTCTTTTTTGTTTAGCTCTGCTATCATATGTTCACTATCACGAACATTCATAGCACACCCTAGCGTTTCTATGTAGAGTTTTTTTACCACAAAGTCTCCTTTTCAAGAAGCGAAGCTCCTTGAAAATTCCTCTCACTTAAGCTTTGCCTTTGGCAAGAGAAATCTTCATCTTTTTTATTGATATTGTTTTGAGAAGATGAATATTTCATTACAGAATATGAACCTCATAAATATAATCTAAATCACCTAAACCATATTTTGCTTCTTTCATATATACACTATAACCTTTATTCTCAAAGTGCTCTATTAGTGCATTTAAATCTTTATGCTCATTCTCTCTATCTAAATAGAAAAAACGCTCTTTATTTAATTTATCTTCTATCTGCTCTATTGTTATCTTTTTTGGCTTTGAAGTTACTGTCTGTTTAGCTAATTTTAGCTCCATACTGCTGTCCTTAGATTAATTTTTTGTAATTATAGCAAAATTAAACTATTTTCGCTATAATATAACACTTCAAAAAAGAACAATCCCTAGAAAAACTTACTGTTAAATTAATTTGGCGATTGTAAAAGGTATATTTATGGAAAAAGTAAACTCTATTATAGAGGCGATAGCACAGGATAAAAACATTCCAATTAGTGCGGTAAGAGAGGCATTTAAGACAGCATTAATAAACACTGCCAAAAGATTAGAGGGCAAAGAGTGTGAATTCGAAGTTGTAGACGATATTGAAAAAGATAGAATAGATGTATATAAAACCCTAAAAGTTGTAACAGATGATAGTGCATTTTTAGAGTTAGAGCCAGAGTCTCATATATCTATTAGCGAAGCTAGCCAATATGGTGAAGTTGAAGAGGGTGACCATATTAGAGTAGAATTTAATGTAGAAGAGCACGGTAGAACGGGAGCTTCTCATCTATATCAAGAGTTAGAGTATCATCTTCAAAGGCAGATAGAGCAGGATTTGTTCGAGAGTTATAAAAAGAAGGTAGGAAGCGTAATTTTAGGTGTTGTTTCAAGAGTAGATGAAGATGATAACACATATGTAGAGATTGGCGAGCTTAAGGGTATTTTGACTATGCGTAACCGTATTAAAGGTGAGCGTTTCAAAAAAGGTGATAGCATAAAAGCACTGCTTAAATTTGTAAAAGTAGAGCCACAATATGGAATGTTTTTAGAACTTACGAGAACATCACCTAAATTTTTAGAAGCTCTAATGGCAAAAGAGGTTCCAGAAATCGAAGATGGTGATGTAGAGATTGTAAGTAGTGCTAGAATCCCTGGCGAGAGAGCAAAAGTTGCACTAACTACAGAGCGTGCAAATATCGACCCTGTTGGTGCAGCTGTAGGTAGTGGAGGGGTGAGAATCAATGCCGTTAGCCAAGCACTAAATGGCGAAAATATCGACTGTATTGATTACTCTGCTGTACCAGAAATTTACATATCTCGTGCATTAGCACCTGCTGTTGTTAGAAGTGTTAGAATTGTTAGCAATAAAGAGGGTGAGAAGAAAGCAATAGTAGATGTTACAAGCGACCAAAAAGCTAAAGCTATTGGTAAAAGTGGTATTAATATTAGATTAGCTTCAATGCTAACAAAATATGCTATTGAGTTAAACGATATAGAGGGTGTATCTGAGAAAGAGAGCACTAAAGAGGAGCAGATTACTAAAACATCTGACACTTCTGCTTTAGAAGACCTATTTAAGTAGTCATTAAGACTACTTTGGGTAAAATTCTGCCCTCAAATAACTATTTGAAGCGTGCACCCGTGGCTCAGCTGGATAGAGCATCTGATTGCGGTTCAGAAGGTCACAGGTTCGAATCCTGTCGGGTGTACCATATCTACTACACTTAAACTTCATCATACATTTAAATTAAAGAAAACATAACTTTTAAAGTAATTCTATTGTAAAATTAAAAGTAGCATTAAACAGACATCTCTAATTAGGAAAAATTTATGAATATATTAATTGTAAGCAACTCTCTTGTGGTAGAAGAGTTATTGAAACTTGTTTTAAAAAATAAAAATTACAACTTAGAGTATCAAAAAGATGTAGAAGATGCCGATAGAAATGGCTACGATATTATATTTATAGATGAATCTTCGCAAGATTTGAATTCTCAAATAGAGTACGCACAAGATGGACTAAAGAGTAAGGTTGTATTAATAGCAAGTGCCGATACAGATACAAGAGCTGACTATTTAGTTGTAAAACCTTTTTTACCAGAAGATATAGAGATTGTTATAGATAATATAAAAGAGAAAAATTTAAAAAATAACTCAACAAATGTTTTAGACCCTGAAGAGATTGCTAGAATAAAAGAGATTATGCAATTAGATGATGAGATAGAAGATATTCAAGAAAATATAGATTGTATAGAGTTATTAAGAGATAAAAAGAGTGTAAAAGTAAAGAAAAAAGAGGCTAAAGAGTTGCTTTTAGAGTTGTCTGAATTAAATAAAAAAGAGTTAAAAAAGCTTTTAAAAGGTGCAAAAGTATCTATAAAAATTGCATACAAAAAGGGCAAAGATGAGTAGTGCAATATTAGTTCTATCAGGACCTAGCGGAGCTGGAAAAAGCACTATTATAGATGCTGCATCTAAAGAGATTGGAGAGTACTACTTCTCTGTTTCAACCACTACAAGAGCACCAAGAGATGGCGAAGAGAATGGCAAAGACTACTATTTTGTAAGCAAAGAGGAGTTCGAAGCCGATATAGAAGCTGGCAACTTTTTAGAGTACGCAACAGTGCATGGAAACTATTACGGAACATCTCTAAAGCCTGTAAGAGAAGCATTAGAGAAAGGTAAATTAGTAATTTTCGATATAGATGTACAAGGGCATAGATTGGTACGAGATGCTATGGGAGATGTAGTGGTAAGTGCATTTATAACACCACCAACACTAAGCGAATTAGAGAATAGACTAACAAGCCGTGGCAGCGATAATACAGATGTAATAAATGCAAGAATAAAAAATGCAAAAGATGAAATTAAAGCGATAGATGAGTACGACTATGTAATTATTAACGACAGCATAGAAGAGGCAAAAAAAGCTTTTGTTGCCATTGCTAATGCTGCAAGATATAAAATGAGTAATGCCCAAAGCAGTAAGTTTGTGCAAGAGTGGCTTGGGAATTAGGGGTTAGGGATTAGTTGTTAGAGGGTAGTGAATAGAGGCTTCTGTGATGGCATAAAATTCAATATACCGAAAGTTTACCATCGCCTTCATTCTGAACGAATGTGAAGAATCTAACCTAAAAAGCCGAAATAAACTATTAGCTTTACAGCCGTTTAAACTAGATTCTTCGCATCCGCTCAGAATG
>JALVTE010000091.1 GCA_027024155.1 Campylobacteraceae bacterium
GCCAACGCCATGAGCGTATGGGAAGCCCCAGAAGATAAAGCCGAAGAGATAGGCGAAAAACTAGCAAGCTTTAGTGCCGTAAGCCACTGCTACCTCCGCCCAAGTTTCCCAAACTGGAAATACAACCTATTCGCCATGGTACACGCCAAAACCCAAGAAGAGAGCAACGACCTAATAGAAGAGATGGCAAAAGAGACAGGCTTAACAAACTACCGAAAACTATACTCCACCAAAGAGTTCAAAAAGCAAAGAATCGTTTACTTTAGCGATGAGTTTAAAGAGTGGGAGGAGAGTGTTTAGGAATTTATGTATAAAAGTCGAAAATCCATCCGTTTAAAAAATTACGATTATTCCAGAAGCGGACTATATTTTATAACAATTTGTGCAAATCATGGCACATCTCTATTTGGATATATCGATAAAAACAGTATGATATTAAACGACGCAGGTTTAATGATTAAAAAATGCTACTACGAATTAGAAAATAGATTCAAGACTATAAAATGCCACGAAATAGTAATAATGCCCAACCACTTCCACTGCATAATCGAAATCGTAGGGGTGCCCCTTGTGGGTACCCAAAATACCAACAGCCAAAACAACCACCACTCGCAAACAAAAGGGCAACCACAAGGGATTGCCCCTACGGTAGGCGATATTGTTGGTGCATTTAAATCTATAACCACAAATGAATACATCTACGGCGTAAAACTTAAAAACTGGCAACCATTCAACAAAAAACTATGGCAAAGAAACTACTGGGAACATGTTATACGAAATGAAGAGTCATATTTAAAACTCTTAGAATATATAAAAAACAACCCACAAAAATGGGAACTAGATAGCCTAAATCCCAACAAAAAACCACAATAAAACCATTCATTGTGTCATGCAAATCGTAGGGGTACCCCTCGTGGGTACCCAAAATACCAACAGCCTAAACAACCACCACTCACAAACAAATGGGCAACCACAAGGGATTGCCCCTAAGATAGGCAATGTCATCTGTGCATATTGTTAATTTAACCCTCTATCAACTTTTATTTCTTAAACCATAATCATCAATAACTAATAATAAAATTTAAAACCCTAATTAAATACCTGTTTTATCTCATTTATAATTTATCTTTTTCATTGTGTCATAAAAATCGTAAGGGTGCCCCTTGTGGGTACCCAAATATAGTAACAACATTAAAGAAATACCCATTACTGACAAATGGGCAACCACAAGGGATTGCCCCTACACTATATCTTACAAATAGCAATAATTTCGTCTAATCTATCATCACCATAATAGTACTCTTCTAGCAGTGGAATAATTTTGTAATCCAAAACAAATCTTAAATCATCTCTATTTTGTATCTTCATAAAATAGCTATGCCCAAGTTGGTAATCTTTACCTAAATCATCTTTGATTTTATCATTTAACTTTACAAATATCTCTCTTGCTTTTTCATCATTAATCAAATCTGCATTTGGCTCCATCTTCAAAAATGTAAAGCGTCTTCGCAAGGCAATATCTATAAGAGCAATAGATTTATCGGTGCTATTCATCGTACCAATAATATAAAGATTAGAAGGCACCCTAAATGGTTTTTTAGAGTAAGGCAAAGTTACCTCTAAAACATCTCTTTTGTCCTCTTCTATTAGTGAAATAAGCTCTCCGAATATTTTAGATATGTTTCCTCTGTTTATTTCATCTATTACTAAATAGTAGTTTTCTTTTTTAGTTATATTATCTTTATTTTTGTTATCATTGCTAAATTTATCTTTCTTGTTAATAAAATCTTTATATATAGCTAAAATATATGCATACTTCTGTTGTATAGAGTTAGTTCCTAAAATATCTGATATATCTTGTAATGTCTTTTTTTCTATATCTGCGTTATAAATTTTTTGAAAATCATCAAATGTTAAAACAAAATCCTGAAAATGGTTAGAATCTTTTGTTGTATTGAAAAACAATTTATCATTTTCAAATTTCGTAAGATAAAATTCTCCACCCTTTTTTAGTTTAATTGGTTCTGCTTCTTCAATTTTATAATTTACATAGTTTTTAAATATAGATAATAAATCTAAGTTTTGTTCTATTTCTATTGCACTTTTGTTACTATCTTTCAAATTCTTCTCTGCAAGCATACAAATATTTTTGAAAATCCCATCAACCAACTCTATAGCTCCATCTTCATTAGGTCTAAAGCCTTCTATAAAATCTTCATATCCAAAACTTTGATGAAATGTGACAAATTTTACTCTCTCTTTAATATCAGATATATCTACTGTAGCACTATTTTCATTATCTTTTATAACCTCAAATATCTCTTTATCTGATTTTCCATCTTCTATGAGTCTAATTAACTTATTAGTATTATGTGTTTTTCCGACCCCTGGAGCACCATAGAGAATTATATTTTTTATATTCATTGTATTTTTCCTTGACATATTATTTAAATTTTCAAATCCAAAAATTTCTTCAATAGCTTCATTATCTTTTACTTGCCTAATAGCACTTGTCTGTCCAAATGTAGATTTTGTAACTCTTGGAGGAGATACTTTTTCCCAATCTACATTAAAACCATTATTATCATTAAACTTATTAACAACTTTACCTATAGCAAATATTTTTAGACTTTTCCCCTTAATATTTCGTGTTTTTAAGGCTACCATATCTCCAATATTGACTCTATCTTTTACCCATTTTCTAAGTTTCCTGCCCTCTTTTGTAGTTGTCGAATAATCAAAACTCCACCTCTTTTTGCTTAGGTAATTATTATCAATCTTCTCATTTGTTCCAACCGCCCAATATTTCATTTAAAACTTCTCCAATCTATTCCTAATCTCACTAACAAACTCCCCATACCCACCATCAAACTCTAAATCCAAACTCTTTAACTTCAACTTTATCAAATCGTCTCCTTTTCCAAGCTCTAAATTATCATCTATATCAACTAAATGTTTTGGGTATAGCAACATTGTATCTTTTACTTTAAAATTTGCACCATATACAAAGATTTGGTATTTATCTTGTACCGATAAATTCTCTCGATAGTTTACTTTTTTATATTTTGTATCTATAATTTGACTCTTGGTTATAATATCTGGTTTTAATACCAAAGAGCCAAAATTAGCCTGCTTTTGTAGTTGCGTGGTGCTATCTATATCTTTATACAATCTACCTACAAAGTTCTCGTAAACTTCTGCCATATCAAACAAAAAAGCAAAGCTTCTATCGTCTCCTTTTTGAGTTAGAGGTATAAGTTTTTTCAGTATCATAAGTGCTACTTCGTAACTCTTTTTATATCTGCTATTCATACGGTCAAAGTTTATATTTATGGTTTTAAAGTCAATATTAAAATAAGATACTTCATCTAACACAGCTTCACATCTATATAAATTACTGTACGAACTGTATCTTTTAAACAGATTTATAGCATACAAGAAAAAACGGTTAAGCTCATTATCCATAGAAAACTCATCATATTCACAGTAGATGTTTTGATGGTAAAAGTTATTAAAATTCTTCTCTATAATATATTTACCTCGCAACATTTTTAAGTTCTCTTGCATTGTAATATACTGCTTAAACAGACCTTTTTTAAACTCATCTAGCAAGGCATCGGAGAAAAGTCTAATAAAAAGCTCTAATATTTGATACTCTGCATTTACACCTTGCATAATATCTTCGTTTTTAAGCTTTATATCATACCCATACATCAGCATATAGATAAAGATATTTAAATTTTGACTGTTGCAATCGGTAATTTTTGGAATAATAAAGTAGCTTTCATTATCTATAGATAGAAACCCGCAACAATTTTTAGGCTTGATACCTTGAAAATTAATATCAAAATATGGGTGTAGTACTGAAACATCTTTAATAGTAGTTTCTAAACATTGAGGGATGCACTCGTTTTCATTAAGATACTGCAACTATGTAGCCTCCCTCAGTAGAATTGCTTAATTATAGCAAAATCGTATAAAAAGTATTGGCTATAAATTTTAAAACTTTTAAATACTATTTAATACTTTTGAAATAAAACGCTATAATTACGCTAAAAAGAGTATTAATGTTACAAGAAGTCGTTAATTATTTAGTGCAAACAATAGGCTCTATGGGCTATATTGGGATATTTGCTTTAATGTTTTTAGAGAGTAGTTTTTTTCCATTTCCTAGCGAAGTTGTGATGATTCCGGCAGGGTACTTAGCTTACAAAGGCGATATGAATTTAACTTTAGTGCTAATTGTTGGAGTATTGGGTAGCTTAAGTGGGGCTTGGTTTAACTATATTTTGGCTTCAAAATTTGGGCGTAGATTTTTGCTTAAACTTATGAGTAATGAAAAAGTAGATAAATTAGAGAGCTTTTTTGAAAAGCACGGGCATATATCTACATTTACAGGTCGGCTAATTCCTGGAATTAGACAGTATATTTCGTTTCCTGCAGGTCTTGCAAAAATGAATGCGATGAAGTTTACTATTTACACAGTATTAGGTGCTGGAATTTGGGTGCTGGTACTTACACTGCTTGGCTACTTTTTAGGGGCAAATCAAGAGTTAATTCATAAGTATCTCAAAGAAATAACTATAATTACGCTAATTTTAGTTATAATTTTGATTATTTTTTATGCCATACGGTATAAAAAAGCAAAAAGCTTAAAGCAAAAAGCTTAAAGCTAGCAGGGTGGCTTCGCCTCTTTTATGAAAAAAGAAGAAATGCCTCTAGTTATTCCCAAGAAAGCGGGAATCTAAGGCTCAATTAGAGATAAGAGATTAGAAAAAGGAAGCAACACATTTCGCTTTCAAAAACTGTAGATTCCTGCTTTCACAGGAATGACAAATTGCACAACATTACCGGCTTTTAGCTTTTGGCTTTAAGCTTTCAGCTTATAAACAGAAGGAATAAAAATGAATATTATAGACAGTATTATTTTAGGAATTGTAGAGGGTATTACAGAGTTTTTGCCAATATCTTCTACTGCACATATGATTATTACATCTAATCTTTTAGGTTTAAAACAGAGTGATGCTATGGTGGCATTTGAAGTTATTATCCAACTGGGTGCTACTTTGGCTATTATGCTGATTTATCTGAATAAACTCAATTTAAAAGAGATAGGGCTTTGGAAAAAAGTGATAGCTGCTTTCTTACCCCTAGCAGCTATTGGTTTTATTTTTAGACACCAAATTAAAGAGCTATTTACTGTAACTACGTCGGCGTGGATGTTTATTATTGGTGGTGTTATATTTTTTATTGTAGAGTACTTTTACCAAAAGAGAGGCGAAAAAGAGTTAATTACCAATGTCGAAGATGTAAGTATGAAACAAGCCCTAATAATAGGTTTTTCACAAGTATTTGCCCTAATACCAGGTACTAGCCGAAGTGGCTCTACAATAGTTGGTGGAATGCTTAGCGGACTTAGCAGAAAAACAGCAGCAGACTTTAGTTTTTTACTTGCAATTCCAACAATGCTAGCAGCAAGTGGATATGAATTTTTAAAAAATATCCATACATTCACAACAATAAACGGTACAGTATTAGCAGTTGGCTTTGTAGTTAGTTTTGTGGTGGCATATATTACTGTAAAAGTCTTCTTAAAATTTGTAGAGCACTACTCTCTAAATTGGTTTGGTGCTTATAGAATTATTTTTGGTATATTCTTGTTAATGTATTTAGTGTAGTGTGCATTGCCACGCTTCAATTTGAAGAGTTTCTACCTTTCAGTGTGTAAGGTAGCACACTCTACAAATTTTTAGGCTATTCTTCAAATCCTATCTGCTTTTTAAAATTAACTATACAGTTAGTGCACTCTTTTACTCGGTTTGTCTCTAAAATATTTACAAGTTTATCTCTATCTAAAATTTCTAATTTATGTGATTTTATTGATATAATCCCCTCTTTTTTAAACTTAGCTAAAATTCTTGAAAAAGTCTCTGGTGTTACATTTAATATAGAAGCTATTTCACTATTTTTAAGTCTTTCAAAAATTGACTCTTTATTAATAATTATATCCGCCACTTTTGCTTCTGAGCTAAGAACAGTCTCTTGATGAACAAGTGCAGAAAGAAGTGATATCTTACCTGTAAGAGAGCGTATTATAGCTTTAGAAAAATCTTTATGCATTAGTAAGTCTTCCACCAGAGAAAAAGGCATTAAACCAATTACACCGTCAGTAACAAATTCACAAGTTGCAGGAAACGGCTGGTCTTCAAAGTAAACATATTCTCCAATTAACGATGGTGCTTTAAGTATATTTATATATATTTGATTACCCTTAGGAGTAGTTTTGTACATCTTAACACTACCCTCTAGAACAATATACATATATTTACTTCTATCACCTTCATAAAAAACAATGCTATTTTTCTTGTAGTGTTTTTCAAATAGTTTATCTTTTATAATATTCTGGTAAGGTTTTGATAGATTAGAAAAAAATGGTATTTCATCTATATTATACATATACACCTCCCAAAAGTTGGTATATAGTATCACAATTTATCTAAAATTTGAAATTTTATATATAAATTGATATAAATCAATTTTTAAGTGTAACTTA
>JALVTE010000092.1 GCA_027024155.1 Campylobacteraceae bacterium
CGCCCTGGAAACAAACTGCAGGTAGGTGAAATATTACAAAAACAGAAAAAGATTTATGAGTATATGGATGTGGAAGTACCAATATAAGGAAAGGAAGGGCTCGTTAGGTGTGGCGGGGATGTAGGTTGAATCTATACATTATATGATGATTTTAACTATAATAAATGGTAATCTTCAGTAATACTTAAAGTATATTCATATACACTGATTATACAATAAATAAAAAGGAGAGTATATGAAAAGATTGATGAAGCTTTCAGCAGCAGTAGCAATGGTGGCAACACTAGCAACAGCTGGTACGTTAGACGATGTAAAAAAGGCGGGTGTGTTAAAATGTGGTGTTAGTACAGGACTTCCTGGATTTGCAGAAGCAGATTCTAAAGGAACATGGAGAGGTTTAGATGTAGACTATTGTCGTGCATTGGCAGCGGCAGTACTTGGTGATGCAAGTAAAGTTAAATATGTTCCTCTAACTGCAAAAGAGAGATTTACAGCTCTTCAAAGTGGTGAAATTGATGTACTTTCTCGTAACACAACTTGGACAGAGACTAGAGATACAACTTTAGGTATTAACTTTGCAGGTGTAAATTATTACGATGGTCAAGGTTTTATGGTAGCTAAATCTTTAGGTGTAAAGAGTGCAAAAGATTTAAATGGTGCAACTGTTTGTATTCAAGCTGGTACAACAACAGAGATGAACTTAGCTGATTACTTTAAAACTAATGGTATGAAGTATAAGGCTATTACTTTTGATCAAAACAGTCAAGTTGATGATGCATTCTTTGCAGGTAGATGTGATGTTTTAACAACTGACCAATCTGGATTATATGCAAAAAGAACTAAGGCAAAAGACCCTAGTAAATATGTGATTTTACCAGATATTATCTCTAAAGAGCCATTAGGACCATCTGTAAGACAGGGTGACGACCAGTGGTTTAATATTGCTAAGTGGGTTCTTAATGCAGTTATTACAGCAGAAGAGAAGGGTGTAACTAGCAAAAATGTTGATGATATGGCTAAAACAAGTAAAGACCCAGAAGTTCAAAGATTGCTAAGCAAAGATGGTACAATGTGTAAAAATGTTGGGCTAGAGCCTGGATGTTTTGCAAATGCTATTAAGCAAGTTGGTAACTATGGTGAAATGTTTGAGAGAAATGTTGGTATAAATACTCCTCTTAAAATTAAAAGAGGTTTAAACGCTTTATGGAACAAAGGTGGAATTTTATACTCTCCTCCATTTAGATAATAGATACTATCGCAGAATTCTGCGATAGATTTAAATAATAGCTGTTGATAGATAGCTATTTTTTAAATCTATCATAAAGGTCTTAAGTGTCATTTTTAAGAGATGAAAAAATCAGAGGTATATTGTATCAGTTAATTACAATAGTAGCTTTTGCGATGTTGGCACTCTATATTGCACATAACACTGCACAAAATATAGAGGCGAGAGGTATTAAAACTGGATTCGATTTTTTAAATAATTCGTCTGGATTTGATATTACAGAGTCACCAATTCATTATACAACCAAAAGTACACATTGGGATGTATATAAAGTTGGTTTAATTAATACATTAATAGTTTCATTTTTCGGTATCGTATTAACATCTATTCTTGGTTTAATTATTGGAGTAGCAAGACTATCTAGTAACTGGATTATTAGTAGATTAGCAGCTACATATATTGAGACTTTTAGAAATATACCGGTACTTTTACAGATACTATTTTGGTATAATGTTGTATTGGCTGCTATGCCATCTGTTAGGCATAGTTACTCTTTTTTTAATTCTATATTTATAAACCAAAGAGGTATCTTTGTACCTAAGCCTATCTTTTTGGATGGTTCTATTTATATAGCTATATCTATTGTTGTTGCAATTATAATAGGATGGTTTATACGTATATGGGCAAAAAAAAGATTAGAAGAGACTGGTAAAGAGTTTCCTCTGTTTTTAACCAATTTAGCATTGCTTATAATTTTACCACTTATTACATATTATGCAACAGGTAAACCAATAAATTTTGATTATCCGGTATTAAAAGGCTTTAACTTTGAGGGTGGTAAAACATATACACCAGAGTTTTTAGCACTTCTTTTTGCACTAACAATATATACAGCTACTTTTATTGCAGAAGCTATCAGAAGTGGCATAGAAGCAGTAAATAAAGGACAAAAAGAGGCAGCACAAGCTTTAGGTTTATCTAAAATGCAAGCTTTAAAGTTAGTAATTTTACCACAAGCTATTAGGGTAGCAATTCCGCCTATTATTAGCCAATACCTTAACTTGATTAAAAACTCATCACTAGCAGCTGCTATTGGATACCCTGAACTTGTTACTGTATTTGCAGGAACAAGTTTAAATGTTACAGGTCAAGCTTTAGAGATAATGGCGATTACTATGGGTACATATTTGGTAATTAGTATTATAGTTTCATTAGTGCTAAATTGGTTTAACCATAAAATGAAAATAAAGGAAAGATAATGGCAGTTTATGAATTAAAAACAGCCAAAAAACCACCTATAAAAGATAGTGGTATAATTTTTTGGATTAGAAAGAATTTATTGTCATCTCCTTCGAATATTTTGATGACAATATTATCTCTTTATATTTTATATATAATTATTCCACCATTTGTAAAGTGGGCGTTTATAGATGCTAATTTTGCAGGGCATACAAAAGCAGACTGTACAGGCGACGGTGCTTGTTGGGTATTTATAAGAGTTAAACTTAAAATGTTTATTTTTGGTTTTTACCCAGAGAGCCAATTATGGAGAGCTAAACTTACTATGGCTCTAGGTGCATTGACTGTTGCATTTGCTATTATAGATAGAGTGCCTAAATCTGTTAAGATTGCATCTATTTTAATACTTCCTATTGTTTCATTTATTTTGCTTTATGGTGGAGTATTTGGTTTAGAAGTTGTAGAACCTAGCAAGTGGGGTGGATTACTATTAACCTTAGTAATTGCAACTGTTGGTATTGTTCTCTCGTTTCCTATTGGTATTTTTCTTGCAATGGGTCGGCAATCTAAACTTCCTATTATAAAAACGTTGAGTGTATTTTATATTGAATTTATTAGAGGTGTACCATTAATTACAGTTCTTTTTATGGCATCTATTGTATTGCCACTATTTTTTCCTGAGGGTGTAAATTTTAATAAATTGGCTCGTGCATTAATTGGTATTACACTATTCCAAGCTGCATATGTTGCAGAGAACATTCGTGGTGGTTTTCAAGCGATTCCTAAGGGGCAGTATGAAGCAGCAGATGCTTTAGGTTTAACATATTGGCAAAAGATGAGACTAATTATTTTACCACAAGCTATAAAAGTGGCAATTCCTAACTTAGTTGGAACATTTATTAGCTTGTTTAAAGATACCTCTCTAGTTATGATTATTGGTCTATTTGACCTTTTATCAATGGTTAAATTAACAGCTAGTGATAGGGACTGGCTAGGTTTTGATACCGAGGGTTATGTTTTTGTTGCATTAATATATTGGGTCTTTAACTTTGCAATGTCAAGATACTCAAAGCGTCTTGAAAATAAATTAAATACGAATAACAGGGATTAAAAAATGGCAGAAAATAGTACAGGTATAAAGAAAGATTTATCACAAAATATGATTACACTAGATAATGTAAATAAGTGGTATGGCGATTTTCATGTTCTTAAAGATATTAATTTAAAGGTAGGAAAAGGCGAAATTGTTGTAGTTGCTGGACCATCTGGCTCTGGTAAATCTACAATGATAAGATGTATAAATCGCTTAGAAGAGTATCAAGAGGGTAAAATTTTAGTTGAAGGCATAGAGGTAAATGCAGATGTTAAAAATTTAAGAGAAGTTCGTGCAAAAGTAGATATGGTATTTCAACACTTTAATCTATTCCCTCATTTAACAATTTTAGAAAATTTAATCTTAGCACCAATGCATGTATATGGAAAATCTAAAAAAGAGGCGGTCGAGACAGCTATGCATTATTTGAAAAAAGTAAATATTGCAGAACAGGCTCAAAAGTATCCAAATCAACTATCTGGTGGGCAACAACAGCGTGTTGCAATAGCAAGAGCCCTATGCAAAGGTGCCGATATTATGCTATTTGATGAACCAACATCAGCACTAGACCCAGAGATGATTGGAGAGGTTTTAGATGTTATGATAAACCTAGCTAAAGAGGGTAAAACAATGGTATGTGTAACCCACGAAATGGGCTTTGCAAGAAAAGTAGCCGATAGAGTTATATTTATGGATGCCGGACAAATAGTAGAAGAGAATGACCCAGAGACATTCTTTAATCATCCAGAGAGTGATAGATTAAAGTTGTTCTTAGAGCAGATATTGGACCACTAATGAGTTGGATAAGCATAGACATAGAAACAGATGGCTTGTATCCACCTGATTACTCTATGCTTAGTATTGGTGTGGTTATTGTAGAAGAGGGACTTAGAAAAACTTTTTATAGAGAGTTGAAACCAATTAGCAATAATTACTCTAATGATGCATTAGATATTTGTGGTTTTACTAGAGAACAGACACTTAACTTTGCTGACCCACAGCTTGTAATGCAAGAGTTTAAAGATTGGATAGAGAGTTCAAACATAGGCAAACCCTATTTTATATCTGATAACAATGGCTTCGATTGGCAATTTATAAACTACTACTTTCATAAATATATAGGCTCAAACCCTTTTGGTTACAACTCTACCAATTTAAGAAGCCTATATCAGGGGATTAAATGTGATTTTAAAGAGAATATCAAACACTTACGAGTTACTAAACATACTCATAATGCACTTGATGATGCAATAGGAAATGCAGAAGTTCTTTTGCATTTAAGTAGAGAACATGGGCTCAATTTAAATATTTAGCGACATTTATTTAAAGGTCTTTTATGGTGCATGAATATTATACAAAATTAGAACAGTTTATGAAAAGACATTTGGTTGAGTACAAGCATATGATTTATGAGACTTCGTGTCATACTATTGATGATGCTGTTTTAAGTTCAAAAGAGCCAAAAGAGAATTTTGTTAAAAATATATGTATGATAGATAATAGAGGAGATTTAATAGTTGCTATAGTATTAGCCAACGCCAGAGCAAGCACAAGTAGAGTTGCAAAAGTTTTAGATATAGACAGACCAAGACTAGCTACAACAGATGAGGTTTTTATTAAAACTGGCTACCCAGCAGGAGGGGTACCATCTTTTTCATATAATGCAATATATTTAGTTGATGAAAAAGTAGTGGAGAAAGAATTTATTATAACTGGTGGCGGTAGTGAATTTGCACTGATTAAAATTAAGTCAAACGATATGCTTATGTTAAATAGAGGAGAGGTGTCGAGAATTAGAAAGTAGCCTCCCCTTGATGGCATTGATGGTGCGATAAGATAGGTCGCACCTAAGATATTACTAGCTATTTACTTTTTCCAATAGCTCCTCTTTATCTAATTTCACATAATCTTTTTTGATAACTTTTGCTATTTTATCTTGCAGAGTTTTATCTACTTCATTTAAAACTTCGTTAGCAAACTCTTCATTGATTGTTAAAAAGACTCTTTTTGGTGACTCTTTTAAAATCTCTTCTAAATCGTTTGCAATATCTTTATAGATTCGTTTTTCAATTTCTAACTCTAAATTATGCTCTTCACCGATACTTGCACCATTTTTTTGTGTATCTCCTTTAAATCTACCTGCCTCATCACTTACTAAGTCTTGTAGTTTTTTATGTGCTTGAATATAGTCTTTATCAAGCTCTAAATCTAATTTGACTTCGTCTTCTTTTAACCCTGCTTCAGCTTCTAAGGTTCTAGGATTTGCTACATAAACTTTTAATTCACCTCTATTTACTGTTACTACTTTATCTCCAACTAAAACTTTCATAATATACTCCTTTTAATTTAATTTTTTTCGAAATCATCAATATAGCAGTCTGTGCCAATTAATCTCTCGCCACCTACACTTAAACGCTCTAAAATATAAGTTTGCGACTCTTTATCAAACTTTGCACTATAGAGTTCATCTATAATTACTGTAGCATCAAAATAAGAGTTAGCTTCTTCTATTACGGCATCTTTAACAAAAATTTTATCTATATCTACTGTATCGCATAAACTCTCTTGAATGTCATCTTTTATTACATCTAATGCATCGTCACTACACTCTATATAAGAGAATTCAACTTGCTCTTTTGCTAAATTGTCACAATTAACATCGAAACTGAATTCTCCATCACCAACTCTTTTTTGTAAATAAAATATATCACCTTCATTGATGTTATCAAGAGAATCAAAAATCTCTTTTAAACCTCTATTCTTTAACTTGAAATCTTCTATATTAAAAGAGTTTTCATCAATTAATATTTCTGTATTACCAGCAAATAATAGACGCATTTGTAATATTGAAGCAAGTTCATCTATCTCTTTGCTATCAATTCTCTCTTTTAAAGCTTCGTATAACTCTTCTTGACCATTTTGAGAGTTGGTATTATAATTATTGATATTAAAGTCTAAATCTTCAGAAAGATTATAAAAGCTGACAACTTCACCACGCCCTCGTAACACAATTTGTGCCATAATTGACTCCTTTAGTAGTTTATAACTAAAAGGCACCTCTAATAATAGGTAATACCCACAATGGGCAATGCAAATGTAAGATTGTGCAAGAGATTTATGAATCCTAGCTATGCTTAAGATGACTTAAATATCTTGTGCAAGATTGCGTTTGCATTGCCAACCCGAAGGGCATCTCTAGCTTTCCTCTATGCGTCGTTACTCTTTTTTGAATTAGCCCAGCTAATACTTCAGAGATATGCCTAGCCTGTGATTAAAGCTAGAGATGTTGTGGGTATCACCTATTTTTAGAGGTGCCCTAGATATAATTATAGCTTAAATAAAAATCTTTTTATGCGATTTAAGTTGCAAAATTTAATGAAGTTTTATGCTCTATTTTGAATATTTTATTTGTAGAGTCTTTTAGTTTTTAAACTTAAAACCTTTGCTTATTAGTAGTTCTTTAGCTCTAACTGACACTTCGCCTTGTAGTTCAAGGGTGTTCTCTTTAATAGTACCACCACTTCCTAATTTACTTTTTAACTCTTTTAATATTTTTTTAAGTTCATTACTCTCTAAATAGAATGGTTTGATTACTGTTACTACTTTTCCTCGGCGTTTCTCTTTGGCGGTGTGTAACTGATGTTTAGCAGGCTCTTTTATCTCTTGTTTTGCCTTTTTGGGTTTACTCTTATTATCGCTACTCCAGCTATCTTCGAAGTTTGCTCCCATTTCGAATAGATTTTTTTTCATTGGTTGTTCTCTAATAATTTTTTTAACTCTTCTTTATTTGGCAAAACTGTCTGATATTTGCTTGCAAAAATTTGTGAATCTTTAGGCAGGGTTAGCTCTACTAAAGTTTCGTTTTTATCTTTGCATAATATTATTCCTATTGTAGGGTTCTCCTCTTTGGTTTTTTCAAATCGGTCAAAGTAGTTAACATACATCATCATTTGCCCTACATCTTGGTGTTTCAGTTTTCCAATTTTTAAATCTATTAAGACAAAGCATCTTAAGATACGATTATAGAAAACCAAATCTACTCTAAAGTGCTCATCATCGAAACTAAACCTTTTTTGTCTAGCAACAAATGTGAAACCTTTGCCAAGTTCTAGTAGAAAGTGCTCTAATTTATCAATCAGTTTTTGTTCAAATTCGTTTTCGCTATAGTGGCTCTTCTCTTCTAATCCCAAAAACTCTAATACATATGGTTCTTTAATTAAATCTTTTGGTTTTTGGATAATTTCGCCCTTAGTTGCTAACTCTTTGACTTTTTGTTTATCTTTGCTAAGTGCTAACCTTTCGAATATAGCACTATCAAATTGCCTTTTAAGTTCTCTAAGACTCCAATTATTATTTATAGATTCAATTTCATAAAAGTCTCTTTCATCTCTATTCTCTATTTTTGATAAAAAGATGTAATGAGAGTAGCTTAGCTTAAAATCGTCAGACAGCGTCTGGCGATTTTGGAAAGATAGGTAAAATTGTCTCATATTTTTTAAATTTGTTACCGAAAATCCTTTGCCATACTCTTTAGTAAGTTCAATCGATAGATTTTTTAAAAGCTCTTTACCATAGCTTGCTCTACTTTTCCCTTTTTGCTCCTCTTCTACTATTTTTTTACCAATTTCAAAATATGTTTTTGTCATTACTTGGTTAATAGCTTGGTAGGTTTGGGTTCTTGCAGATTGTAATAGAGCTTTTATATCTTGTATAAATTGTTTTTGAGTTAAATTGCTCATCTCTACTCCTCTATTTGGTAAATAAGCTCTTGTTTTTGTTTGCCCTCTCGAATCTCTAACAGCTCCAGCCCCTTTATTGGCATAGCTATAAAGTTGGCAATATTTTCTATTTGATTTTGGGCTATATGTTTTAGTACAATTCCGCGGTAGGCTTTTGCCCAGTGGCTTACTACTTTGCCATTTTTTAGGAATTTTAGTGTTGTGTATTTTTTGTTTGGTTTGTAAAATTTGTCATAAAAGCCGGCTCTTATATCTAGTATATCTTCGTTTTCTAAGTAGTTATCTAGTGGCTCTTTTAAGGAGCTTTTATAGATTTTTGCAGGGTTTAGTTCAGCTATTTTTTCACCCTGTTTTAAGCGGTATAGCGGAATTTTATCGCTTGCTTTTATCGCTCCAAATAGGTTAGAGAATAGTATTACATTTTCATCTATATATTTTTGTGCTTGTAGATTTAAATTTTCGTACTCTAAGTGATCAAAAGCTACGCCCGTGTAGCGTTGTATCGCTTTTAGGGTAGGGGATGAGCTTATATCATTGGCGTATTTTAAAATATCTGCCTCTTTTTTTAAGCCAAACATTTTGCTAAGTTGCTCTAAATTGTTGCTTGTTACTATTTGGTTATAATCCTTAAATAGCTCTTCTCTGGCTGGATTTAATTGTTGGCTTAACATTAAAGAGTTTAAGTTAAATTTGCCATCTCCTCCCTCTTTTTTTGTTTCGCTTGGGGCTAGTAGTATCTTCAAATTTAACCTTTTATTATATTAGCGTTAGATAGCAGAGTGTAGTTATAACCCATATTTTGTTTAGCTTCGCTAGCAGAGTTATATGGTCCTATAAGTACTCTGTAGTACCCATTTTGCTCTTTGGTTGTTACATTCATACCGCTAAGCTTTAGTTTTGTAATAAGTTCACTTGGGTAGTTTGCAAAGCTTCCTGCTAATATATAATATGAATCATTAGAGCTATTTCTTATTGTTTGCATTGGCATAATTTGTTCTCTTTGTATTGTTGTTCTTGCTATTTGTGGCTGTTTAATTACTGGCTGAGTTGCTTGATTATTAGCAATAAATTGGCTTGGTGCTTTAAATTGTGGCACATTATAAAAGTTATGATAACGTCTTGCCCCCATATAGTGGCGTCTATAATATGCTTTATTTAAAGAACTTATTACTACCCTTCTTTTAGCACTGCTTGCGTGTTCAAATTTTCCATTTCCAATATATATACCTACATGTGTTGCTCTTCTTCCATTTCCAAAAAATACTAAATCTCCTTTTTGAAGTTGGCTTCTTGGAATTGGTGTACCATTTCTAAACTGAGCATCGGCAACTCTTGGTATCTCTATTCCCATTGTTCCAAAGTTGTAGTATGTTAAACCTGAACAGTCGTAGCAGTATGGTCCCTCTTCTGCCCATACATATTTTCTACCTAATGCTCTTGAATCTAGCTTATCTAATGCATATATAGATGGCTTATATCTAACTTTTGGTTTGTGGATAGTATAGTCATAGCCAGATGTTGCACAACCCGATATTAAAAGTGTAAAAATTATTAATAGTAAATATTTAGTCTTTAAGAATATCATTCATCCTCTTTGTATCTTCATTCTCATTTGGGTCTTTATATGGTTTTTTCATTTCGTGTACGATTGACCATATTAAAGTTATTGCAATTAATGCTATTGCAATATGTAGTGTGTAGTTACTTGGGTTTAATAAAAGGTTCTCTACTCCTAAATGTTCAACAACTTTTGCTGCCATAAATGCTCCTTAGATTATCAACATTGCATCGCCGTAGCTGTAGAAGCGATACCCCTCTTTTATTGCTTCATTATACAATTTTAAAGTTTCATTTCTGCCTAAAAAAGCACTAACGAGCATAATTAGTGTACTTTTTGGTAGGTGGAAATTTGTAAGCAAATAATCAACTCGTTGTGGCTTATTGTGTGGGTGCAAAAACAGATCGCACTCTCCATTAGCTTTTTTTGTGCGTTCGTAAAACTCTATTGTTCTTGTTACAGTTGTACCAACTGCTAAGATTTTTTGTTTGCTATCTATAACACTTTGTGCATTTTTTGGGATATTGTAATACTCTGAATGCATAGGGTGCTCTTGAATATTTTTGGCATCTACTGGTTTAAATGTTCCTGCACCTACATGTAGAGTTAAAGTGTGCACATCAAATTTGTTGTAAAGTTTTTCTAAGAGTTCAGGTGTAAAATGTAAAGAGGCTGTTGGTGCAGCTACCGAGCCATCCTCTTTTGCAAATAGTGTTTGGTAGTCTAGTTCATCTTCTTTGCTATCTTCTCTATTCATATATGGTGGCAGTGGAATGTGCCCAATTTGCTCTAAAACTTCTACTAATTGTTCAAAATTTAGCTCTAAATCTTTCTGATAAAATTTTACTACTCGACTACCATCTTCGTTTAAACCCTCTATTGTAGCTCTTAAGTTTTGCTCGAACTTAATAGTTGTGCCTATCTTTACACGCCCCTTTACCATTACAATGTATCTATTTTCGGGTAGTGGTTTTATAACAAGTAGCTCTACTTTTCCACCACTACTTTTGTTGCCGTAAATTCTAGCTTTTATAACTTTTGTATCATTCAAAAATATGCTACAATTAGCAGGAATATACTCTAAAATATTTTTAAAAGTTGTGTGAGTTATCGATTTTTCTGCTCTATTATAAACCAAAAGCCTAGCACTATCTGCAGGTCGAGCAGGAGATGTAGCTATAAACTCTTTTGGCAGATTATAGTCGTAAGAAGCTGTTAGTAAATCTTTACTGCCCATTATTTATCTGCTTTTGCTCACTTGGGTTTTTTTCATCTTCATCTTCTTCGTTATCTCCTTGATATGGGTTGATAACTTTTGCAACAAGAATCGATACACCATATAGCATAATTAGAGGTGCTGCCATTAGCATCTGTGTAATTACATCTGGTGGAGTTAAAAGTGCTGCAACAATAAAAATAATAACAATAGCATATCTAAATGCATCCAAAAGGGTCTTTTCTGTTACTAATTTTATAGATGCTAAGAAGTAAACTATCATTGGTAACTCAAAAGCTAAACCAAAACCTAGCATAATTTTTGCAAAAAAGCCTATATAATCTTCTATATTAATAAGAGGAGTATATAAAAATGCACCAAAAGTTATTAAAAATTGAAAACCAAATGGTGTAACAACATAGTATGCAAAAAGTACACCTACAGCAAACATTAATGTAGTTCCAATTAAAAAAGGTAAAGCCATTTTCTTTTCGTTATCGTAAAGTCCGGGGGCAACAAATAGCCATAATTGCCAAAGAATAATAGGCAAGGCTAAGAATATAGCAGCATAGAGTGATACTTTTACTGCAACAACAAATACACCGCCTATTTGGTTAGTTGTAACACTACCCCACAGGACACTTCCGCCTGCACTATTGCTTTTTATAGCTTGTAGTTTTGTCTGTTCTGCTAACTCTTTAATTGAGTGAGCTAGCATTTTTTCGTTTTTTGTAGATGTATTTTTATCTAAAATTTTGTTGGCGTTAAGTATAGCTCTATCAACAAGAGAAACTGTATTGTTAGCTTCGTCTTCTGTAATTGTAAAATTAGCATCTTTATCTGCAACTTTCCATTCACCTGCTTTGGTCTTTTGTACCTTTTTGTTTACTTGTATTAATGCTTTCTCAAGTGGAGCTGTTACCCAATTTAAAATTGGTTTATACGCTATAAATGATACAACAAATCCTACCATAAGAGCTAGTGCAGATATAAATATTCTTTTTCTAAGTTCCACTAAGTGTGGCTTAACCTCTTGTAACATTAGCTTTCCTTAGTTTTTAAGTGTTTAAAAGTTACTGTTTGCGTCTCTTCTACTTCAAGCTCTTGAGATTGCTCTTTTTTTAACTCTTCTAAGCGCTCTTCTTGATTACTGCTTGCGTATGGGTCTTGAGTTTTACTTGGCTCTTTTGTAGGTTGCGGTTTTTCTGTAGTTTCTAATTTTTCGAACTCTTTTTCTGCTTTTTCAAAATCGTCAAATAGGTCACTATTGTCATTAATATCAGATGGCTTATAGACACTATTATTAATACGAGCACTCTCTGCAATCTCTTCTATCTCTTTATTTGCAACATTTTTAAAGGCACTTAAATCTTTTTTAGCTTTTTCTATTTCTGCTTTATATCCTAGTGCTTCTTCTCTTAAGTCGTCTATTCTTAATTCGTTTTGAATAGTCTCTTTTGTATCGTCAAACATTCTTTTTGCTTTGCCTAATGTTCTAGCGATAGTTCTCATTGTATCTGGTAGTTTATCTGGTCCGATAAAAAGTAGTGCAATAACTGCAATTAGTAGTATCTCTGTAAAGCCTAGCCCAAACATATAGTATCCTAAAATTTTTGCTTAATTGTACCTAAGTTTCTATCAAACTCAGGTTATAAATAGTGCGTATTCATCACTTAAAAAGTACTCTTTGTTAAAATATTTGCCATCTTTAAAGTATAATTTATCCTCTTGAACTAAAATATCTGCCTGTTTTGTCTGCTCTTTTGTTAAAATATTTTGCTCTACTCCAACGCATGAGCGAAGTCCTAAAAATATTTTTTCGGTAAGAATATCTTGCTCTGTAAGCTCTTCGGTTCGCAACTTTGTTGGCTCTTTTATGTAATTGTCTATATTTGTATTTGGGTAGTAACGCTTTTCGTTTTTGTAACCGACTGCACCCGCTCCAATGCCTAAATACTCTTTATGTTGCCAATACCCTATGTTGTGTTGGCTCTGGTAAGTGCCGTAATTTGATACTTCGTATTGTTTAAAGCCATGTTTTGTTACTAACTCTTGCAGGTGGTAGCCTAAACTCTCGCTACCCTTTTTTACCTCTGGCGTTTTGCTAAAGTTTGTGGCTTTCTCTATAGTTAGCTCATACGCAGATATATGGTTAATTGGTAGGCTAAAGGCTTGTTTTAAGTCGCTTGTAATTAACTCTTTTGTGTCACTGTAAAAGTCGTAAATTATATCTAAAGAGATATTTTTTATTCCAATACTATGGGCATTTTCTATAGCTTCTATTGCCTCTTTTGCATTGTGTGCTCGGTTTAACTCTTGTAGTTTTCTATTGTTAAAACTCTGTACCCCAAAACTTACGCGATTTACACCTAAAGCCTGCATTCCTTTTAGCCACTCTTTTGTTGCAGAGTTGGGGTTGGCTTCGGTAGTAATTTCGGCATCTGTCACTAAATATGGTTTTAAAATTTCAAATATCTCTTTGTAATAATGAGCCTCTACACAAGATGGTGTTCCTCCACCTATAAAGAGCGTCTCTAAACTATTTGGCTCTACTTTAAAACGCTCTAAATCCCAAAGAAGTTGGCTCTTTAATGCTTGCATATATTTTGCAATTCTATCGTGTAAGTTGGTATAAGAGTTAAAGCTACAGTAGTGGCATTTAGAATCACAAAATGGTATATGAATATAAGTTAGCATTTTTAGCCTTTAATATTTTTTTCAATATTTTTAAAATATTGAAGAGGTCTCTAATAGCTTTTTGGGTAGAATTTTATCAGAAATTTATAGAAATATAATTAAATGGGGTACACATTATGAGTAAGAAAAAAGATTATCGCCCCAATGTTGCAGCTGTAGTTTTGTCGCACGATTTTTCACAAAGTGGACTCTATTTTTTAGCAAAGCGTAAAGGCATTAGAAGAGCTTGGCAATTTCCACAAGGTGGAATCGACGAGGGAGAAAGCTTAGAAGAGGCTTTACTGCGTGAGTTAATGGAAGAGATAGGCACTAACGATGTAGAAATAATAGCACAATTTCCAGAGTGGATTAGCTATGATTTCCCAAACAACAAAAGCAAATGCGATAAGAAATATCCATACAAGGGGCAAAATCAAAAATATTTTTTGGTTAGGTTAAAAGAGAGCGCGGTTATTGATTTAAATCATGATGAGACGCCAGAGTTTGAAGATTATACATATGTAACAGAGGCTGAGCTATTTAAAAAGGCTCTATATATGAAGCGAAGGGCTTACAAAAGAGTTATTGAATACTTTAAAAAAGAGGGATTTATTTAATGTTAGTGGTTCAAAAGTATGGTGGTACAAGTGTTGGTACGCTAGAGCGAATAGAAAATGTGGCATCTCGTGTTGCAAAAGCTAGAGAAGAGGGTAAAGATTTAGTAGTAGTAGTATCTGCAATGAGCGGAGAGACTAATAAACTTATAGAGTATGCTCACCACTTCTCTAAAAATCCAAGCAAAAGAGAGATGGATATGTTGCTTAGCTCTGGCGAGAGAGTAACAGCCGCACTTTTAGCGATTGCACTAAATGAGAAGGGGCATAAAACTGTGGCTCTAACAGGTCGCCAAGCTGGTATTAAAACTGACGATACGCATACATATGCAAGAATAGAGTCTATTAATACAGAGAGGTTGCAACAAGAGATTGGTAATGGTAATATTGTAATAGTTGCAGGTTTTCAAGGTATTAACCATAATGGCGAAGTAACAACACTAGGGCGTGGTGGTAGTGATTTGAGTGCAGTAGCATTAGCAGGAGCTTTAAAAGCGGATGCTTGCGAAATATATAGTGATGTAGATGGCATTTACACAACCGACCCACGCATTGAGCCAAAGGCTAAAAAATTAGATTATATCTCTTACGATGAGATGCTAGAGCTTTCAAGTCTTGGGGCAAAGGTTTTACAAAACCGCTCTGTAGAGTTGGCAAAGAAGATGGGCGTTAAAATAGTTGCAAAAAGTAGCTTTAGTGATGGTGAAGGTACAGTAATATCAGATGAGAAAGGGGATAGTATGGAAGAGGTTTTAGTAAGTGGTGTAGCATTAGATAAGAATCAAGCTAGGGTTTCTTTAAGAGGCGTAACAGACCGCCCAGGCATAGCAGCAGAGATTTTTACAAAATTGGCAAACGAAAATATTAATGTAGATATGATAATTCAAAATGCTGGCGAAAATGGTACTACAAACCTTGGATTTACTGTTCCTCAAAGCGAAATAGCTCAAGCAAAAGAGGCTATGGAGAGCTTTGACCATGATGTAGAGAGTGCAGATTACGATGAGAGTGTAGCTAAGGTATCTATAGTAGGTGTTGGAATGAAGAGCCATAGTGGAGTAGCTGCAAGTGCATTTAGTGCTTTAGCTCAAAATGGTGTAAATATAGAAATGATATCTACAAGTGAGATAAAAGTATCTATGGTAATAGATGAGAAATTTAGTGAATTAGCTGTAAGAGTACTGCACGAAGTTTACGGATTAGATAAGTAATGGACTTTAACGATTGGACGCTCCAAGCTATACGCGATGAGGATTCGTGCTTTAGTTGGATGGAAGAGCTTCGTTTTAGCTGGATTCCACAAGTTCAAAATGCCCTAAAGAAGATTCTTGAAGGACAGAGTGTTATTATTGTAACCGATAGAGGTTTTAAATGGTATGGCGACTATATTTTAGATAGAATAAATAAGCTTAGAAACAATAGACCTTTTATTCCAATTTATAATATAGATGGTATTTTCCCATCGGCTTATGACTTAAATGATGCGAATGAATTAGATTATCTATACGATATGTTAGATATTTCATTTGAAAATGGTTACTTTTTTTGGTATATTGGTAGTGGTGAGCATAAGCATTATGAGTATATCGAGCAGGATAAAGGTAGCCTAATTTGGCGACTTAATCGTGAGATAGAGGGGCTTTTTAGCTTAAATGGTAACGACCCATATATCGATATAAAACTTATACAATCTTTTAAACTATTTGAAAAAGCATTAGATACAGCATTAGTTGGAGAGATAGAACTTTGAGAATCGAGCCCATAAGCCAAGTATTAATTACCGAAGACTTTAGTGGGGCGATAGAGAAGCTAAAAGAGGTAGCCCCAGTTGGTAGTGGCTTTGAGCTTTTTATAAAAGAGGATGAGAGCTTTAAAGTTAGTGATGCTAACGAAGTGATAGCAAAAGCATATCTCTCTTCGGTAGAGAAGATATTTATATGTTTAGCATCTAATCAATTTTCGGATGTGGTGCAAAATAGGCTACTTAAAGTTATAGAAGAGCCACCAAAAAACAAAGAGTTTATACTAATAACACCTTCTAAATCGGCACTTTTACCAACTATAAAATCGAGACTTCCAGTAAATAGTTTAGATACAAACATAAGCAACATAGAGTTAAATTTAAACTTTAACAATTTAACACTAGATGAGGTTTACAGCTTTATACAAGAGCAGAAACGCCTGAAGCCAAAAGATGCAATGCCAATAGTCGAGCAGATTATAAAAGAGGCGATAAAAAGCGATGCCTTTAATTTGGATGAAGCAACGCTAGAGCTGTTGGGCAATGCAAGAGTAGCCCTAGATTTAGGCTCGCCAGCAGATTTTGTAATAACTACTGTGCTTTTAAAGCTGTTGGCAAAAAAGAGAAGACGGGTGAAATAATGCATATATATGAGATTAGCAAACCAAATAATATAGTAGAGTACTTAAAAGAGTTAGGTGTAGAGGGTGGTGGTATAAAGATAATGGCTAAAAAAGCTGAGCTTATATTTGTAAAGATAAAAGAGCTTAAAACCCCAGCTGTAAATATATTAAAACAAGATGCCTTAAGTGTTGGAGCAGAGCTAGCAGTGCCAAGTGGTGTAATAATTTGCGAAAAAGAGTATTACGACTGCCTGTTAATAGGTACAAAACGGCAGTTAGAGAGATTAGCCAGAAAAGAGTTAGCACAACCATTTGGTTTAAAAAGAGTTGCCAAAGTTTTAAAATCACTACTTTCAAGTAAAAAATTTGAACTTAAAATTATGGGCGTAATAAATGCAAATAGCGATAGCTTCTTTAGTGGTAGTCGCTTTGTTGGCAAAGAGGCTATAAAGCAGATAGAGCAGATGATAACTGACGGTGCTAATATTATAGATATAGGCGGAGTATCTAGTCGCCCAGGTTCCAAAGCTGTAAGTGCATCAGAAGAGCTTGCAAGAGTAAAAGATATTCTCGATACTATCAAAGCAGAAAAGCTTTATGAAAAGGCAACCTTTAGTATAGACTCTTACGCCCCAGAGGTTGTAGAGTATGCCTTAAAATGTGGCTTTAAAATTATAAACGACATAACCGGTGCAAGAGACGAGAAACTTATAAAATTGGCTACTAAATATGGAGCAAAACTCTGTATAATGCATATGCAAGGCACCCCAGATATTATGCAAAAAGAGCCAAAGTATGAGTGTGTAGTAAGAGAAGTAGATGATTTTTTTGCAAAGCAAATAGAAAAATGTGAAGAGTTGGGTCTAAGCAGGGAAAACATAATTTTAGATGTAGGCATAGGCTTTGGTAAAACCCTAGAGCACAACTTAGAACTACTAAAAGCCCACCACCACTTTACCCATTTTGGCTGCGAACTTTTAATTGGAGCAAGCCGAAAATCGATGATAGATATGATAACCCCAACTCCTACACAAGAGCGTTTACCCGGAACGCTAATAATCCACACCAAAGCGGTAGAGCGAGGAGCTAGTATAGTAAGATGCCATGATGTAAAAGAGCACTATCAGGCTTTTAGGGTTTGGGAGAGACTTTAAGATATTTTGGAGAACTCTTTTTGTGGCATATGCTAATTCCTTTTTTAATGAATATTAATTTTAATGTTATCTGTTTGCTATGCAACAGCTTGCAACTCGATGCCAAAGCTATTTAATACTTTTAAAACAGTATCAAATCTTGGGTGAGCATTTGATTTGAAAGATTTATATAGGCTCTCTCTGCTTAATCCACTCTCTTTTGATACCTTGGTCATTCCTTTTGCTCGTGCTATTTCATCTATGGCAGTTAAGAACTCTTCCATATCACCGTCTTTTAAAATTTCTGTTAAGTATGTTGCAATAACTTTGTTATCGTCAAGATAGTTTGCTATATCAAACTCTTTTAGCTTACCACTCATTTGAATACTCCTTTAAAATAGTTTTTGCTTTTTTAATATCTTTTTGTTGGGTAGATTTGTCTCCACCTATTAGTAATAAAATAATCTTTTCATCTTTTTTGGTATAGTAGACTCTATAGCCTGGACCTGTTTTGATTCTAAGTTCATAAATGCTGTTCTCAAGGTATTTAAAATCACCAAAATTACCTACATGAAGTCTTTTAATACGTCTAAGAATAGAAACTTTGCCTTGAATGTCTTTAAGCTTAGTTAGCCAATTAGAAAAATTTTCTGTTTCTAAAATTTTATACATAACAAATTGTATCCAAATAGATACAGTTTGTCAAGTAGTAGTAGTTGCAGTGTTAGTTTTAATAAAGCTTGCTACACCTAATCTTAGATGTAGCAATTTTTAGTAGTCTCTTTGAGCTTGTGCAATTTTTGTATTTATATTTTTTGTAAGTTGTGTAACTTTTGAAAGAATTTGCTCTCTTTTGTGGTATAGCTCTGCTTTTTGCTCTTCTAGCTTAAACTCTATCTCAAGTAGCTTATCTTCTTGTGCTAATAATTTACTATACTCTTTTTTTAAATCTTTTAGTTCTTTGTCTATTTTATGAACACTTTTCATTATTGAGTCGTAGTCTCTTTTGTACTCTTTAAATTTGTTTATATTGTCTTCATTTAGCATAAGTTTTCTTACACGTTTTGCTTTGTCAAATTTAGTGTGTAGCTCTCGCTCCTTTTTATGCATCTGTGAAGATAGTTCTAAAATTTTAGACTATTGAATTTAGCTTTTCTCCTACCTATTGAAGTTATTTATCTAGATTATAAATCTTTACGTTTATTTCGTTTAATGCCTTCAAGAATTTACCAGTCACTTTGTTTAAGTTGTTATATGCTTCAGTCATCACTTATACTTTTGTATTTTAACTAGATTTTTCGCATACACTCAGATGGCATTGGAGGTACCCTTAATATTTTCTAAGTTATTTTAACAGACAATTAAGCAAATATAAGTAATAATAAATAATGGTAAAGAAATTGTGGCAAAGTGCCTTTTTTATTATTATAATTTTTGTTATTGTTGTGTTATCTATAGATATTTTTGTTAGTGATAGTGCCAAAGGGCGGATTTATACTTCGCTAGATAAAGTGCCAAAAAGAGGGGTGGCTTTGGTATTGGGAACTGCTAAATATGTACGTAGAGGTAAGATAAACTACTTTTATAAATATAGAATAGATGCTGCTGCTAAATTGTATAAAGCAGGAAAAGTTCGAGCTATTTTAGTATCTGGTGATAACTCTTCAAAGTATTATAATGAACCTGCTAGAATGATGAGAGATTTAATAAAAAGAGGTATTCCTAAAAGTAAAATATATTTAGACTTTGCAGGATTTAGAACACTAGACTCTATTTTGCGTGCAAAAGAAATTTTTGGGTTAAAAAAGTATATAATTGTATCTCAAAAGTTCCATCTACAAAGAGCACTATTCATTGCACAAAAGAGTGGGGTGGATGCTATTGGTTTTGTAGCAAAAGATATACCAAGAACTGCTGCTGCTTTTAGAATGAGAATGCGAGAGTATGCCGCGAGGGTAAAGGCGTTTTTAGATATTTATATTTTGCATACAACACCTAAGTTTTTTGGAAAGTTTGAAAAAATAGAGATAAAAGAGAATATAGAATGATAAAAGATATTAATGATTATAAAGAGGCAGTTGCCAAGCTTAAAGAGTGGGCAGATGCCTACTATATAGATGATAATCCGATTGTAACAGATGAAGTGTATGATAAGCTCTATCATGAAGTAAAAGCATATGAGCAGAAGCATCCAGAAGATATAGATTACAGTTCGCCTACACAAAGAGTAGGTGCTCCACTAAAAGATGGCTTTAAAAAGGCTAAGCATCCAAGTAGAATGTGGAGTATGGAGGATGTGTTCGAGACTTCTGAACTTAGGGAGTGGCTTGATAGAGTAAACAGGTTAGAGCCTGTAAATAGATACTATATAGAGCCAAAATTTGATGGTGCTAGTCTGAATTTGATTTACGATGGTGGTAAATTAATTCAAGCTATTACTCGTGGAAATGGTGTAGAGGGTGAAGATGTAACCAATAATGCTAAGGCTATTAACTCTATAAGATTAGAGATAGATTACACAGGTTTTATCGAAATTCGTGGTGAAGTTTTATTAAGCTACAGAGAGTTTGAAAGAATCAATAAAGAGCGATTAGAATCTGGTGAACAACTGTTTGCTAACCCTAGAAATGCAGCAGCAGGGAGTTTAAGACAGTTAGACCCAGCCGTTGTTGCCAGCAGAAATTTGCTATTTATGCCGTGGGGTGTTGGTGTTAATAGTTTAGATTTTAAATATCTTAGCGATATGATGGATTTTGTATATAAATTAGGCTTTAGAGAACCGCCAATTAGAAAAATTTGCCACACTATTGAAGAGATAGAGAGTGTATATAAAGAGCTTATTGAACTTCGCCCAAAGTTAGAGGTAATGCTAGATGGAATGGTGGTAAAGGTGGACTCTTTAGCTAAGCAGTTAATTTTGGGATATACTCAAAAAGCTCCAAGATGGCAAGTTGCTTATAAGTTTCCAGCTATTGAGAAGCAGACAAAACTTTTAGATGTTATTTTGCAAGTTGGAAGAAGTGGAGTAATAACGCCCGTTGCAAAGTTAGAGCCTGTAAACATAGAGGGCGTAGTGGTAGAGCGAGCAACACTGAACAATTTTGACTTTATAGAGAAGTTAGATGTTAGAATTGGAGATGTAGTTACACTAATTAGAAGTGGCGATGTAATTCCAAAAATTATTAGAGTTTTGCCAGAGTATCGAGATGGAGACGAAAAGCCAATAGAGAGACCAACACACTGCCCTGTTTGTCACAGTGAAGTGCTAGATGAAGGGGCACTTATTAAGTGCCAAAATATCTCTTGCCCGGCTCGTGTGGTTAATAATATTATACATTTTGCCTCTAAGGGGTGTATGAATATAGATGGCTTAGGTAATAAAATTGTAGAGTTGCTTTATGAAAAAGGCTTAGTAACAAATGTAGAAGATATTTACCATTTAAGTAGAGAAAAACTGCTAGAGTTAGAGGGGTTTAAAGAGAAGAGGGTAGATAACCTACTAAGTGCAATAGAAGATAGCAAAAAAAGAGAGTGCTGGCGTTTTATAAAGGGCTTAGGGATAGAGCATATAGGCGAAGTTGCTGCCAAAAAGATATGTGCCAAATTTAAAGAAAACTTCTTAGAAGCTACCAAAGAGGAGCTTTTAGAGATAGATGGTATTGGCGAAGAGATGGCAGAGTCTTATATAGAATTTATGCAAGTAAATAGAGAAAAAGTAGAGAGATTATTAGAGTATATAGAGCTAATTATGCCAAAAGAGGTTACTAAAGAGTCACCATTTACCGGAAAAACTATTGTACTAACAGGAAGCATGAGCCGTCCAAGAAGTGAAATAAAAGCTATGCTAGAGTCACTAGGGGCTAAAGTAACTAATTCAGTAAGTAAAAAGACCGATTTTGTAATATATGGCGAAGATGCAGGAAGTAAGCTTAAAAAGGCAAATGAGTTAGGCGTTGCTACTCTTACAGAGGAAGAGTTAGATAATATGCTATAATAACTCTTCTATAAAAAAGGGGTGATATGAAAATATTAATATTAACTTTAGCACTGGCTAGCTCTTTATTTGCTGGTGGATTAAATTGGGTGGATAGTATGGGTAAGGCTTTGGAACTGGCTACGAAAAAACATAAGCCTATTATGGTTTTTGTGGAGGCTGAACATTGTCCATGGTGTAGTAGAATGTTAGAAGAGGTTTTGGAAGAGAAAGATACTGTTAAAGTTTTAAATAGAGATTTTGTTTTAGTTAAACTAGATATTGATGGCAAAGATGCTAGAGAGTATTTTCCAAATACAGTTATGACACCAACTACCTACTTTATAAGTGCAGACTCTAAGCCTTTGCTGATGGTAGAGGGGTATGTAAATAGTTTCTCTTTTTACTCATACCTAAGCGATGTAGATAAGAAGATAGCTGAGTTAAAAGGTAAGTAATGAGGGTAGTAGTTCTATTTTTGCTAGCTTTTGGCTTACTATTTGCTAGAGTAGATAAAAGTGTTAAATCTCTTGTAGATTCGGCTAGGTGGCAAGTTGGCAAGACTGTGATATACGACTCGGCATATGTGAAGTTAAAGTATCCAATGGGTGATATTGACATACGAAGAGGGGTCTGTACAGATGTTGTAGTACGAGCATTTAGAAAGTTGGGTATAGATTTACAAAAAGAGATTTACTTAGATAAAAAGGCACACCCAAAGCGATACAGAGGGCTTTATTATACTGATAGATTAGATTATAATATAGACCACCGCCGTGTTAAAAACTTGCAAGCCTATTTTGCTGCAAAGGGTTATAGAGTAAAAGGTGCTTTTAAACCAGGTGATATTGTTGTTTGGAAATTGCCAGGGAGCAACCTCGACCATATTGGTATCTGTAGCGACAAGTTAAATAGTAAGGGCGAGCCTTTGATTATTCATAATGTTGGCTATGGTGCAAAAGAGGAAGATGTATTAAGAGCTTACCATATAGTAGACCACTTTAGGATATTTGAAAAGTGAGATTAGATAGCTACTTGGTAGAGAATGGGCTTTTTGAGAGTAGAAATAGGGCTAGTTATGCTATAAAGAGTGGTTTGGTTAGTGTAGATGCTAAGGTTGTTACTAAACCCTCTTTTAGAGTTGATGAATTAGCTAATGTGCAGGTGCAAGAGTCTAAATTTTATGTATCTCGTGCGGCTAAAAAGTTAGAAGAGTATTTTAAAGAGTATGTCTTGCCTATAGAGGGTGCAAGGTGTTTAGATATTGGCTCAAGTACCGGCGGATTTACACAAATGCTACTAGAGAATGGTGCTAGCAGTATTGATTGTGTAGATGTTGGCAAAGAGCAGTTGCATAATAGTTTGCGAGAGAATTCTAAAGTTAATATTTTTGAACAAACCGATATTAGAGATTTTAAATCTGAGCCTTACGATTTAATAGTCTCAGATGTATCGTTTATTTCACTTCTGAAAATTGTGGATAGTGTAGATATTTTAAGCAGTAGTAACACCACTATATGTTTACTCTTTAAGCCACAATTTGAAGTTGGCTTAGGTGTTAAGCGAGATAGCAAAGGTGTAGTTTTAGATAAAAATGCGATAGAGAGTGCAAAGAGAGCTTTTGAGTTAAAAACTGAAGAGTTAGGCTGGCAGATAGTAGATACAAGAGAGAGCAGAGTTAGTGGTAAAGAGGGGAATATTGAGTATTTTTATACTTTTGTGAAAGTGTGAAGTGTGAAGTTTGAAGTTGCAAGTTTGAAGTTGCAAGTTTGGATGTGAGTGCAAATTTACCACCTTTGTCATCGTATAATACAAAGAATCTATTTACAGCCGTTTAGGCTAGATTCTTCACATCCGTTCAGAATGACTGCGATGGTAAATATTTTTATAACTTTAGGCTTTTAGCTCATTTAACAAGGAGAAAATTTGATAGAATCCATTGCAATAGGTTCATTTGATGGTATACATATTGCCCACCAAGAGTTGATTAAAAGAGCAGATGGGGTTGTGGTAATAGAGCGTGGATTTGGTACTATTACTCCGGGGTGGACGCGTAGTTTATATACCCAAAAAGATACATTTTTTTATATGTTTGATAAGGTTAAATCTTTAACCCCTAAAGAGTTTGTGGCTAAATTAAAAAGTGATTTTCCAGCACTTAAAAGAGTTGTTGTAGGTTACGATTTTGTATATGGCAAAGATAGAAGTGGAACAATAGATAGTTTAAGAGCAGACTTTGATGGAGATGTTGAGGTTGTAGATGAGGTAAAGCTAAATGGCATCTCTGTGCACTCAAGGGTAATTAGAGAGTTGCTTAAAAGTTCTAAAATAGAGCAAGCTAATAGTATGCTTGGACGACACTATAAAATTTGTGGAAAAGTAGTAAAGGGGCAGGGCTTAGGAGCTAAAGAGTTGGTTGCAACTATCAATTTAAAAGTCTTACAATATAGCTTGCCACAAGGGGTGTTTGCTACAAAAACTGTAATAGATGATAGAGAGTATAAATCTATTAGCTTTATAGGGCATCGCCAAAGTACAGATGGAAATTTTGCAGTAGAGACGCATATTCTAAGTGATTTTGGCGAAACAGTTGAAGAAGCACAAGAGGTTTGGATAGAATTTGCAAACTTTATTCGAGAGAATCGAAAGTTTAATAGCTTAAAAGAGTTAAAAGAGCAAATTTTAAAAGATATAGAAGAAGCCAAAGGTATTTCATGAAATTAGTACTGTTTTTAATTTTCTCAATATTTTTAAGTGCAAATGAGATTGTATCTTACACAACAGATGCTAAAAACATTAAAATGTTTCATGCAGATAAAAGTGGAAAAGTATTTGGAAACTTTGCAAATTTGAAAGCCTATTTAAAAGAGCAAAATGCAACACTGAAATTTGCTATGAATGGCGGAATGTACTTAAAGAACCTCTCTCCTCAAGGTCTATATATAGAAAATGGTAAGCTTATAAAGAGTATAAATTTAAAACATAACAGTTATGGCAACTTTTATATGCAACCCAATGGAGTATTTTATATAACTAAAGATGGTAATGCTAGTGTGGTTAAGAGTAGGGAATTTAAGTTTGATAAAAATATAGAGTATGCCACACAATCTGGACCAATGCTAGTAATTGATGGTAAGATAAACCCTAAATTTAACCCAAATTCAAAAAGCTTTTATATTAGAAACGGCGTGGGTGTTTTGCCTAATGGTACGTTACTGTTTGCAATATCAAAAGAGCCGATACGCTTTTATGATTTTGCTAACTTTTTCAAAAAAGCGGGGTGTAGAGATGCTTTATATTTAGATGGATTTGTATCGAGAATCTACTTGCCAAGTGAGGGGATTACTAAGCAAGACTTTATATTTGGGATAATTATTGCAGAGCTTAAGGGTAATGGTTAGCTTTATGCCTTAAGGGCACCCTCTAATGCCATTGAGTTAAGAAATTTACTTCCATAAATTGTGGTAAATTTAAAGCTTACAATCGCTGTCATTCTAAACGTTTGCGAAGAATCTAACTTAAAAAGTCGAGATAAACTATTAGCTTTACAGCCTTTTAAACTAGATTCTTCGCATCCGCTCAGAATGACGGCTGTGGTATAGTTTTACAACATACTATTTTACCGATATAAATTGTAGTAAATTTAAAGCTCACCAACGCCGTCATCTGAGTGGAGTGAAGAATCTAACTTAAACTACCTAGATAAGCACTTAGCTTTAGAGCCGTTTAAACTAGATTCTTCGTATTCGCTCAGAATGATGGCGATTGCATAGTTTTATAGTATTTCATTTTATGGATATATAATCCTTAACTTAATGATAATGCCCCTAAACCTTGACTTGTGATACATCAGAAGAAAATTTGTAGCCTCTTCTTCTTACTGTATGTATTACCTGGAAGCCTAAAATACTCTTTAAACGTTTTCTAATTTGGTTAATAGCAACCTCTACAGTATTATCACTTACATATTCTGGCTCTTCCCATAGAGCATTTATTATTTCATCTTTTGAAAATACTCTCTGATTACGTAGTGCTAGATATACTAATATATCAAATGTTTTACCGTTGAGAGTTACGATTTTATCGTCGTATTTGATTTTTTTAGTTGGTATATCTATCATTAATTTATCTATTGATATTTTTGTACCATAAAGATTTCGCATATTTGCTAATACTCTTGCTGCTATTAAATCTGCCTCTTGGGTATGGTTATATATTACATCATCTACGCTTAATTTAAAAAATTCTGCTTGGCTTTTGGGTTCGTCTGTAAGTATAATTACTTTTGTGTCTGGTTTTTTCTGTTTTATCTCATTTACAAAACGCTCCATTGCATATTTCATTTTCTCATCTACTATAATTATTAATTCATAGTGTCTAAAATATGTAAAATTTGTAGCATCATAAAGGTCTTCCGCACTATCTAATATACATATAAAGTAATTAGATATCTCTTTTTCAAGCTCTTTAGCAAACTCTTCTGAAAAGCCTATCGTTAATATTCTCATTGTAACCGCCGTTTTGTGGTTTTGATAGTTATATATATCAATAAATTATATTCTATATGAGTTAAAATTATACAATCTCTTAATTATATAATTTTAGTTAAGTTGATTCAAATCAATTTTCTTATATATTTATATCTAAATAAGCTTATCTAAAAATAAAACTAACTTATTTTGATTGCTTATTTGACATTTTTTTAAAGTTTATATCTATAATATCATTATTATTTTATAAAAATTTTAAATTTAACATACTTTTAACTTTTTTGTTTAACGACAACTCTTTTAGGATTTAAACATTTTATAAACTCTTTAATCATTGGTTCGTTTAGTAACTCTTTTGGGTCTTTATCTATACTGGCTTCAGTTTTTCCTTCTGGCATAATGCAACTATTTGTCTGCTCTATCTCTTTTACGCTGGCATTATCTACTGATTCTTCTTTTATCTGAGTATTATTTTCGACTTTTTTATGGCTTATTAATTTTTTTTTTGGTTTAATTTCTGTTTCGATTCCAAAAATTTCTTGAACAAATAGTTTTATAACATTCCAGCCGTGAATTAATACTTTCTTATCTTCTCCTTGGGCTTCAGACTCCCAAATTAGAGTGTTATTCTCGTAGCTTATAAAGCTAACATTTCTTTCGAAAACTTCACCTAATTCATAGTTTCTATCATATATTTTCTCTTGTAAGTTTTTAAATAAAAGTGTTGGGTCAGTTTTTTGAATAGTTTCTTCGTTATTCGTTATATTTGTTACTGTCTCTACTTTTGTATTATCGGATTCTATGCTATTTTGTAGTATCGTTTTGTCATCTTGAGATATTGGGGCTGATATAGGTTCTAATATCTGTTTAGGTTGAGTTTTTATCTCTTCTTGAGTCTCTTTAGCTTTTGTAGGAATATTTACAGTAGATAATTCACTTTGTAACTTATTAATCATTGTGTCAATATCGTGTATATTTAGAGCTTCTATCATTTTAAAAAGTGTTAAAGTTAATGTAAATTCACTATTGCTTCCAATAGAGAGTAAATTATTACCATCTGCTAAAATTCTAAAAAATCTATCTATCACTAATATTGTTAAACGTCCTTTACTATTTAATAATTCATCTTGTAAAAATAGAGTAAGTTCATCTATTATCATTTCGGCTTCGAATTGTGCATATTTTTCTATAAACTCCAATACAGCATTTTTATCTTTGGCTAAGATGGAGTCTATTAAAGAGCTTAAATTACTTGGGTCTACAATTCCTAGCATATTTGTAACAGTTTGGGTATCGACTTTGCCGTCTGCATATACAATCGCTTGGTCTAGTAATGTCAAAGAGTCTCTTAGCGAGCCTTGTCCACTTCGGGCAATAATTTCAAGAGCATTAACTTCGTAATCTATACCCTCTTTATCTAAAATATACTCTAAGTGAGATGTAACTGTTTTAATTGGCAATTTTTTAAATCTAAAGTGTTGGGTTCTACTTAGAATTGTTGCTGGCAACTTAAGTGGGTCGGTAGTTGCAAGTATAAATTTTACAAAATCTGGTGGCTCTTCGAGAGTTTTTAGCAGGGCATTAAATGCTTGAACTGTAAGCATATGCACTTCGTCGATAATAAATACTTTAAAACGCCCAATAGATGGCTTATACTTTGTATGCTCTATTAAATCTTTAATATCTTCGATACCACGGTTACTAGCTGCATCCATTTCGATAATATCGATATGGCGACCCTCGTTTGCCATAACACACTGCTCACAAGTTTGGCATGGTTTGCTTGTTGGTCCATTTTCGCAAAGTAGGGCTTTTGCAAATATTCTAGCTGTAGAAGTTTTACCACTACCACGAATACCAGAGAATAGGTATGCATGCGATAGTTTAGAGCCATCTAATGCCAAAGATAGTGTTTTAGATACACTCTCTTGCCCAACTAAATCTGCAAATGTCGATGGTCTATATTTTCGTGCTAAATTTAATGCCAAACTGTAATTCCTAGTGAAATATTTTAGACTTCTTAAATATTTGTAAAGTATATGCTTATGCAAGAGTCTTTCGCATATTGTATAAAAAAAGTGCTTTAGTAGAGATTTTTAGCCACGCAAAAATGCGTAGCTTGTAGTTTTAGAATTTGTAGTCAAATTGTATAGTTGCACCAAGTTCACTGTGTTTATTTGTAATTTTTGCACCTGGTCCAAACATTGCACTTACATCAGCAGATGTTTTTTTGTTGAATCCATAAACTAATGTAGTATCTACAGAGAAGTTTGAATTAAATTTATAACTTCCTCCAAGTGTAAGATGATTTTCAGCAGTTGCTGGGAAACCTAACAAGTTAAACATATCTATAGCTGTTTTTCTTGGTGTATTATATATAGTTAAAGGGTTTGTAGCATGGTTAAAACCTGCTCTAAGAGCCCATTGACCAGCATTATATTCGTACCCTATAGCAAGTACATTTTGGTCTTTCCATCCAAAATTTTTATATCCTGCAGCAGAACCCCATTTGATTTTTTTATAATCTATAGCTATAGTGTGAGGGCCGCTGTTAAAGCTAGCTCCAATACCTATCTCTGCCGGTTGAGCTAATTTGTCACCAAAATTTAGTCTAAATGGTGCAGTTGCAGCTGTAAGAGAGTGTGCATAATTCATAGAAATTTTACTCTTGTAAACTGCTCCTAGTTTAAATCCATTACCGAAGTTGTATGTAGCCCCTACTGAAGCACCAAAACCGAAGTCTTGATTTTGCCCATCTCCTACATTAGAGCCACCCATTCTAGCTGGTAATTGGTAGTGAATATCTAGTGAACCATACTGTAAAATTGGTGCAACTCCAATACTTAAACCATTTGAAAATTTATATGCAACTGG
>JALVTE010000093.1 GCA_027024155.1 Campylobacteraceae bacterium
CTATTTCTATTATTTTTTTGTTGTGCATTAATCCTTCGATTAAATCATTGTCTATATTGTCAATTCCATAATAGGCACCAGCTATTGAGCCGTAAATTGCTCCTATTGTGTCGCTATCTTTTCCTAGGTTTATTGCTTTTAGTAGCCCCTCTTTGAAATTATTGCTATTGTAAAAAGCCCATAGAGAAGCTTCTAATGTGTGGACTACATAGCCACTACTATTAATCTCATCTTCGGATTTGTTTTTGTAACTGCCTTGTAGGATGCTTATAATTTCTAAATCGTAACTGTAGTTTTTATCGTATTCAAATAGATAGTAATCTGCATACTCTTTGCTTAAAATGTCGTCTTTACTAAAGCCTTTGTAAAAACCGTAAAGTAGCCAAGTAAATGCTATGCAAGCATCGGCACATATTTTTAGTTTGTGTGTTGTGTATGAACTTTTTTGTGCACACTGCATAGCTTTGTTTAAATCTTCCATATAGTAAATTGCTATGGGCGAAACTCTCATCAAAGAGCCATTTCCGGCACTTCTGTTATTTCCTATTGTGCATACTGTATTCTTTTTACTTGAATAAGCTAAAAGTGCTCTATATATTTGCTTGCCACAACCTACACTAACACCTGTAGCACTCATATATCCATCGTTTAGCCAAGCAATATATTTTTGTAATTGGTCATCTGCATTGCAACCATTTTTGTCTAGTAAACTTTGAGCTAGGCATAGTGTCATTGCAGTATCGTCTGTATATGCCCCAGCAGGTAAATTAAATTTACCTCCACTTCTGTAAAATTCTACAGGCTCGAAAGTACCTCTTTCTTTAAACTCAACTGGTGCACCCAAAGCATCGCCTATGGCAAATCCTATAATTGAGCCTATAGCTTTATTTTTTTGCATAATTTTTACCTTTTAGTGGATTGTAAAATTATTATATCAGAAAATATTTTCTATTTATGTATTAGCTTATAGTTCGTAATCTCTCTCTACTTTTGCTATTCTTATCTTATACTGTTTGTACCATAGCTCTTTGCCTAATTTTTGTGCTTCTTGGTGTTCTAAGTTGGCTTTCCATTTTTTTATAGACTCTTCGTCTCTCCAGTATGACACTGTAATTCCTAAGTCTTTTCTTGCTGATTCAAACCCTAAAAAGCCGTCTTGCTTAGATACTAGCTCTACCATTTTATCTGACATTTCACCATAGCCTTTATCTTCAGTGATTTTTTGTGATGTAAATATAACTGCATAGTATGGTGGTTTTGGTGTGTTTGTTACGATAGACATTTATGGTATCCTTTTATATAAGTATGTTTACAGATGATATTATAGCTAAACCCTAATTATGCATTAGAGATTAACAATCTTTAACAAATCATTTGGCTATGGGCATTTACAAAAAATCCATCATTTAACCTTAAAATTTAGTAAAAATATACCAAAGAGAAAAAAATATACATATTTACCATTTGTTGCAATTATTGTTAGGTTTTTGAGTAAATATGATTATTTTATTGTATAATTTTTAGATAAACTTAGTCTATAAAGGTTAATTATGCAAGATTTGCTTATGGAGAGTGTTAAGTATATGATACTTGGGATGGGGATTGTTTATCTGTTGTTGTTGCTTATTGTTTTTTTGACTAAGTTGCAGTCTCGTATTATTACTAAATATTTTGCTAAAAGTAGTAATGCTGAATCGGTGCAGAGTGTGCAAATTGAAAAAGAAAATATAGAAGATGACAAAGCAGTAGTTGCGGCTATTGTAGCGGCAGTTTCTGCGTATAGAAAAGGAAGATAGATGTCTAAAAAATATATAGATATAATGGATACAACATTTAGAGATGGATTTCAATCGGTCTTTGGTGGACGAGTTTTAATGGATGACTTTTTGCCAGCTGTTGAAGCTGCTCGTGAGGCTGGGATTTCGCATTTTGAGTTTGGTGGTGGGGCTAGATTTCAGTCACTATTCTTTTACTTGCAAGAGAATGCTTTTGAGATGATGCAACGCTTTAGAGATGTAGCAGGAGCAGAGGCGAATTTACAGATACTCGCACGTGGTATAAACACTGTAATGTTAGATACTGCAAGTCGTGAAATGATTAACCTTTTTGCTAAACTTTTTGCGAAGTATGAAACAACTACAGTTAGAAACTTCGATGCCTTAAACGATATTAGAAACTTAGAGTTTAGTGGCGATGCAATTAAACGACACGGCATGATGCACGAAGTTGTAGTTACCATGATGGATTTGCCACCAGGGTGCTCAGGTGCACATACGGCAGAGTTTTATAAAAATAAAGTAGTAGAGATATTAGATAGCGGTATCGATTTTGACTCTATCGCTTTTAAAGATGCTAGTGGTACATCTAATCCTGCTAAGATTTATGATGTTATAAGTTCGACAAGAGAGTTACTTGGTGATGATATGCATATAAGATTGCATACTCACGAAACAGCTGGTATTAGTGTGGCTTGCTATTTGGCAGCACTAGAGGCTGGGGCAGATGGTATAGATTTAGCAGCGGCTCCTGTTAGTGGGGGAACTAGCCAGCCAGATATGCTTACTCTTTTGCATGCAACTAAGGGGATGGGATATAATCTTGGCGATTTAGAGATTTCTAAAGTAGTGAAGTATCAAGAGGTTTTACAAGAGCAGTTAAAAGATTACTTTTTACCACCAGAAGCTACAAAAGTAAACCCTATAATTCCGCTTGCTCCAATGCCTGGTGGGGCACTTACTGCGAATACTCAAATGATGCGTGACAGTGGTAATTTAGAAATGTTTGATAGAGTTATAAATGCTATGAGCGAAGTTGTAAGCAAGGGTGGTTATGGAACATCTGTAACGCCTGTTTCGCAATTTTACTGGCAACAAGCTTATGCAAATGTTATGTTTGGCGATTGGAATAAGATAACCGAAGGCTTTGGTAAAATGGTTCTAGGCTATTTTGGTAGAACACCTGTAGTGCCAGACCCAGAGATTGTAGAGAAAGCTAGCGAACAGTTAAAGCTAGAGCCTACTACAAAAGACCCATTAGATATTGCAGATGCTGATGAGAAAAAGTCTATCGCTTATTGGCAGAGTGTTTTAGAAAAAGAGGGCATAGAGGCAAGCGAAGAGAATATATTTATATCGGCAGCTTGTAAAGAGAAGGGTATAGCATATCTAAAGGGCGAATCGCCTTTAATGGTTAGAAAAAATAGCGAAGAAGCGAAGAAAAGTACAGAAGAGAAGAGAGTTACAACAGAGATAAAAGAGGCTAAGATGAAAGATAACGAAGTAGAGAACTATACAGTTGTAGTAGATGGTAAAAAATATAGTGTACAAGTTGCAAAGGGTAGTGATACAATAGAGTCGATAACTCCTAAACCAGTGGAGAGTAGAGAAGAAGAGCCTAAAAATGTAGTTAAAAGTTCAGGAAATGTAGTAGATGTCTTTGCACAAGTACCTGGAACTGTTTGGAAAATTCACAAAAAAGTTGGTGATAGTGTAGAGATAGGAGAGATTATTATGATGCTAGAGGTTATGAAGATGGAGATAGAGATAGTAGCTCCCCAATCTGGAGTTGTAGAGTCTATCGAAGTAGATTTGAACCAAAATGTAGCTGAGGGGCAACTGTTAGCTACAATAGCTTAGAATAGGGCGTAATATGAGAGCAATTTTACTACTAATTTTAATGGCATTTACATTTGCAAATGCTACAAGTGCTGATATAGAACAAGCCAAAGAGGCTAAAGTTGTTTTAAAGCAAGATATAAAAGCTGAGAGTAAAAGCTTAACACAACTGCTTAAAGATTTTTATAAAACAACGGGGATATATGCTATGCTAAACCCAAAAGATGGCGTTGTAAATAACGAAGGTAAGCCAGTTAGCAAGTTTTACCAAAGTTGGGGTAGGCTGATAATGTTTATTATTGTCTTTATTCTATTTTACCTAACTATTGTTAAAAACTTTGAACCTCTTCTTTTGTTGCCTATTGCATTTGGTGGTTTTTTAGCCAATATTCTAATAGCCAATATGACAGGTCCAGATGGGATGCTTGGAATTATTTATAATATGGGTGTAGCAAACGAGTTTTTTCCGCTTTTAATATTTATGGGAGTAGGGGCGATGACAGACTTTGCTCCGCTTTTAGCTAACCCAAAGACTGCAATATTAGGAGCTGCAGCTCAGTTTGGTATTTTTGGCTCGTTAATTGCAGCAGCTGCTCTTTCGCAATATACTTCGCTTTTTGATTTTACACTAAAGCAGTGTTCGGCAATTAGTATAATTGGTGGGGCAGATGGTCCTACATCTATATTTATCGCTTCGGCTTTGGCACCCGAACTGCTTGGGGCTATTGCAGTTGCGGCGTACTCTTATATGGCGTTAGTACCTGTAATTCAGCCACCAATTATGCGAGCACTTACAACTAAAGCGGAGCGTCAAATTGTGATGAAAGTTGGAAGAAAGGTGCATAAGTTAGAAAAGATTCTGTTTCCTCTCATGATTTTGGTTTTAATAGCACTTTTACTTCCAGAGGCTTCTCCGCTTATGGGGGCATTTGTTTTTGGTAATTTTGCTAAAGAGTCTGGGGTTGTAGATAGACTATCTGATACGATGCAACACTCTTTAATAAATATTGTTACAATTTTTTTGGGTTTAGCAGTTGGTTCTAAGCTAGAAGCTGATAAATTTTTAGTACCAGAAACATTGGGAATTATGATTATAGGTTTGGCAGCTTTTGCAGTTGGTACAGCCACTGGTGTTTTAATGGGTAAATTGATGTCTAAATTTTCAAAAGAGCCTATTAATCCACTAATTGGAGCAGCTGGAGTTTCTGCAGTTCCAATGTCGGCAAGAGTTGTTAGTAAAGTTGGTTCTGAAGAAAAAAATGGTAATATTCTATTAATGCATGCGATGGGTCCAAATGTGGCGGGAGTTATTGGCTCTGCAGTCGCGGCAGGCGTATTACTATCTATATTTAATTAAAAGAGGAAAAAATGAGCAAGGTAGAAGCAAAAGATCTTGAGCAATATGGTATTAAAGATGTTGTAAGTGTGAGTTACAATCCAAGTTATTCTAAGTTAGCAGAAGACGAAGCAAAAAAGGGAGAGTGCACATTTACTGATAATAATACAGCTATGGTTGATACAGGTATTTTTACAGGTAGAAGCCCTAAAGATAAGTATTTTGTTAAGCAGATGCCATCAGAAGAGCATATAGCTTGGGGTGATATTAATCAGCCAATATCTAAAGAGGTTTACGAAGATTTATTTAAACAAACTACTGCACAATTAAGCGGTAAAGAGCTATATGTTGTAGATGCTTTTGCTGGGGCTAGTAAATCTAGTAGAAAATCTATCAGGTTTATTACAGAAATTGCTTGGCAGGCTCATTTTATCGAAAATATGTTTATTATGCCAACCGAAGAAGAGTTAGAGAATTTCGAGCCAGATTTTGTATTTTATAACGCTTGTAAAACAGTAAACAAAAATTACAAAGAGCAAAATTTAAATTCTGATGTTTATGTTGCATTTAATATCGAAGATAATTCGGCAGTTGTTGGTGGTACTTGGTATGGTGGAGAGATTAAAAAGGGTATCTTTACTATGATGAACTACTGGTTACCACTAGAGGGGAAACTATCTATGCACTGTTCAGCAAATGTTGGTAAAGAGGGCGATGTATGCCTATTCTTCGGACTATCAGGAACAGGTAAAACTACACTTTCAACTGACCCAAATCGTGCACTTATCGGAGATGACGAGCATGGTTGGGATGACGAAGGTGTATTTAACTTCGAAGGTGGATGCTACGCAAAAGTTATCGATTTAGATAAAGATAGCGAGCCAGAGATTTATAATGCAATTAAGCCAGGTGCACTGCTAGAGAATGTTGTTGCAGATGAAAATGGTAAAGTTGATTACTCAGATAAATCTAAAACAGAAAATACAAGAGTTAGTTATCCAATAGAGCATATAGAAAATCATCAGCCAAGTCTTACTGCTGGGCATCCAAAAAATATTATCTTCTTATCAGCAGATGCCTTTGGTGTTCTACCTCCAGTTAGTAAACTTACAAAAGAGCAAGCAATGTATTACTTCTTGAGCGGATATACTGCAAAAGTTGCTGGTACAGAGCGTGGAATTATAGAACCACAAGCTACATTTAGTGCATGTTTTGGCGAAGCATTTTTACCACTACACCCAACAGATTA
>JALVTE010000094.1:0-300 GCA_027024155.1 Campylobacteraceae bacterium
CAGGTAGATGGTGCACAAAACTTTACAGAGCTTTTAAGAGCTGTTAGCGAGGTGGAGGGCTTAGAGCGTATTCGCTTTACATCGCCACACCCTCTGCATATGGATGATGAGTTTTTACAAGAGTTTGCAAATAATCCGAAAGTTTGTAAGCAGATACATGTGCCGCTTCAGAGTGGCTCTACAAGGTTGTTAAAAGAGATGAAAAGAGGCTACTCTAAAGAGTGGTTTTTAAATCGTTGCCAAAAGATAAAAGAGCTAGTTCCTGAAGCGACAATCTCTACAGATATTATAGTTGGCTTC
>JALVTE010000094.1:310-6100 GCA_027024155.1 Campylobacteraceae bacterium
TGCAACGTTTGAAAACCAAGTAGATAATGAAACAGCTTCTAAACGCCTACAAACCCTGCAAGCAAGACACAGAGAGATACAAAACGAAAATATGCAAGCCAAAGTTGGCAAAGTATATAAGGTACTATTCGAAGAGTTAAAAAGCGAAGGCAGAGTAGCAGGCAGAAGCGACGATGGCACTTTAGTAATGGTTAAAGGAAGCGAAGAGCTTTTAGGTAAAATTGTAGATGTTAAGATTACATTTGCTAACATTACTCAACTTACTGGGGAGTTGGCTTAATTTTGTTTTTGTAGGGTCGATTTATCGACCAAAATTGAAATAAGAGCCTGTTTTATGGTCGGTAAACCGACCCTACATTTGTGTTATCTTTAGCTAACCAATTTTATAAAGGGTATATATGGATATTTCAAAATATTATGAAGCCTTCTTTAACTACCTTAGCCAAATTAGAGGCTACAGCCCACAGACCATAAAGACTTACAAAATTGCTTTAGATTTGCTACAAGATAACCACGAAATAGAAGGGAAAACCCTTAATATTATGGCTCTTAGAATTAAACTACAAAACCACTCTAAACGCTCGATTTCTACAAAACTTAGTGCAATTCGCTCTTTTGTAAAGTATTTAAAAAATCACCACAGTATTGAGCTAAAACTAAAGGGTGACCAAAGCGTAAAGGTGCCTAAAACTCTACCAAAACCGATAGATAACTCTAAAATAGTACAAGCGATAGAGCAGAGCAATACAGAGATAAGATTAATTATAGAAATGCTTTATGGCTTAGGACTTAGAATTAGTGAACTTGCAAATTTAAAAGTAGAAAATATATCCAATTATTGGATTAGAGTTATAGGGAAGGGCGATAAGACTCGCGAAATCCCTATTGTAGACTCTTTAGCAAAAGAGCTTAAAAGTTATATATCTAGCCATCCCAGTCAAGTTTATCTATTTGAAAAAAATGGCAAACCCCTAAGCGATGCACAATTAAGATACAAAATAAATCAAGCCTTTGCCAAAATAGGTATAAAAGCCACTCCACACCAACTACGCCATGCCTTTGCAACAGATTTACTAGCAAATGGAGCAAGAATAGCAGATGTAAGTGAACTCTTAGGACACAGCTCTATGGCTACTACTCAAATTTATACTAAATTAACAAATGCTACAAAGTTGGAGAATTATATGAAGGCACACCCGCTTAATAGTTGATAGTTAATAGTTGATAGTTAATAGTTAAGAATTTTGGATTGCTTTGTAGGGGCCGGTCTTCAATTGTGTTAAGTTAAGAGTTTATATCGGTAAATGGTATGCCATAAAACAATGCCATCGCCGTCATTCTGAACGGATGTGAAGAATCTAGTTTAACCGGCTGTAAAGCTAAGAGTTTATATCGGCTTTTTGGGTTAGATTCTTCGCTCCACTCAGAATGACGGCTATTGTAAGCTTTAAATTTACTACAATTTATGGAAGTAAATTTTTTAACTTAACATCATTGGGGCTGTCCTTGTGCCTGCCCGTTAATTTAAATGGCTTAATATATCTCTAAACCTTATCGTATAATTTCATACCTCCGAACAACTCTAAAGCAATGTCTGATGTTATAAATGATACATTATATGGATGCTCCAATTCTATACAGTTCTGTTTTGGCATAAAATCTTTTTTTATTTTTTTTGCAGGGTTGCCAAATAGTATTAGGGTTACTTGCTTGTCTATATTTTCTAACAAATGTTTAATAAATGGTTTCCACATCTTTATGTGGTAGTTGCTTCGCTCTTTACTCTCGAATATTAAGGCTGTATTTAAAAGTAGTACACCATTTTTCTCGAAGTTATCTTTTAACTCGAAAATAGAGTTGATTAGAGTGCTTTTGTCTATTTTAGCTATTGCCTCTTTGCTTGTATCTTCTTTATCTAAAAGTCCATTTGCAACTAGTGCCATTTTTGTAAAGTTTCTCAAGCTTGTAGCTCGGTTTACTGCTTTGCTTAATCCGTTTTCGCTAAAAATTGACTCTACTGCTCCATCTATAAAGGCGTAGCCTATGGCACTCTCTTTGCGTGGGTATGGGTCTTGCCCAAATAGGATATACTTTACATCTTCTTTTGGTAAAGTTTTAAAGGCACTAAAGAGCCTGCCATTGCTTGGTATATACTCTTCGCTTAAAATATACTCTAAGTAGTTGCTATCTAATTCTAAGAGTGCCTCTACTAAAATAGTGTGCCACGAATCGTGTGCTTTATTGTGTACAAACTCTTCTACTCTTTTTTTCATCTTTAATCCATTTTATGGTCGGTAAACCGACCCTACATAACCATAAACTATCAACTATCAACCATAAACTATCAACTATCAACCATTAACTAAAGCTACATCAAGTGTAACTAAAATAAAGAATATAAAACCTAAATAGCCATTAACAGTAAAGAAAGCTCTATCTATTTTTGTAAAATCTTTTCTTACTAAATAGTGTTCGTAACTTAGCATAATAGCACCAATAATTACAGCTAATAATGCTAACCAATGTAGATTTGCTAATTGTACAAAAATATACCAACAAACTATGGTTATAGCATGGAAAAGTCCTGCTAAAAGTAGTGTATTTTTAGCTCCTAATTTTGATGGTATTGAGTGGAGATTATTTTTAATATCAAACTCCATATCTTGCAAGCTATATAACAAATCAAACCCTGCTACCCAAAAGGTTACTCCAATACTTAGCACTACAACCCAGCTTGGAATATCGCCCAAAACTGCTACAGCACCAGCTATTGGGGCTAAGCCTAAAGAGATGCCTAAAACAATATGAGCTAAGGCACTAAAGCGTTTAAAAATGGTGTAAATGCCGAGTACAAAGAGAATTGGCAGAGCTAGTTTAAATGCTAAAGAGTTTATAAAGTAGGCAACGGCTACAAATACAATAGCATTAATTGCTATAAATATTCGCATACTATTTAGGCTAACTCTACCATCTACAGATGGGCGGTTTTTTGTGCGTGGGTTTAGGGCATCTACATCTCTATCTAGGTATCTATTTACACCCATTGCAAAGTTTCTTGCACTAATAGCGGCTAAGGCTCCTAAAATTAGCAATTTAAAACCAAACCAACCTTTGGCTGCTACAACCATTGCAACAAATATAAATGGAAACGAAAATATAGTATGCTCAAATACTACAAGTTCGCTAAAATCTTTAAATTTTTGCTTAAAACTCATGGGTGTGGAATCTTTATTTTAGAGTTTAGAGACCAAGCAATAACTCCTGTTAATATTGCAATAATCCAGGGACTGCTAATTAAGCCAAAGCTATGCAATAGGTAGAGTACCCAAAGCAAAATTGCACCAAGTGGTGTTGGCACACCTGTAAAGAATTTATCTACACTTCCAGCATCTGTATTTAAATTAAACTCTACAAGGCGTCTTAAACCGCTGATAATATAGTAAATAAAAACCAAACCTATAATAAATGTTGCAAAGCCACTTGTTAAATTAAGCGAGTAAAATAGTAAAAAAGCTGGCATAATAACAAAACTTAAAAAGTCTGCAAAGCTATCTAACTGTACACCAAACTCGGTAGATAGGTTATGCTTTCTTGCAATTTTGCCATCTAAAATATCTAAGCCCCCTGCAATCCACGCTAATATAATAGCTGGCAGAAACATATGTTGCGTTACAAAATACATAGCCATTACTCCACACGCCACATTGGCAAATGTTACAGAGTTGGCTAAGTTAAATCTATTGTTTGGATCCATTAGGTTCATTTGTATCCTTTTCCAATTACAAAATTTAGGTAGAATTATACCACATTAAAGAGTATATGTTATTATTTCACTATGAAACATAATATATTTGCAATAGTTGGTCCAACTGCTTCGGGTAAAAGCGATTTGGCACTTGAGCTAGCACAAAAACTTAACTCTGTTATTTTATCTGTTGATTCGCTTGCAGTTTATAGAGAGATAGATATAGCCTCGGCAAAGCCAAGCAAGCAGGAGTTGGCAGAGGTTAAGCACTTTGGTATAGACGAACTAAATCCAGACGAAAAGTTTAGTGTAATAGCGTTTTTAGAGCATTTTAAAAAGGCAAGAAATTATGCAAAAGAGCAGAACAAAGGCTTAATAATTGTAGGTGGAACTAGCTTTTACTTAAAAGTTTTAAGCCAAGGCATTAGCGATTTGCCAAAAATTGAGACAAGTGTTAAGTTAGAGGTTCAAGAGATTATGGCAAATTTAAAAGAGGCTTACAAGTTTTTAAAATCAATAGATTCAGAGTATGCAGAAAAAATTAAAAGTGGCGACAGATATAGAATAGAAAAAGCCATAGAGATTTACAAAGCTACAAATATGCCACCTAGCCAATACTTCAGCAATAATCCACCCCAGCCAATAGTGCCAAATTTACCAATTTACCAAATTGCAATTAATAGAGATATTTTAAGAGAGAGAATAGCTTTAAGAACAGCTAAAATGTTAGAGATGGGATTAATAGACGAGGTGGCTTATTTAGAGCATAAATACACAAGAGAGCCACAATCTATGGGAGCTATTGGCATAAAAGAGGTGCTAGATTACTTTGATGGAGTCTATAGCAAAAAAGAGTTAAAAGATAAAATTGCTACAAATACTGCAAGGTTAGCTAAAAGGCAAGTTACATTTAATAAATCTCAGTTGAGTATTGTGTTTAGTGGAAGTGTAGATGAGATTAAGGCTTTACTTTAACACCACCAAAAGAGAGCGTTCCATTTAAATCTTTTTTAAGAGCTTTCTCTTTAACAAAATTACAAAATCTTGGATATCCATCGCTACTTGTTTTTAAGTTTATTGTTACATTGCCGTCATTTAAATTACCCAAATTGATAACCGCACACTTAACTAAATTACAATTAGCACTATTATTATCCTCTTTACCAGAGCCAGTATAACTAGAAGCAATATCTTGCACACAATTAACAATGCTATTTAGCTCTGTTACAATTTTTGCATCGTCAGCTGTAGCACTAAGTTTTGGAATTGCAATTACTGCTAAAACACCGATAATAACAATTACAAAAATTAGTTCTATCATTGTAAAGGCTTTTTTCATATTTACTCTTTTTAAGTTAGATATATTACAAGAATAGTCAGATGTAGATAGTTATTTTAAATACTACTTCCTGCAAAAGAGGAAGTAGTAAGTCCATCAAATTATTATTTGATATGAGAACCACCGAAAACATGTGTCATAGAAGAAGGAGAAGTTGATGTACCACTTAAAAGCGATCTTGTAACAGCTTTTCCAGCTGCATCATTACACCAGGCACCAACACCACTATTATATCCAACTGTTACATTACCATCAATATTTGTTGTATTATTATTATCAGTAGTACTATTAACATCAACTGTAAAGCATTTTAAATTTTTACAAGCCGCTGTATTGTTATTCTCTACACCAGTAGCAGTATATGCTGAACCAGTATCTTGTAAACAAGTAGATACATTTTGTAGTGCTGTTGCAATTTTTGCATCATCTCTTGTTGCGTTTAGTCTTGGAATAGCGATAACTGCTAAAATACCAATAATTACGATCACGAAGATCAACTCTATCATTGTAAAACCTTGTCTCATGTTTGTTTGTTTCATTTTATGTCCTTTTATATATTTTTTTGACATTGTTATTGTAGCCATTAAATGGTTATACAATTCTTAAAAAATAATTTTTTTGACATTTTTTTTCAAACTTTTTTAACTCTCTATCTCTTTTATGATGTTTTCTATCTCTTTATCGTAATTATATGCTTTTGCTGCCA
>JALVTE010000095.1 GCA_027024155.1 Campylobacteraceae bacterium
TAAGAGATATATATAAAGAGTTAATACGCGAAGCTATATTTGAGAAAATAAGCGATGAGATACCATACGAGAGTGATGTTGTAATAGATAAGATAGATGAGCAAGAGAATATGGATGTAGTTACAGCTTCTATAGTTGTAGAGAAAGATACGCAAAAGCGTATGATTATAGGAAAAGGTGCACAAAGTATTAAAAGAGTAGGTATGTATGCACGAAAAGAGATGGAGGAGTTCTCTGGCAAAAAGATATATTTAGATTTAAATGTTACCGTAAAAAAAGGTTGGAGTAAAAGCAAAGAGTTATTGGAAGACTTAGGTTATATATTCTGATAAAATCCTTAAAATAAGTTGATTAATAGTTAAATAATTCTAATAAATATAGATTTGTATCATTGTTAAGTCTATTTTAATATTATAGAATATATAATTGATTAGATAATCAACATTAAGGTGTAATAGTGAAAAAAAATGGAAAGAATAAGTCAATTATAACAGTTGATATATATAGTAATAAAATATATAAACTTATTCAAGGAAAGTTTACTCTTGCTGGAAATTTGAAGGCTAATAAAAATGATATTGTAGTCTCCTATGTAGCTAACAGAGATTTAATTATTGAACCTGTTGAGTTAAGTAGAAGTCTTCCTCAAGAGCATATAGTAGATATTATAACTGATAAAGTTTATGAAGAGTTAAGTTTAGATCCTGCGATAGAGTATCAAATTGTTCCTATTAAAACAGCGTTAAGAGGAGATGAAGATAAATATCAAGTCTTAATAGCTGATAAAAATAGTTTAAAAGAGACACTTCAGCCAATAGCAAAAAAAACTAAAAATATCGATTTAGTTATACCTGCACCACTTTTATATAAAATATTATATCAAAAAGAGAAATTAACAAAAAGCTCTACTAATATGTTTATATATTTTGGTGAATATGATACTTTTGTTACTTTTTACCACTTAGGTGAATTTTTATATGCTAAATCTATTAAATTTTCATTACAACAAATGTATGATAGATTTTGTCAGTTGGCTCAAAATGTACCTTTAAATAAAGATCAATTTAGAGAGTTATTAGCAAATGATGGGCTGAAAAATACTGAAGATAAACATAGAGAGTTATTAGTATCAGTAATAAATGAGTGTTTTTTAAATATAAATGATGTTTTAATATATACTAAAAGAGCTTATGATTTAAAGAATATAAAAGTAGCTTACTTAGGTTTTAGTTGGGGTTATATGACTGGAATAGAGTCGTATGTGTCTAATTATCTTAATTTAGAGGGTAAACCATTAAGCTCTGTTTATACAAAAGAAGATCCAAGGGCAACTGTTGATCCTGCGCATGCTTTAATGGCAATGAGTGCAGTAAATTCTATTGAAGGTGTATCAGATTTACCAAATTTAACACCTTTCCCTAGACCTGCACCAATTACAAAACGACCTGCAGGTAAGATGATTGCATTATTTAGTATTGCTATTTTATTATCTTTAGCTCCTAGTGCTTATGACTATTTTATAGGTATGACAACACAAGCTAAAAATGCATTGTTAGCTAAAAAAGAGTCTAAACTAACTAAAATAGTTAATGATTACAAACATAAAATAAAAGTTAGAGAAGATAAAATTAAAAAAATAGAGGATGAACTTACTAAAACAAGTACTCTATATAGATATAAAAAATCTGAATTAACTACTGTATATGATAAAAAATTCCACTATAAATTGCGTTCTGAACAGTTAGCACTAATAACTAATGTTTTAAAAGGTTATGCAATAAAGAGTAGATATATTGAAATTTCTGATACTATCTATAAAATAGAAGTTGAGTCTAAAGATGATAAAGAGATTACAGCTTTTATAAAAGAGTTAGTTAAAAAATTTAATAAAACTATATCTAAAGTCGATATTAAGAGCATTGTGTACTACCCAAAAGAGGGTCAATACAAAGGTGTTGTAAAAATCGAATTTAAAAAGGAGATATAATGAATTTTATAGATAAATTAGATAATTTTTATAATAGTCGTAAGCCTAATGAAGTTTGGCTTATGGTTATTCTTGTCGCAGCTTTAGTAGGATATTTAATATATACTTTAGTATCTCCAATAGCTAGTGAATATAGAAAAAACCAAGAAAGTATTAATAGTAAATTAAATTCTAAAATAAGAGCTGATGAGAGTTATTTAAGAAGTATTACTATAAATGGAGATAGAAATTTTAAAATTAAGCAACTTGATAAAAAAATAAAAGAGAGAACAAGAAGTTTAAATGAATATAGAGCTAAACTTAGAAAATTAAGTATTGCTATGAAAAAAATTAATGGAGTTTTATATACCAAAGATAATTGGTCTAAATTTCTTCATAATATTGCATCTAAGGCAAAAGATAATAATTTAAAACTATTTAGTATAACAAATATAGTTTTAGATCAAAACGGAACTAAAAAATTAGGACAAATTAATACTAAAACTACTGACTCAACTAAAACAAATAATAATTTTGCAAGAGTTTTAGATATTGATATTAAGTGTCAAGGTAAATATGGAGAGATACTTGCCTTTATGAATGATTTAGAACAGACAAAATTAGTTGCAAATGTTAGTAAAGTAAAATTAACAGCTACCGAAGGTAATCCAAAAGCGGATATTAAATTGTCTGTATGGGGGATAAAACCATGAATAAATTAATTACTTGTTGTACCTTAATAGCATTTGTTACTTTAAGTGCAGATAATATTGATGAGATAGTATCAAAAATTAATTCAAAAAGACATAGTGTAATATCAAAAGAAAAATTAACAACCATTACATCACCGATGCCTAAATTGGTTGTGATTGATACAAATAAAACTAAAGATAGTAATAAAACTATAGTTGAAGATAAAGTAGACAGTTTTTCTTTAACAGCTATTATGAATAATAGTGCCTTTATTAATAATACTTGGGTAAAGGTAGGAGAAAATGTCGGAGGATATAAATTAGTTGATGTTATGAAAGATTCAGTTTATTTAAAAGATGGGAATAAAACTAAAATAATCTTTTTTAAGCCCGACGTAAAAAAAATAAAAATAAAAATAGGTAGGTAAATTATGAAAAAAATAAAATTAGCTTCAATAATATTATTTGCAGCTTTAAATTTAACTTCATTAAGTGCAAATAATTGTAGTAATGAACATTTTTCAGTTACAATAAAAAAAGAGTTATCAATCGCAGATGCAGTTGATAATATTGCTGAAACTTGTGGGTTGAGTGTAATAGTTAAAGACCAATTAGCTCAATATAGAATGAAAAAGAAACTCTATTATATTAGATTAAAGAATTCATCTTTAAATAATTTTTTAGATACGGTTTTAAGAGATAATGACTTAAGATATAAATTAGATGGTAATAAATTAATTATATCTTATTTAACAACTAGAACATTTAAAATTCACTATATTGCAAGTGATAGACGAGGCACAAGTAGTGCTAACATTAATATCGCTAATGCAGGTAAAGCTAAAAGTAAAGGAACTAGTTCTAGCAGTGGAATAAGTATTAGTAGTGATGATAATTTTGATTTTTGGTCAAAATTAAAAAAAGAGGTACATCAAATTTTGGTAACAGCTGGTGATGGAAGTATGCACTTTAGCAAAGGAAAAGGTGGATGGGTAGATGGAGAGGGTCATGCATGGCAATTTAACCCTACTGAACCTATAGTAGACCCAGAAGCGGGATTGCTTACCATAACAGGTACACCAGAACAGATTAGAAGAGTCTCTAAATATATCTCTTCTTTAGCTAAACAGGTTAAAACACAAGTATTAATTGATGTTCAAATTTTATCTGTAACTTTAAATAATGATAAACAAACAGGTATAGATTGGAATCAATTATATGGATTAGATAATTTTACTATTAATATATCTAATGGTGGTTCATCTACAAGTAGTACAGGAAGTGCTAGTTCAAAACTTTTTGATATAAAAGGTCAAGGCTCTATTAATGATGTAATTAGATATTTAAAAACACAAGGTACTGTTAAAACTGTTTCTAACCCAAAAGTTATGACATTGAATAATCAACCTGCACTTATAAGTGTTGGTAAAGAGTTATTTTATAAAACAACAAGTAGTACTACATCTTCTGGTTCATCTGGTTCAACTTCTACTACTGATACTATAGATTCGGTATTTGCTGGCATTTTGTTAGATATTACACCAGAAATTGATAATCGTGGTATGATTACATTAAAGATTAATCCATCTATTACAGAGACAGATGGACCTATTGGTTCTTCTGGTACAAGAAGTATGCCACCAGATTTAATTAGAAGACAAATTTCTACTGTTATAAAAGTTAGAAATGGTAAGCATGCAATACTTGGAGGATTAATCTCTACAAAAGAGAGTACGGTTAATTCTAGTGTTCCTTTAATTAGTAAAATACCATTATTTGGTGAAGCATTTAAAAGAACACGAAAAATTAAGAAAACTGAAGAGTTAGTTGTTATAATTACACCAAAGATAGTAACAGGTGGAAAGAACTTGTCTCTTAAAAGTTTAGGATATAGGAGTATTGTGAAGTGAGTTATTTCGATATAGCTAAAGAGTGTTTTATTGATGAAATTAATTTAGATAGTTATGTAGAACTACCAGGTTCTGTAATGGCATATGAAGAGTTAGAGATGGCTTTTGAAAAGCCATTTAAACTGATGCTTTTATATGGTGAACCAGGTACGGGTAAGAGTCTGTTGCTTAAAAAAATTTATGAAAAGAAGAAGTATCAAAAAGAGATACACTTTATAGACTCTCCAATTTTAAGTGAAGAGGAGTTTTTTAGAAAACTTTTCGCTATCTTAATACAAAAACCTATGCCTAAAAATAATAAAGTAGATTTTAACACTTTTGTTGAATTCTGTAAAGTTATTAAGGGTCAAAGAGAGATAATTATTTTATTAGATGAAGCACAGCTATATCCTAAAAAAATTTTAGAAGAGATTAGAGTATTATCTGATACTGGAGTTGTTAGATTTGTAATTGCTGTACATAAAACTAGTGATGAAGATGTAATTGCAAAATCTCATTTTCAAACAAGAATTTGGGGTTCTATAGAGCTTAAAAATGCTACAAAAGATGAGTTAAAAACATATATTCATCAAAGACTTTTAAAATTTAATCAATTTGAAATTGCAAATCAAATTAAACAGAAAAATATTGATTTTATTTATAAAATTACAAATGGTAACTTTAGAGCTTGTAGTAAATTGATGTATACTACTTTTGAAATTTATCAATATTATGAAAAGAATGACCCATCGCAATTTTCAAGAGATAAGTTTTCTCAAAAGTTTTTAGAAATGGCAGCTATTGCAACAGGAGCTATTAATGTATGATATTCCAGAATTAGAAAAAAAATGGCGTAAATATAAAAGAAAAAAAATTCAAAAACCTATAATGATTATTAGTGTTATTACTGTACTTGTTATAGGAATAGGAATAATATCTTTTACTTATATGCATAATAATAAAGTTAATAAAGAGCTAGCTAGCTCTAATTCTAAGAAGAGTGTCGTATCTACTGCAAATACTAATAAATCAAGTAATAATCAAAATAGTGATAAAGCAATGATAATAACAAAAGTTAAAGAGAATACTAACTCATTAATAAATGTTAAACCTAGTAAATCAACTAATAGTAGTGATACGCAAAGTGCTAATAGTATTGATCTTAGTAGAGCAGAAATTGTTAAACCGAATGTACCAGATGATGAGATAAGAGTAATTGGATTTGATAAAAAAGAGAAAGCAAAAATTAAGAAGAAATATGAAGATATTCTGATACCAAATAAGAGTAAACAAGATATACAATTAAGGGAAAAAATAGCTGAGTTAGAAGATCGTTTTAAATCTTATCAAGACCCAAAAGATTCATTAGCATTGGCTAAGTTATACTATAAAAATGGTGATTATAAAAAAGCAGAGAGTTGGGCTGTTAGTACTAACAATATAGATGGAGATATAGAAGAGAGTTGGCTTATTTTTGCAAAAGCTAGAGCAAAACAGGGCTTTAGAAAAGATGCTATAAAAGTTTTACAATCATATTATGATGAAACAAACTCTGCAAAAGCAAAAAAATTATTAGTAAAAATAAGATTTGGAAAATCTTTTTAGTAGGTATATATGCATAAAATAATTGAATTATTAATAAAAGAAGGTATAGTCAATAAAAATGATTTAATTAATTATATATCTAATAATAATAACTCAATAATTAGTTTGGGTTTATTAATAGATAGTGGTTTATTAAATACAGAATCATTATATGAATTTATTTATAAAAGTATAAGAAAAGGTATTTTTTCATTTGATATTGTAGAATCTTTAGATCAAGAAGGTATAGATACAGTAGATTTATATAAATATATTGCAAAAAAGTTAAATATTGAGTATGTGGATTTATCAAATAAAGAGATAGATAGTACACTTCTAAATAAAGTACCAACCTCTTTACTTTTAAGAAATAAGGCTATTGTGCTTGAAGAAGATGATATATATGTTTTAGTAGTATTTGCAGATCCTTTTGATATGGCAGCACAAGATGCAATTAATAGATTTTTCCCAAAAAAAATAGTTAAAATTGGACTCTCCAAAGCACAAGATATTAAAGATAAACTTATACAAATAGAGACTTACGAGAGTTTAAAAAGTTATGTAGAAGAGGTTATTCAAGATTTAAAAAGTACTTCCGATAGTGATGACGAAGAGTCTCCAGCAGTATTGAAACTTATTGATTTAATACTTAAAAGTTCCATTGTTGCAGGGGCAAGTGATATTCATATTGAAGTTACTGAAAAAAACTGTATCGTTAGAGATAGAGTAGATGGTATGTTGCAACAGAGATTTATTTTTGATAAAATAGTTTTCGGTCCTCTTGCTTCAAGAATAAAACTTTTATCTAATTTAGATATTGCAGAGAGAAGAAAACCGCAAGATGGTAGATTTTCGGCAAATGTAGCAGACAAAGAGTTTGATTTTCGTGTATCTACACTACCAACTTTGATTGGTGAATCTATTGTTATGAGGATTTTGGATAAATCTAAAACTCTAATAACATTAGAAGATATGGGTATGAATGATGTAAACTATAATCGTTTTAAAGAAGGTATATCTACTCCATATGGAATTGTATTAGTAACTGGTCCGACAGGTAGTGGTAAGACTACAACACTTTATGCTTCATTAAATGCTATTAAAAGTGTTAAAGATAAGATTATTACTGTAGAAGACCCAGTTGAGTACCAAATGAATGGTATTCAGCAAGTACAAGTAAATAATAGTGCTGGACTTACATTTGCTTCTGCTTTGCGTTCAATCTTAAGACAAGATCCAGATAAAATTATGATTGGTGAGATTAGAGATGCTGAAACTTTAAGGATTGCTATTCAGGCAGCAATGACAGGACACTTAGTTTTATCTACACTCCATACAAACGATGCTATTTCAGCAATTTATAGAATGATAGATATGGGAATAGAGAGTTATTTGGTTAGTGGCTCTTTAGTAGCAATTCAAGCACAAAGACTTGTTAGAAAAATATGTCCAAATTGTAAAGAAAAAATTACAATAGGTGGTTCTATACTATCTGAAATAAAAGAGTATATTCCTAAAGATAGAGAGATACAATTTTATAAAGGTAAAGGTTGCAAACTATGCTACAATACTGGCTATAAGGGTAGAGAGATGATCTCTGAAGTTTTAACAGTAAGTAATGAAATGGCAAGAATGGTTGCAAACGAGGCTTCAAAAGAGGAACTTACTAAGCAAGCTGATGCTGAGGGGTTTATTTCGATGTTTGAAGATGGAGTTGGAAAAGCACTCGATGGTAAAACAACTATCGATGAAATATATAGAGTAGCAAGGTTGTAATAATGCATTATAAAGTAGATTATATACTAAGAGGGCAAAAATTAAGTGAAATTGTCAAAGCTACTAATAAATTTGAAGCCTCTGCAATAGTAAAAAAGAATAAACACAATATTGTAGTTGTAAATACAGAAGAGACTTCTGCTCCTATTGATGAAGTTTTTAATGACTTTATGAAAAGTTTTGGGAGTATGTTTAAGCCAAAAATGTCTGTAGATGAGAAGATATCAAATATCAGACAAATTGCTGTTATGACAGATGCAGGTATTGCAATACATGATGTATTAGAAGATATAGTAGATACCAGTCAAAATCCTGCAACTAAAGAGATTTTCTCAGCAATAGCTAATGATATTAATGCTGGTAAAAATATGTCTCAAGCACTAGAACCTCATAAAGAGCAAATGGGGCATATTGTTATGGCAATGACAAAATTGGGTGAGACTACTGGTAACTTCCCTGAAGCATACCATAAGCTTGCCGATATTTTAGAGAATATTAGAGATAACAAAGCCAAATTTAAAAAGGCTATGAGATACCCAATTACAGTAATTATAGCTTTAGTTATAGCTTTTGTTACTGTAATTATGGCAGTTGTACCTAAGTTTAGAGAGATTTTTAAAGAGTTGGGTGCAAACTTACCAGCAGCTACAAAGTTTTTGCTAGCAACAGAGAGTTTTTTTAGAAATTATGGTGTCTATATAATTATCTTTATTGTTGTTGGATTTTTTGTATTTAAATATCTCTATAGAACTGATGTATCTTTTCGTTATAATGTAGATAAAATTTTAGCAAGTCCAAAATTTTACCTTATAGGGAAAACTGTTTATCTATCAAATATGTATAACTATACATTAGTATTTGGTTCATTAATTAAATCGGGTATTCCTGTTTCTGACGCACTATCTACAGCTATTGGAGTTGTAGAGAATAGCTATATAAGAAAACAGTTAGAGACAATTAATACAAATATTGGTAGGGGTGTTGGGCTATCAGAAGCTTTTGAAGATACAGGTCTGTTTGAGAATATGAGTATACAAATGATTAGAGCAGGAGAGAATAGTGGTCAGTTAGATAAAATGTTAGAAAAAGTTAGCGGTTACTATAATATGCAATTCCAGAGTTTAATTGATAACTTATCTGCTTATATAGAACCTATTATGATTGCAATGATTGCAGGTCTTGTATTGCTACTAGCTCTTGGTATATTTATGCCAATGTGGGATTTAGGAAAAGCCGCAAACGGATAAAACTACTTAGTTGTAGGGTTTTATATTTCCCTACCATTGGCTATTAGGCTAATAAAGGCTTATATTCATATAATAGAATTTATTTTATTAACCATCGCCGTAATTCCCAACAGAAAAGGGAATCCACGATTTCGATTACCAAAAGATTTAAATATAACTTTTTGGACAATACAAACCGTTGATTTCCGTTTTTATAGGAATAATATAGTTGTAGGCTTTAAGCTTAGTGCATTTTACGTTAAGCTAATGACATTATGAGAGCCCCCCCAACTTGCATTACTATAGCACCTTTTGGTGCAGAATTATTTTACCCTCTTGCTTCTTAATTGAGTTATCACATCTATTTTTATCGTAAGTAATTACAAAAATCTCGTCGCCACTTTTTAAGTAGTTCTCTTCTCCAAACTTTTCGTAAGCGGTAGCTCCTATTGTTATAATGGCACTCTTTGGATGTTCGCTGTTTTTGAGATGTATAGATATATCTTCTAATGGACCAAAGTCGGCTTGGTTGTTCATTTTATCTATTAACCATTTTTTTAATTTAGTATAAAAGTATGAGTATCCAATTAGTGGGGCATCTACTCCGTATGGGTGCAGTGTGCCATCTCTTTTGACGTAAGAGCATAGGTGGTAGTTGTCCATTACTCCACCCTCTTCGAATTTATCTATATCTATCCAATTTTTTGCAATACCTTTAGAGCGTGGCGACCAACTCTTTTTTTCCGAAATCTTTTTAGCACCATCTTTTCTAATTGTGCAGTCATTAAATGTTGTAAATTTTTTAGCTATTAAGTCTGTAACCTTTTTATTTTCATCATATACAATTTCGAAATATACAGCAATCTCTGGCTCTACCTGTGCATTTGCTTCGTAAGATGGAAGCTCTAGCTTCTCATCACAAATTGGATAAACACCTAAAAATGTATCTGAATTTGGCAAATAAAAAGGGAATATACCTTTTGGTGCATTCTCATCTTCGGTTTTTACATTTTCAAAATCTTTTAGTTCGCCTGCTTGCTTTAAGTGGTTTGCAAAGTTACCTGCAACTCCTAATCCTATTGATTCTGTCATTTTAATGAAACTCCTTATAGTGTGTGTAGTTGTATTGCTCTGTCTAAATCTTCTTGTGTATCAACACCAAAACTCTTACTTTTAACCTCTGTTAGGGCAATTTTGTAGCCATTATCTAGCACTCTTAACTGCTCTAGCTTCTCTATATCTTCAAGTACACCAGCTTGCATTCTACAAAACTTCTCTAGTTTGCCAACTGTAAAGCCATAAAGCCCTAAGTGTGCTTTGTACTCATTTAAGTTACCATCTCTATCGTATGGAATAGCTGAGCGAGAAAAGTATAATGCTATATTATCCAAATTAGTTACCACTTTTACTAAGTTGGGGTCTTGTGCTTCATGTTTCGAGACTATTTTGTAGCAAGTTGTAGCAATTACTTCGCTATTGCTAGCATATTTTTTAGTTAAATCTAGCATACTCTTAACTACACTCTCTTCGATAAATGGCTCGTCTGCTTGTACATTTATTACTATCTCATTATCTGCTAAGTTTAGTTTTTGTGAAGCTTCATAAATTCTATCGGTTCCAGATTTGCAACTACTACTTGTAAGTACAGCTTCTATGCCGTGCTCTTTTGCTATATTTAACACCTCCTGCGAATCTGTTGCAATAGCTACATTATCTACTGCTTCAACCGCCTTTGCGGTGCGTATAACCATTGGCAAACCACCAATATCTGCTAAAACTTTATTTGGTAGCCTAGAAGATGCTACTCTTGCAGGAATTATAATCATTTTATGCCTTTAGAGTTCTTTTGGCATATTATACATAAAGAGAGATTAGATATAATTGCGAATATTTTATTTTTAAGGATATCTAATGAGAGCACTTCTAAGTGTTAGTGACAAATCAGGTATAGTAGAGTTTGCTAAAGAGCTAGAGGCTTTAGGGTTCGAGATTATCTCGACTGGTGGAACATTTAAAAAGCTCAAAGAAGAGGGTGTTAATGTAACAGAGATAGACAAAGTTACAAAATTCCCAGAGTGTTTCGAGGGGCGTGTAAAGACACTTAACCCATATGTTCATGGTGGAATACTACACAAAAGAGGCGACGAAGCACATGTGGCACAAGCTAAAGAGTTGGGTATTGAGGGTATAGATTTAGTATGTGTAAACTTGTATCCATTTAAAGCTACAATCGATAGAACAGACAATTTCGATGAAATTATCGAAAATATTGATATAGGTGGTCCTACAATGGTTCGCTCGGCAGCAAAAAACTTTAATGATGTTTTAATTGTTACAGACAGTAGCGACTACTCAAAAGTAATTACAGCACTTAAAGAGAAGAGCGACACACTAGAGTTTAGAAGAGACTTAATGATAAAAGCATTCGAGCACACAGGTGCATACGACGCTATGATTGCAAACTATATGAACAGCAGATTCAACAGCGGTTTTGGAGCAAAGCAGTTTATAGTAGGAGATAAAGTATTCGATACAAGATATGGCGAAAACCCACACCAAAGCGGTGCACTTTATGAGTTCGATAACTTCTTTAGCGAAAACTTCAAAACAGTAAAAGGCGAAGCTAGCTTTAACAACCTTACAGATATGAATGGTGCAATAAAAATAGCTACAAGCTTTGGCGATAGAGATGCAGTATGTATTGTAAAACACGGTAACCCTTGTGGCTTTGCCCTTAAAGAGAGCTTGCTAGAGTCTTACACCGAAGCACTAAAATGCGACCCAATCTCTGCATTTGGTGGTGTTGTTGCAGTAAATGGCATTGTAGATGCCCAGCTAGCAAAAAAGATGAACGAACTATTCTTAGAAGTTGTAGTAGCAGGTGGCTTTACAGATGAAGCACTAGAAGAGTTTAGCAAGAAGAAGAGATTAAAACTATTTAGTTACGATAGCGACAAACTTAAAGTTGCAGGCGATAAAATAGACTTTAAACATATAGATGGCGGTTTCGTATTCCAAAACAGCGACTGCATTTGCGACAACGAAGTAACAAATGCAAAATGTGTTACAAAACTAGAAGCATCAAAAGAGCAATTTAGCGATTTAGAGATAGCATGGAAAGTAGCAGGTTTAACAAAAAGTAACTGTGTAGTATATGTTAAAGATGGTGCAATGGTAGCCGTAGGAATGGGAATGACAAGCCGAGTTGATGCAGCACAATGTGCAATCAAAAAAGCAAAAGAGCTAGGCTTAAGCATAGAAGGCTCAAGCCTAGCAAGCGAAGCATTCTTCCCATTTAGAGACTCAGTAGATGCCGCAGCAACCGCAGGTGTTAAAGCAATAATCCAACCAGGTGGAAGCATTAGAGACGAAGAGGTTATAGAAGCCGCAAACGAGCATGGCATAGCTATGTACTTTACAACTGTTAGACACTTCTTGCATTAGTAGGTGCTTTAACACCCGTAGGGGTACGCCCTTGTGGCTACCTAAAATGCTATTAAGAAGATGGAGTTCAACAATCTCTGTCTTAGACATTGTAGGGTCAGTTTATCGACCTTAAATAATAAGAAATGCAATTAGTAGATTTTTTATAATAACTTGTTGGGAAATTATTTGGTCGGTAAACCGACCCTACGGTTCTCATATTATTAGCACCAGCCCACTGAAAGCCCAAAGTAATGAAAATATTTACCATCGCAGTCATTCTAAGCGTCAGCGAAGAATCTAACTTAAAAAGCCGAGATAAACTATTAGCTTTACAGCCGTTTAAACTAGATTCTTCGCTTCACTCAGAATGACGGCGATTGTAAACTTTAATTTTACTACAATTTATAGGAGTAAACTCCTTAACTTAATGGCAATGGAGATGCCCTTAATTATAAAGCCCTTTTAATATTTTTTAAAGAGAGGTACATAAGTTTTGGTGTAGGTTTGGTTGGTAATTCCCCTTTTTTAACTGGTACAATTTCAAAACCATACTTTTTATAAAAATCTACGGCACTATCTTTAGCATCAACAAAAACACCTAGGCATCCTGCAAGTTTCTCTAACTCTAGTGAGAGATATAGCATCTTTTTTAGTAGCATTTTGCCAATACCTCTATCTTGATACATTTTATCTACACCTAATCTTGCAATTCTAAGAATAGGTAATGGATAATTTGGTAATTTTTTATATTCTGGTATATCTAGCTCGTTAATACTCAAAGACGAACTGCTAACAGTTGCATAAGCAATAATTTTTTGTGTTTTAACTTCTACTGCTATATAAGTAACTCCAATTTTATGTTTAAATTGATTTTGCCCTGCATATTTTATAAAAAATCTATCTATTTCGATATTGCCACTTGAAAAATTTGCTCTATTGTCTCTTTTTTCAAGTTTTCTTATCTCAATTTCCATTCATTAACTCTTTTAGAGCTTCGGTTGGTTCTTTTTCTGCCAAAATAATATCTTCAAAAACCTCTTTTGTAACTGTTATCGAAGTTGGAATCATAATATCAGCTGGCAACTCTTGTTGAGCATTAATATAGTGTAAAATCGCTTGCTCAATAATAAAACCTTTTTTTTGCCCAGATTTATTAGAAAAATCTTCAAATAGTTTTTTTGTTTCATTAGAAATATATGCAGAAATTTGAGTGGGCATAGTAGCTCCTTTTATCTATTTCTATAATTTTATAGAAAAAATTAGATTTTGTCAAGCAATAACTTTACAACTTTGTTTATAAGAAAAATATAAAACTATTAATGTTGTTTACACTAAACAAAAAGTTATTATTTTGTTGTTTATAATAGACTTCTTGCATGATGGGGGGGTACGCCCTTGTGACTACCCAGAATGCCATTAAGAAGGTGGAGTTTTAACGACCAAATAATTTCCCAACAAATCATTATACAAAATCTATTAATCGCATTATTATTTATGGTCGGTAAACCGACCATACGGGTTTGTAAAATTTATACACAATTAAATTTTAATGTAGGGTCGGTTCACCGACCAATTATTTACCAACCTAACATTACAAAAAATATTTCAACATCATTTACAATTATCTATGGTCGGTAAACCGACCCTACGCTTTTTAAGAAATTATATATTTTCAGCACAATTCATACAAAAATCAAAATATTTGATAAAAAATATATCTTAATTTTAAAAAACTGTATAACTTTAAGGGGGGGGGTAACTATAATTGTAAGATAAGTGTTATTTAAATCAGGAGGAGATTTATTATGTTAAATGTATTAAAGTGGTTTTTAATTGGTGTTAGTTTTTTAATTCTTAGTGCTTGTGAAGGAGGTGGAGGTGGAACTCCTGATAAAAACACAACTGTAAAACACACAGAACCTGCTGGAAAAATTATAAAAGGTTATGTTGTTGATGAACCAATTCAAAATGCAACAATAGAACTACAAGAGATAAACGGAACGCTTATCAAAAGATTTGAAAATGTAACACAACAAGATGGTTCTTTTAATTTAACAATAGATGATACCTATGAGAATAAAAATTTCATATTAAGAGCGTACAATGGAACAATAAATAATAAACCTTTTGATGGAGATTTATATGGGTATCATTTAGCAGGAGATGATTTAGAAATTAATCTAACACCGTTAAATACACTTCTTCTTACCTTGTCTAGTGAATTTTCTGATGTTGATTTTTCAGCAAGAATAGCTAAAGCAAAATCACTTTTAGAGTCAACCTATAAAATCAGTGATGATGAGTTTGATGCTATAAAAGATAGTGATTTTAATAATTTTGATATTGCCAAATTTAGATTAAAAGTAGAGAGTGTTGGATTTAACTCTTTGGTCAACTCTTTGGTTGGAGATTGTGTTGATGGTTATGCAGACGATGAAAATACAAAAGCAATTTTTCTGTCTGCTAAACAGAGAGTTCTGAAAGATGCTAAAAGTGTTTTTGCTGTAACTGATTCTAACTTATCTTCTAGTGATATATCAAAATTAAATATTCGAGGAATATCTGAAAAAGCAGATGGTACAACAGGTACAATGGGTATGTTGACCGATGTTGTAGCTACTAAAACCATTACTATTAAAGATTCTAATGGTACAGAAACAAAAAAAGATACGATTGTTTTTAGAAGTTTCAATGTAGGAAAATGGAAAGGTAAACTCAATGAGGAGACAACACTTTTAGCAAGAATTTTTATAGATTATCGACTTGCTAATCTTACTTCATCAGTTCAAGAAGATATAGCTAAAAGGTTAATTAAAGAGAGAAAAGATGATTTTGAAGAAGCAATAAAATATCAAACTTTAGCTACAGATGTGCCTTTTGCTATGCCTTATTACATAGAGTTAATGGAAGGTCTTAGAACATTTGCATTAAGCTATATTTCTAATCATCAAATTGCTCAAAAAGATAGAGTAGGAGCTACTTTATCTAAATTGTCAAAATCTATGAAAAGATTTGGAAAAGCATATACAACAGACAAAGATAATTTGGTATCTATGGGGCTTTTGCAAGTACGAGCAAATGATGAAGCATTAGAGTTTGCGAATTATGCAAAAGTAAACTATGGGTTTAGGGCTTATGAGATAGATGGTGCAAAACAGGCTTATGATTATCCTATGACAGATTTTAAAGCAAATATTATAAAATCAACGGTATCAGGTGGGACAGTTGGTGGGATTTGGGATTATGCGATGAATAATACATTTAAATTTGATTCCAATGGAAATAAAATTGCATATAAAAGTCTTTTAGGAGAAGACAACTCTTTTGATAATGTCTCTAAAGTAAAGCTAGAAATGTATAAATGGCAATTTGGTTATCCAACACTTTTGAATGTGGCAGATGGTATTGAGTTAGCTGTAAAGGTTGGGAAATCAAGTGGTATTTCGTGGGGAGAAAAAGTCAAAAAAAGATTTGAGAACATATCAAATTTATATGATGGTATTAAATTATCAGCAATTAAAGTAGATTCACTCATAACTATAGGTTCGTCAATCATAAATATTTATAAAGATTTTACTTCTATATCGGGTATCACAGATTATACAAAATCAAAAGAGTTTACTGAACTTAAAACAAAAATGAAAAAGATAACAGATGTTAATGGAAAAGTTATTAAAACAATTAATTATATTGATGGTCTTTTAGGTGAAAAAGGCTATGACACTGAAAGTATTAGAGATTGGAATGAAATTAAGGACATAGCAGGGGTATCATTTAGTACATCAGGGCTAAATTTAGTAATTCCTAAGGATAAGAATAATAATTTTAATGAGATTATGGCAAAAGTTTTAACTGGAAAAATACACTCATTAGATAATAAACTTTCAGACCAAGCAAAACATACTAAATTAAAGTATATTTTACTTGTTGGAGCATTTAATAAAATGTTATTTAATCCCATTATGAAGAAAATAAAAACTGATAAATTATTTGATAAATCTATGAAAACTAAAATAGATGATTTTAATAAAAAATATGAAAAAGCTTTTACTTTTACTCAAATGCACTATTTTATGTCATTAGAATTAAATTCAAAAAATGAAAAAGATAAGCTCTTATTCACCACTTTATATAAAAGTGCAATAAAGAAACTAGATGAAGTAAAAGTAAAAGAGGCTCGTAAAGAGTACGCTCAAATTCTTATAAAGTATATTTCCAATAAAAATGGTATTAGTTTAGGGCGTGTTATTAAAAGCAATTTTAAAGTTATTGAAAATACTGCAAATAGTTTAGACAATATTGCAAAACTTACAAAAGGTATCAAATCAATATCTAAGCAAGATTTTAAAAAAGTTTTTACTTCTATAGGTAATTTTTTAATTGATACAGCTTTAGTTTCAGCAAAAAATTTAGCAGGAGATGTAGCCAAAAGTGCAGCGAAAGCATTATTAGGTGGTGGGCTAAAAGCTGGACTAGCAGCAAATGATATTTCTAGCTATGTAGCAGGAAATTTTTTAACTCCAAATAAGCAATATTTAGAATTAGATAAAGATGGCGATAAGATTACTATTAAAAGACCTCCTCTTACTATGGTAGGGATAGATAGTACAGGAATTATTAAGCATACTGGTTGGGATAATATATTTAATAAAGATGGAAAAGATAATTCATATCTTATTGCTGTAGATAATAAAGATAAAGTACTATATAAACCTAGTTTTGATGTATATCTATCACAAGTAAGGGAATCTAGTTTTAAAAATATGTTAAAAAATGCAAAATTCCCTGGTGATGAATTTATGATATTTGACTTAACAACAGAAAAATCTGACAACAATAATGCAGATGGTAATTTCCAAACATATAAAACCCTTGCCACTCCCCAAAGTTTAAAAGTAGATGACATTCAAGATGCTTGGTTAAGAAAAGGAGAGAATGATTTATATTCATTTAATATTATTGATGCTTGGATACATAAGTTAGGTGGTATTTCAGGAGGAAATTATGATAAAGTTCTTATAGGTGGAAATGAAAGAGGTGTTTATCGAGATTTTCTTCGTGCTAAATTTATTCAACCATTGGCTACAGAAAAAGAGTTTATTTTACCTAGTGATTTAACAACACAGATAGTGAGTAAAAAGAATTATATATATAAAGCTTCAACAGGAGATGCACTAGGAAAAAAATTGACTGTAGAAATAATAAATAATAGTGGAAATGATTATTTAAGAGTTACAAATACAAATAGTTTTAATATTTATTTAGAAGTATCTTTTGATAAAAAGAAAGGTATTGTATATGATAATAAAGAAATAGTAGGTGATTATAAAATAAATAAAAATTCAGTATATCTTCTACCTTTATTTAATTTTAAAGATGATACAGAACATTATAATGATGTTGAGTTTAGATTTTATGATGAAATTGCACAAACCTTTTTTAAGAATATTGGTTTCTCAGAGCCTAGATTATCTAATTATTTACAAGCAAATAATGGTTGGAAACTTGATAAAGAATTAAAAAAATTAACATATTCTATAAAACTAGACGACATAACAAAAACAGGCAAATACCTAATGATTACAAGCTATGGCAACGGTACAGACACTGAAAGTACCCTAAGTGACAACGGAGAAATAAAAATTGAGTTCAATATGCCACTTAGCAATGAAAGTCTTAATAAAATAAAAGTTTATGACTATGAAGAAAAGAGGTATTTAAATAGTGATGAATACAGTGTTACTCATACATCAGGAAATGAATATCTGATAACTATCAAAAATTACAAAAATCATCATGAGTATAAATTAGTCTTTCCAAGTGATTTAACATCTGTAAGTGGAGATAAATTTTTAGAAGAGAGAGAAATATCTAATTTTGTTTATTATAACCAAGCACCAATAGCAAAAGCAAAAGTAGATAAAAACAGTATAAAAGAGGGAGAAACCATAACCCTTGATGCAAGTGAAAGTAGTGATAAAGATGGAACTATAGATAAATATGAGTGGAAAGATAGTAATGGTAAATCTTTAGGAAATGGTGTAACTTTATCTATAAATAGTTTGAAAATGGGCGAAAATATTATTACTTTAACTGTTACAGATAATGAAGGAACAATAAATAGTGATAAGGTTAAGATAGAAGTAGGTAATCCACTAACCACACCAACAAACCTAAAACAAGAAAAAATAAGCAACACAAAAACTAAAGTTAGTTGGGATAGTGTACCCAATGCAGAGGGATATGATGTGTATGTTTCTTCAAATATGTTAGCAGATAGTGATGATATATTTGAATATGAGAGAGTATATAGTGCTACTGATAGAAAAGATTTTAAAGTTGTTAGTCCTAGCCATTCTATTGTTTTAGATGTTGAGTCAGGTAAAGAGTATGGAGTTATTGTTAAAGCATATAAGGGTAATATAAAAGGTGTACACTTTAGTGATTTACTTGTATTTAGTACAACATCTTCAAACACCCCACCAACAGCCAACGCAGGAGCAGACCAAATCATTAAAGAGGGAGAAAGTGTAACCCTTGATGCAAGTGGTAGTTCTGATGTAGAAGATGAAGCAGATGCTTTAACTTATATTTGGAAATGGAAAAGCAATGATGATAATAGTACATTAGAGAAAGAAGCTAAAAGTTTTGAAGTCGCAGGATTGAGTGTCGGAGAGCATATTTTTACTTTAACAGTTACCGATACAAATGGTGCTAGTTCTAGTGATGATGTTAAGATAACTGTTGAAAGTAATGCAACTATTAATTTAGGTAAAGGCTTAGTAGCCCACTACAAATTTGACGAACAAGATGGAGCAACTACGCTCATTGATAGTTCAGGCAATCATAATGATGGAACTATTCATGGTGGTGTTATATTTGTTGATGGGGTGATTGGGAAAGCTGGTAGTTTTGATGGGGTTGATGATTATATTGAAATTCAACATAGTAAAAATTTAGATATTACTAAAAGTATTGCTATATCAACTTGGGTTAATTTAGATAATATTGATACTATAGAATATGGGAAAGATTGGGTTTCTATTTTTACTAAAGATAACTTTACAACATCATATGGACTGATGATGTCTTTAGGTGACAATAAAATGTGGAGTTTTTATCATAATGGATTGAATAAAGATAATACTTCTTTTAATTCAAAAAATATAATAAGAACAAATCAATGGTTTCATATAGTGGTTACTTATGATTATGATAAAAATATATCTAAAATTTATATTAATAATCAATTAAAATTTTCTGAAAGTGTTAATGGTTCCATAGAACATAATTTAAAAAGTATTCTTATTGCTAAAAGTGGAGGAGAATGGTATCCTTATTTTTTAGATGGTAAACTTGACGACCTCCGAATCTACAACCGAGCCTTAAATGAAGCAGAGATAAAAGAGCTTTATAAATTAGGGCAAGTAAAAGAGACAGTAAATTTAAGTAAAGGCTTAGTAGCTCACTATAAATTTGATGAACAAGATGGAGCAACTACGCTCATTGATAGTTCGGGTAATCATAATGATGGAACTATTCATGGTGGTGTTACATTTGTTGATGGGGTGATTGGCAAGGCTGGTCGTTTTGATGGGGTTGATGATTATGTTGAAATTAAAAATCATAATTTTAATATAACAGATTCAATATCTGTTTCTTTATGGAGAAAATCGAAGAATAATGCTATGCTTTTACAATGGGGAGAAGCTTGTCCTGATGGAGATTCTGATTACAAAGGAACTACATTAACAATGGGGCTGTCAAGATATTATGAACTTACATATCACCCATTAAATGAGAATAGAGATAAATTTGCAGTTAATATTAATTCAGGAACAGGAAATTATTATGACCCAAGAATTTTTTCAGTATCAACGGAACCAATGGTAGAAGATGAATATGAACATTTACTATTTGTTTTTAAAGATAAAGTATTAACTTTATATAAAAATGGAAAAATAATATCTCAATATCATGGAGCAGATAAAGGTGGTAGTGGAAATACAGAAAAAATTACTTTAGATGAGTTTAAGAAAATATTTATTTCAAGTGCAACTATTAAAATTGGAGTAAATGAAAGTTATTGTAATTACAGTCACGAATTTAATAGTTTTTTAAATGGTGATTTAGACGACCTCCGAATCTACAACCGAGCCTTAAGCGAAGCAGAGATAAAAGAGCTTTATGGGTTGAAAAATGAACAAAATAATACTCAAGAACAATATATAAGAGATGATAATGTTGGAATAGTTAAAGATAATAATACTAATTTAATGTGGCAAGATAATACTAGTGTTAAATATCAATGGGCTGATGCAATTAATTATTGCAATAATTTAACTTTAGCTAATTATAAAGATTGGCATCTACCCACAAAAGAGGAATTATCAACTATAAATAATGGGGATGCTGAATCATATTTTGATTATTTTATTCCCTATTTTCATTGGACAATAAGTGTTCCAAGTGACCCTGATGCATCTAATTATGGCACAAAAGCATGGTATATTCATCTTGGTAATAGAGGAAGTTATTATAGCTCTAAAAAAAATAATTTTAATGTTAAGTGTGTAAGAGGTAATACACAATAAGAATTGTTTCTATGGTTACAAAATTGCGAGATTGTAAAAAATAGCTCTATAAATCCCCCTCTGGCTACAAAATTGCATTTTGTAGCCTCCTCTGATAGGGGTCAGACGTTGAATATCCACCTAAAATATGCTATAATACAGAAAACAAAAACATATAAGAAGTAAAAAAATGCCAAGAAAGCCAAGAATAGAATTAGCAGGGTATCATCATATTATTAACCGTGGAGTGAATCAATCTGTTGTGTTTGTGGATGGTGACGATTATGAAATGTTTTTAAAGATTGTATGTAAAGCCTGTAGGGTATATGGAGTGGTTTTACATGATTATTGTTTAATGAGTAACCATTTCCATCTTTTAGTAGAGACAAAAAGAGAAAATCTATCATCTTTTATGAAACAGATAAATGCTAATTATGCTATATATGCTAATACGTGATAGGGGTCAGACGTTGAATATCCACCTAAAATATGCTATAATACAGAAAAACATATAAGAAGTAAAAAATGCCAAGAAAGCCAAGAATAGAATTAGCTGGGTATCATCATATTATTAACCGTGGAGTGAATCGCTCTGTTGTATTTGTGGATGATAACGATTATGAAATGTTTTTAAAGATTGTCTGTAAAGCTTGTAGGGTATATGGAGTGGTTTTGCATGATTATTGTTTAATGAGTAACCATTTTCATCTTTTGGTAGAGACAGCAAGAGAAAATCTATCCTCTTTTATGAAGCAGATAAATGCTAATTATGCTATATATGCTAATAAAAAGCAAAAACGCTCTGGTCATTTTTGGCAAGGTAGGTATTATTCTCGGTATATTAATAGTGAAAATTATTACTATACTCTTATACGCTATATAGAACAAAATCCAGTAGAAGCAGGTATAGTTTCTAAGGTAGAGGATTATCCTTACACATTGGGTTCTGTTATTGCTAATGGTCTTGCTCCTGTTTCTTGTGCTTTAAAGTCTAAACTTTTACAAGAACTTAGCTATGAGAATATACAAGATATAATAGGTGTTAAATTAAATAATAAAGAGTTAGAAACACTTAAAGAGATAAAAGAGTTAAAAATTATTGAAAAAGATAAAGTGCACAAGATAGCATTTTCTAAAACTTTAGATGAACACTTTAAAGATGTAGGCAGTATTGCTGAGAGAAACAAGGCAATGGTAAAAGCTGTTGATGATGGATATACACAAATTGCATTAGCAAAATATTTGAATGTTTCTCGTTCTTTAGTTTCTAAAGTACTTAAAGAGTTGATATAGGTGGATATTCAACGTCTGACCCTTCAGTATTATGAATTTATTAAAACTTATGTTATAATTTAAAAAAGGAGTTCTTTAATGCAAATTGTTATAAATATTGATGATAATCATACTAATACTATTTTAACACTACTAAAAAACCTAAAAAATGGTATTGTTAAAGATTTAAAAATAGTTGACAACAGACCTAAAAAGAATTATAAAGACGATATTTTAAGTAGTGCTAAAGGGCTTTTGAAAAATAGAATAGAAGACCCAGTAGAGTATCAACGAGAGTTGAGAAAAGAGTGGGAAAGATTTTAAATGAAGTATCTGATAGATACAAATATTGTAATTTACTATCTAAATGGAGATACTGTTGCTATAGATTTTATAGACAAGAATATTGATAGTTGTGCTATATCTATTATTACCTACTTGGAAGTTTTGGTTTATCCTTATAGTAGAGAGGAAGAGAAAATAGTAAGAGATTTTTTAGAACTTTTTAAAATTTATAATATAGATATGAATATAACAAATAGTGCTATAGAATCTTTTAGAAATAAAAGAATTAAGATTGCTGATAATCTAATTGGCTCAACTGCGAAATGTAACGGTTTAACTCTTGTTACAAGGAATGTATCAGATTTTAAAAGCATAGAAATAGATATTTTAAATTTATATTAATAACTGAAGTCTCACTTCTGTAATGGGGCTTTAACTTTGTGCTTTTATCTTCTCTAAATACCGCTCTAAAATAATTTTGGCAGATATAGAATCGACTCTGCCGTCTCTTTTTTGTTTTACTATGCCTTTCATTTGCTCTTTGGCTTCGAAGGAGCTGAAGGATTCGTCTATGTAGTTTACTTTTATGTCGCCTAGCTCTAACAGGGAGATAAAGTGTTTTATTCGTCGCTCCATCTCCTCTTCGCTGCTTCCGCCTTTTGGTAAGCCTACTACTATTTGCTCTATTTGCCACTCTTTTAGTAAGTTGCTTGTATCTCTTGCGGCTTGGTTTCGGTTTTTTCTTAGAATTGCATTTTGTGGTAGTACTGTGCTGTTATCGAAGCAGAAGGCTACTCCGATTCGTTTTAAGCCTATGTCTAGTGATGCTAGTTTCATAGTTTTGCCTTTAGTGCGTTTATTCTTGTGTTTGCATTTTTTATGCTGGTTTCGCTTATTTTTCCGTTTTTTAGTAGAGAGCGTACTATGCTTATAAGTTTTTCTATTTTAATTACTCTTTTTGGGTGTACTTGGTTGGCAAATAGTAAAATATCGTCTCCTGCATTAATTGCTAAAGCTATTGCATTTGCTAAAGAGTAGTGTTTTGCTATTGCTCCCATTTGTAAATCGTCTGTAATTACTACTCCGTGGTAGCCTATTTTATCTCTTAAAAGTTTAGTTACAACCTTGTAAGATAGAGAAGCTGGATGATTAGCATCTAAATGTTTGTTGAATATGTGTGCTACCATTATTGTGTCGGTTTCGTTTTTTAAAGCTCTGTATGGCTCTAGCTCTTTAGCTTGCCAGAGGTTAGTTACATCTACAAAGCCTTTATGCGTATCTCCTAATGAAGAGCCATGCCCAGGAAAGTGTTTAAGTGAAGTTGCTACTCCAAACTTGTGCATAGCATTTATAAAAGTTCTATCGTAAGCTATAACTGTGCTAGGGTCTTTACCGTAGCTTCTACCCCATTTTACAATTACTCTGTTTTTTGGATTTAATGCTATGTCTGCTACAGGTGCTAAATCTAAGTTTATGCCGACACTGTTTAGTTCGCTAGCCATATTAGAGTAGATGCTTTTTGCTTTTGCAGTTCCCATTTTGGCTACGCTAGAGGCTTTTGGATATTTTTGAGAAAATTTAATTCTCTGAACTACGCCACCCTCTTGATCTACTGCTATTAAAGGCTTTGTAGCACAAGATTTTAAATCAGTAGTTAGGGCTTTTAGAGAGCTTGCAGTGTTAAAATTTTTAACTGCACTTTTATTTATAGGGCTTTTTTGAAAAACTATAACTCCACCTAAACCTTTGCAAATGTCTGACTTTATTGTTGAGTCGTTAGATGATGTGCCATAAAAGCCAAGCATAAACATATTTGCTATCTCTTTGTCGGTAACTTGAGCTGATAAAATCGAACTAACAGCTGTAGTAATTAATACTATTTTTCTCATTATTTTCTCTTTTTAAATATATTATACAATAAATTACACAATCTCTTCATTTATCTGTGATATAATTTGTCAAAATTAAATTTAAGTTCCATGTCTATTAGTTAAAACATGTAACTTAGTAAAAAGGATGTATATGTTAAGAAAACTATTTTTATCTATGCTTGTGCTATCAAGCTTGATATTTGCAGAGGGTAATACTACAAAAAAAGTAGTTGCTCAGCCAACAATTAGTGCTACAACAATAGATGGTAAAACATTTTCGTTTAAAGGTAAAGATTCTGGGCTTATAATGCCAGATAATTTAAAAGGTAAAGTAGTACTAATTGAGTTTTGGGGTACTCACTGCCCACCGTGTTTAATGTCTATTCCTCATTATATTGATTTAACTAAAAAGTATAAGGGAAAAGTTGCAATGTTAGCTGTAGAGGTTCAAATGACACCAAAATCTCAATTAGCTCAATTTGTAAAACAAAAAGGTATTAATTATAACGTATTTACGCAAGCTGATAATCAAGATTTTGTAAGATATCTAGGAACTCGTGCAGGTTGGAGAGGTGCTATACCTTATCTTTTAATTTTTGATACTAAAGGTGATATTTTAGCTATCAAAAGAGGAATGGTTAGCGAGCAATATGTTGAGGGTGTAATTAAGTATGCTCTTAATCCTAAACCAGCTAAAGTAGCTGATAAAAACGCTACAAAGTAATTATATAGCCATTTTCTATGGCTATTAACCCTTCTAACTCGGCTTCGTAAATTTTATCACCATATTTAGCTATAGCTTCATCTATTGAAGGCTTTTGTTTTAAATAATTTAAGAAATCATTCTTTACTTCTATAATTTTGCCAAATTGATTAGCAAATTTTTCTATATTGTATATTGGTTTAGCTAAGCCATTTTCTAGTAAATTGTTGGTGCCTAAACTCTCACCCAATCTATGAGGAAGTACGAATATATCTTTTTGCATTTTTAGTGCATACTCTACACTTCTTAAGCTTCCACTATTTAAATCTGCTTCGGTGACAATTAATATATCGCCCAAAGCAACTACCAACTCGTTTCTTGCTACAAAGCTCCATTTTGTAGCCCTGAAATCATCTTTATAAAAGCTAAGTGTTAAACCATTTTTCTCTATATCTGCTATTAAACTTTTGTTTACGGCTGGGTATTTTATATTTAAGCCATTTGCCATAACTGCTATTGTATTACTAGGTGTTGCACCACGATGTGCAATGGCATCTACGCCCATAGCAGCACCACTTACGATAGTTACACCTCTTTTAGCAAGTGCTTGTGCTAGTTTAAATGTTAAATCTTTTGTGTAATTGCAGGGTCTTCTAGTTCCGACGATAGAGACCATTTTTCTATTTATTAACTCTTTATTGCCAATATAAAAAAGCTCTTTTGGCTCTTTAGCCATAAGTTTTAGTTGTGGAATAATAAAATCAACTAATTTAGAACTCATCTATATATACCGTTTTGACGCTATTTATAAGTTTGCTAGATTCTCTTAGGGCTTTAAGCGTTTGCGGATGTGGGTGCCCAATCATTACTGCATAACCTCTTCGTTTTGCTAAGGCTACACCTTCTCTTATCTCTTTTTTTATACTATTAACATTTATTACATTATCTATAAAAAGGTCTGATTTTAAGTATCTTTTATGAAACTCTTTTGCTATTTTTGGAAACTTTGTATTTTTGCTTGTTCGGCTATCTACAAATTTAAAACCATTTGCTAAAAGTGCTTTATAAAGTCTTTTAGAAGCTTTATAATTTGCACTAAATTTACTACCTGTATGGTTGTTTATATATTTAGCATTTGGAAATAGTCTTCGTATCTCTTTTACTCTTTTATCTATCTGCTTTTGTGTATAGTTGGTGTGGATGAGTTTATATATTGTATTCATCTGTTTGCTATGTGATTCTAAAGGCAGATGAACCATAAAATGCTTTAAACCTTTTGCTAATTTATAGCTTTGCATATTCATTTTTGTTGGTGGAAATATTGAAGGGGTAACTTTAAATGGTAGACTTTCAATGCTGTTTAATTGATATCTATGTGATACATCATCGATAATGATTACTAATTTTGCTCTGCTTTTAAATTTAGTAAAATTTTTCTTTTTTAGTACTAATTTTTTTATAGCTTTATTATTTTTTATTATTTTTTTATTGTTTTTTCTCTTTTTTTGTAACTCTTTTTTTATTTTTACCGTTGAACTTTTTATAATAGTATCTTTTTCTTTAACCTTTTTTTGTATTTGTATCGGTTTTATATTACTGTTTGATGCTTCTTTGAAACTTTCAACAACTTCTATATTTGCAGAAAATAGAGAAGATACTAAGATTAAAATAGATAAAATATATTTTATATACAATTTAAGCCTTTTAAATAGACTTCTTACAAAATTATAATAGTGTATAGTTTTGCAAGAAATCTAGTGTTTTGAGGCTACAATTTTACACAAAGGAATTTAATGGAAGATAAAAAACAGTTATTAAATGAGATAAAAGAGTTATGGAAGAGTGAAAAAATTCAAAACTTCGATATAGCACCGGAATTATTAGAGTATTTAGAATTAAAAGATTTGCAAGAGTTGAAAGAGAGAATTTTAAACTCTATGAGCAATTTAAGCCAAGAGCAAAAAGAGTGGCTATTTCAGTTTAGAAAATATGAGTACCCAAATAATTCCATAACACACCTCACACACCAAAAGTCAGAAAAAACTCATCTTTTTTTGAATCCAAAAGCACCAAGTTTGGCTATAAAGTTATATTTTACATATTTTTAAGTTCCTTTATATTC
>JALVTE010000096.1 GCA_027024155.1 Campylobacteraceae bacterium
TCGTTAGGATATTATAACACATAACGAGTTAAAGATTACTGAATATTTAACTAAACTTAGCAATAAAATGGTATATTTTAGGGAATTAGTTGCTTGGTATCGTTAGGTGTTTCGGGAATGTAGGATTCAACACAACGAATAATAATTCAGCAATATAACTGTATAATAAAACTTAATAATATAATATAAACTAATAAGTTTCTCCAATCAATTAAACTCTACTAAGCTGAATTCGAGGGAATACTATGTACACATAAACCTAAAAATGGGTAAAGTTTTTAAAATTAAAAGAGAACTGCCAAAAAGCTAAACTATATATAAAAGGGTATCTTATATTTTCAAAAAGTAAAATTTCTACAGAATTAAAAAATAGAATGGGAATAGTTTGCTACTCTTTTCAACAAAAAGTTTAAATTCATTACTGCTAGACTTAAACAAAAAAGATATGTTAGTTAATAAGAAAAAGTATTAACAACCCAAGTGGGCTGTTAAAGCTAATTAATGACAGCCACAGCTTCCATCTGTACATCCACCACCAACTTGACCAGTTTGTGCTTCTTCTTCAGTTGCATCTCTTTCGCTAATAACTTTTACATTAAACATTAAATCTTTACCAGCTAATGGGTGGTTAAAATCTACTTTTACAGTGTTATCATCAAAATCTACAACATTTACTTGAATTGTCTCATCATTTTGACCTTGACCATATAGAGACATACCTTTCTCTAACTCAATCCCTTCGAATTGGTCTCTTGGTAACTCTTGAACTGCTTCTTCGTCTCTTAAACCATAAGCTTCTTCTGCTTTTACTAAAATATCAGCAGTGTCGCCTGCATTCATTCCAACTAAAGCTTTCTCTAAACCAGGAATTAATTGCCCTTTACCAATAATAAACTCTAAAGGTGCTCCACCTTTATTACTATCTAAAACTTCACTTCCACCAGCTTCTGTTAATTCATACTCGATACCAACAACACTGTTTTCTTCTTTAATTGCCATAATTTTCCTTTGTTATAATATACTCAATCCTAACTATAAAGATAAGTACTTGAAAAACTGATTTTAGCTTATTAGGCTTAAAACTATTTTAAATAGCCCTTAGCTTTTTTAGCTTCTTGCGTATTAGGGTAACCATCGACTACAGCTTTAAAGAAAATTTTAGCATCCTGTTTTTTACCTTTTTTACTTAATGAAATTGCTGTATGTAATAGCAATTTACTCATATAAGAGGCATTATCTTTTAAAGTTGCACTTCTTTGATAATTATCTATTGCATCTTTATAACGACCTTTTTTATAAGCTATCTCTCCTAAATAAAAGCTAACCGATGCTTTTTTATAACCTTTTTTAAGCAACTCTTTAAAGCCCGCTTCTGCCTTGGTTAATCTATCTTTCGTAAAATTCAATACAGACTCTGTATATAAATCTTTATTGGATAAATGTTTTACCTCTGCTTTTTTATCTGTATTCTTACTATCATTTAACTCTACATTAGCAGATTTTTCTGTAACTGGGACTTTTACTTGCACAACTTGGGCAGGTCTTGACTCTAATTTTGCAACTCTTTGTGATAATTGATTTAATATCTCTTCAAAATTGTTATTACTTTTTTGTTTTAAAGCAGCAATCTCGTCTGATTGACCATTAACTAAACTTTTAAGCCCTTCGATACGCTCTTTTAACTGTGATATTTGCTGTTTTAATTTAAAAATTTCTAAACTATTTTTCTTAGCTATTGTAGTACTATCTACAAAATCAGAATCTGTATATACAGACTGTTCTGCATATGTAAACGATGTTAAAATTATTGTTACTAATAATACTGTTTTTTTCATACTCTCCCCTACCAATCTATCGATTGTATTCTATCTATACCCATTTTAAAAAGCTCACTTTTATTTGCACTAATATTTACAAAACCTATAGAGTTACCTGACCCTGTTCTTTTTATATACATTACAATGTTTCCATCAAAACTAAATCTAGGAAATTGATTAATTCCACCACTTGTTAATGGTCTTGTTTGAGTACCATCGCTATCTGTTAAATAGATATTAAAACTATTTCTACTCTCTTTACTAGAATAAACTACTTGACTACCATAAGCATCACACGAACTATTATTACTACCATGATGTACAATTTTCTCTACTGCACCACCATTTATTGATGTTTTATAAATATTTGGATGACCCTCTCTATTGGATACAAATACTACACTTTTATCACCATCTGCAAACTTACCACCGACATCAATACCACTAAAATTAGTTATCTTTTTTGTAGCCCCATTACTATAAAGATATATATCTGGTTGAGAATTAGGAGCCATTGTTAAAAGTAATTTAGAGCCATCTTTGCTAACATCTGAACAAGCCAACATACCTGTTGATGTTATTACCTTTCTTTTAACACCTGTATATATATTTAATTTATATAGAATTAAGTTATCTCCATTTCCATAATGGCTGTAATATAACTCATGCTGTTTCTCATCTGCCCATTTAGGGAAAAGATTTAAGCCACCGCTTATAATAGTTTTTCTATATGAAAATGTATAATCTGCCAGTAGTATTTTAGTCTGCTTAGGTCCAGTATATCTTGATAAAACTACATATCTATTTATCCAATCAATCGCTGGATATTTAGCAATTTTATTAATATCACTAACTGCTTTATGTATTAAGAAAGGAGACTTCTCCAAACGACTTACACTATAATTTTTAACTAAAATCTGTTTTTTAGGATTACCACTATAAAGTTTTATATCTAAACTAGCTCCACCTGCTGGGGTCTTTTTAAATTTATATATCAAAGTATATTTACTACTTCCACCAATAACCATAACTGGAGTATTGTATCCAATTTTACTAATGTTAGAATCTGCGTTAAAGTGTCCACTTACTTTAAAATCAGATAAAAATAATTTATTTACTTTTTTTCTATAAAAATTACTTGTATCGTTAGAACTAAATATTTGAATTTTACTACGAGCATCCACACTTTTCTCGATTTTCAAAACAGCATCTGGTTCATCAGCTAATATAAAATTTAATAACAAAGATATAATCAATAGATATTTCATACACTCACCTTACTTTTACTTTAAAATTCTTGCAAAACAGAGAACTATTTTGATTTTAGCAAGAAGCTTCTAAAAGTTATATTAAATAGTATAAGATTTTAAGATTTTTTATCTAATATCTCATATATCCATTTAAAATAGTTGTGATTTCTTTCAATAATTGGGCAGAATAATCATACACCATTACCCTTTTGCAATAAACTCTACAATAATTTTATAAGGTTTAGGGTTATGGTGTGGTCCAAATCCAATACGCTTTAACTGTTCTAAATAACTCTTTAAAGCGTTATTAAACTCTGGATTTAAAGAGCGTGACAATATTTTATAATCAAACATTCCACTTGCATAAACTGTTAATTCAACCCTAATTTTTTCGCCAACAAAATTGTTTTGTGCAGGCCAACCTTTTAAAGTATTTTGTATTTTAGCAAAATATGCATTTTCTATTCCTTTGCTTTTATTAGCTTTTTTTATAGATTTTCCACTTTTACCTATAGGCTTACTCTCTGGTTTATCATCTTTTATACCTTTAGGCAAATTTTTAAATAGAGAACTTGCATTTGCTTTAGTCGGTACTCTTTTTACTTTTTTAGTAAGCTTTTTCTTCTTTTTAATTATCTTTTTTCTTTTAGTATATTTTTTTTCTACTCTTTTTACATTGCGCACCTTTTTAGGTACTTTTCTTCGTTTTTTTGTAACTTTTTTCTTAGTTTTTTTATGGCTAACTGATTTAACTGGTGAACCTAAAGAGACCTCTATAATGTCACTCTTTTTAGCAGTATAAAGTTTAGCTTTAGGTGCTGAAGGTTTATAATATAGGCTAATAATAAGTGCTACTAATAAAAATAGATATATAGATACAGCTATTATAATAGATTGTAATTTTAATTTATTCATTCTGTAATTAAAGATACTTTACTAAAACCAACATCTTTTAGACTTTTTAAAAGTAAGGTGACACTACCATACTCTAACCTTTTATCTGCACGAATATAAACTGTAGTATTAAGGGGGTATTTTTTTGTAATTAGCATTAAATTATCATTAAACTCTGCCATATTTTTATATATATCTTTTCGTTTACCATTTAAATATAAAGATATGTTTCTATTTTTTTGCATAACAACAGTAATAGTAGACTCTTTAGATACCTCTTTGCTCTCTGTGCCCTGAGGCAGCTCTATCTGCTCTTGATAAGTCATAGTTGGAGCAGTAACCATTAAAATTGCCATTAACACAAGCATAACATCAACAAATGGCGTTATGTTTAAATCTGGTTCATCATCCCAGTTAAACTTCATAGCTAATTCCTGCTAACTAAAGTATCTGCGGCTGACTCTAAAGTAGAGTTTAATTCGTAAACTTTTCTCTTTAACAGTAAGTTAAATGCATAAGCAAATATTGCAACAAAAATACCAACTGCCGTTGCAATAAGTGCTTCACTAATCGCAGGTGCTACAACACCTAAAGAGGCACTTTTTAAATTACCAAGCTTACTAAAAGCCTCTAATATACCAATAACAGTACCAAATAAACCTATAAAAGGAGCAGTTGATGCAAAAATACTTAACTGTGTTAAACCTTGTGTGCTAACTCTTATAGTATCACTTATTGCTGACTTTAAAGTCATATCTAGTTTTCCACTAGAGCGATTAATATACCCATAAAGAATAGAGTCTGGATTTGGGGTTTTTTCATCTGACCTATAAAGTGATGCTAGCGATGCTTGCTCAACCTTTAAACGTCTATTTATTATTCTGTATCTGTAGATAAATATTGATATTGTAGCTATAAAATATATAGAAAGGGTAGCAATAACTATAAAAGTTATTGAACTACTCTGGGATAGATAATCTGAAATACTCACTTGATTACTTCTTAATAGATTCTATTTTGCTAACAGCAGCTGCTACTACAGTATCACTACTCTGTGCACTCTTTAACAACTCTTTAGCCTTATTTAAACTTTCTGTAAGTTCACCTTCTTCATCTGTAACTACAACAGCTCCATCAACGATACAACTTATCTTATCTTCAGATACTTTAGCATAACCACCATTAATTGCAACTACAATCTCTTTATTATCATCTGTAGTTGCAGAGATTAAGCCAGCATCTAAAAGGCTAACTAAAGATGCGTGTTGTGGTAAAACACCAAACTCTCCATCTTTACCGCATAAAGTCGCTACTTTAACGTCGCCATCATATATAACACCTTGTGGTGTTACAATTTCGAGCTTAATAGTACTCATCGGGCTTCCTTTAGGCTAATTAAGCCTTAGCTTTTATTTTTTCTGCTTTTGCAATAGCTTCGTCAATTCCTGCAACCATATAGAATGCAGCTTCTGGCATATGGTCATACTCACCATTTAAGATACCCTTGAAGCTTTTTATAGTGTCATCAAGTGTTACATAAACCCCTGGACTTCCTGTAAATACTTCTGCAACGTGGAATGGTTGAGATAAGAATTTCTCAATCTTTCTTGCTCTCTCAACAGTATTTTTATCCTCTTCAGAAAGCTCATCCATACCAAGAATTGCAATAATATCTTGAAGGTCTTTATACTTTTGCAAAATAGACTGTACACCACGAGCAACTTCATAATGCTCTTGCCCAATGATTACTGGGTCAAGCATTCTTGAAGTAGAATCTAGTGGATCAACCGCTGGGTAAATACCTTTCTCTGCAATACTTCTGTTAAGTACTGTAGTTGCATCTAAGTGAGCAAATACAGATGCAGGAGCTGGGTCAGTTAAGTCATCCGCTGGTACATATACTGCTTGAACAGAAGTAATAGAACCAGTTTTTGTAGATGTAATTCTCTCTTGTAATCTACCCATCTCACTTGCAAGTGTAGG
>JALVTE010000097.1 GCA_027024155.1 Campylobacteraceae bacterium
TGCTAAAATCACAAGAAGCCCTAATAGGTAAAGAGATTAGAGTAATTATAGATGGAGAGAGTAGTGAGCACGAATTCCTACTAACAGCCCGCCCTACACTTTGGGCACCAGAAATCGACGGTGAAGTATTAATAAACGACACCAACGACTTAGCAGTAGAACACGGAGACTACTTTATAGCCAAAGTAACCCAAGTAGCCGACATAACACCAGTTGCTACTTTGGTTGAGAAAGTGTAATATAAAACAAAGAGAGTAGCTTACTACTCTGTCATTCAAATCTCGACAAATTGAGTTAGATTCTTCGCTCCGCTCAGAATGACGGCAGTAGCTAAAATTAATTACTATTTGCTCTGTCATAATAGTTAAGGAAAATTAAAAGTGAAAAAAGGATATGTTTACATCGTAACTAATAGCACAAATAATGTACTATATATAGGTGTTACTAGTAACTTAGTTAAACGAATATATGAGCATAAAAACTCTTTTATAGATGGCTTTACAAAAAAATATGGTTGTAAAAAATTAGTTTATTATGAAATATTTGATGATATCCAAGAAACAATAAAAAAAGAAAAATTTTAAAAAGGTAAAAAGAGAGATTATAAATTAGCTTTAATTAATCAATTTAATCCAGAATGGGTTGATTTATATAACAGTATTGTTCACTAATTAATGTACATATCTTGAAACTATGAAAAACTTATAACTATCCATCTCCGTCATTCTGAACGGATGTGAAGAATCTAACCTGAAATGCCGAGAGAAATTCTTATACTAAATTAAAATTAAAAGATATACTTAAAAGTTGAAGCACTAGCTGGGCTAATGCGAAACTTTTAAGTGTGAAAGATTATGGTTTATCTGTTTTTATAAGTATATGTTCCAATTTTGATTTGGTATAAGTATTACAGACGTTTAAACTAGATTCTTCGCATTCGCTCAGAATGACTGCGATAGTAGTTTTGTATTTTAAAAAAAGGTAAATACAAATATAGCTAACCCACAACAACCAATCACTAACCCCTTATTTCCTATGAGGGTCTAGTTTTAAAAGTATTAAGTCGGCAATTACATTACCCAAAAGTGTTAAGAAGGCTCCGATTATTAGTATTCCCATAATTACTGGGTAGTCTCTTGCTAAAGCGGATTGGAAGAATAATAAACCCATTCCATCTATAGAGAATATCTGTTCTAGTATTACACTTCCTCCAAGTAATCCAGGGAGTGAAAGCCCTAAAATTGTGACTATAAATGGCATTAAATTAGGATAGATATAGCGTTTTTTAATTGTTTTATTACTAAGTCCTCTCGCTTTTGCAAAGAATATGTAGTCGCTCTTTAAAATATCAAGAGTGAGTGAACGAATATAGAGTGCTAATGAGCCAAAGCCTGTAAATACAACCACAGTTATTGGCAATACCAAATGGTAAGCTACATCTAAGTAGTGGGCAAAGCCTGTTTTTGTGCTTAAGCCCTCTATTCCAGATATTGGGAACCAACCAAGTTTGAAGCCAAAAAACATTATTAAGATTAGAGCTAAGTAAAAAGATGGTGTTGCGTAGCTAAGTAGTGCAAACTGCTTTACAAATTTCTCGAATTTTCCACCCTTTAGAGCACTCTCTACGCCTAATTTTATAGCAAGAAAAAATACTATAATCATAGAAGCTAAATTAATTCCAAGTGTAATACCTATACGACTTCTTATTTCACTGATTACACTATTTCCACTTGCAAAAGAGATACCGAAATCTAACTTTAGTATCGATTTTAGCCAAGCAAAGTATTGCTCTAGAAATGGTTTATTTAAGCCGTAAACCTCTTTTAAATGCTCTATTGCTTCTGGAGTCATATTTGGGTTGAGCCCACCTGCACTCATAAAACTGTTTGGTGCAGAGTGAATAGCAGTAAAAGAGATTAAAGAGATTAAAAGTAACATAGAAGCAATATATGTTACTTTTTTAATTATAACTTTAAGCAATTAGCCCCTTTTTTATAAGTTCGGCAAAGCCGTCTGCTTTTAGCGAAGCTGAACCTACAAGAACGCCATCTACACTATCTATTTTTGCAATATCTGCAATATTATCTACCTTTACACTACCACCATAAAGTAACTCTTTATTAAATTGTGCCTTTAAGCGGTTGTGAACTAGCTTGATATCTTCGATTGTAGCACTAACACCTGTACCTATTGCCCAAATTGGCTCATAAGCGATTGTAAAGTTATCATAACTTGTATCGATACCATCAAATTCGCTAAATAGATACTCAAATAGTGCCTCTTCGCCTTGCTTACGTACACTTAGTGGCTCGCCAATACAGTAAATTATCTCGAAGCCATTTGCCTTAAAAAATTCAAATTTTTTAGCGATAAACTCTTGGCTCTCGCCTAAAATTTCGCGTCGCTCACTGTGTCCGATAAGAATTTTTTTAATATCAAACTCTTCTAACTGCTCAAGCCCAATTTCACCTGTAAATGCACCATTTATTTCAAAATAGGCATTTTGTGCACCAATATCTATTTTGCCACTAGCATTGCAAAGGGCTGTTGCTGGTGGAAATAGTAAAACATTACCGCTATCTACGCCCTCTAATTGGACATTTAACCCTTGAATATACGCTTGAGTCGAAGCTCTTGTGTGGTTCATTTTAAAGTTTGCTACAAATCTCATATTATGCCTCCAACGCTTCAATACCAGGAAGCTTTTTGCCCTCTAAAAGCTTTAAGCTAGCTCCTCCACCTGTACTTACAAATGTCATCTCGTCTATATCGCCAGCTCTTGCTACAACATCGGCTGTATCTCCTCCACCAACAATAGTAGTTGCGTGAGTTTCAGCTACATAGTGCGATACTTTTGTTGAACCTTTTGCAAATTTATCCATCTCATAAACTCCCATTGGTCCATTCCAAATAATTGTTTGAGCATCGTTTAGAACCTCTCTAAAGAGTCTTGTACTTGCTGGTCCAATATCTAAGCCCATCCAATCTTTAGGAATCTCTTGACTTGGCAGGTATTTAGCTGGTGCGGAGTTGCTAAATTCTGGTGCTGCTACAACATCTACAGGCAGATAAAGTTTAACTCCGTTTGCTCTTGCTTTATCCATTACTCGCTGAGCTTCGTCTAGTAAGTCCTCTTCTAGTAGCGAGTTTCCTACTTCGTAACCTAACTGTTTCAGGAATGTAAACGCCATCCCTCCACCAATGATGATTTTATCTACTTTATCTAAAAGTTGGTCTAATGCTTCAAGCTTTCCAGACACCTTGCTGCCCCCAACAATAGCAACAAATGGACGAGTTGGCTCTTTTAAGATACGACTAAAGAAGTTTACCTCTTTTGCTAATAAAAAGCCGGCAGCCTTAGTCTCTTTTGTATAAAATTTTGTAATCGCATAAATAGATGCATGTTTTCTATGGCAAGCACCAAATGCGTCGTTTAGATAAATCTCTCCAAATTGGCTTAACTCTTTTGCAAACTCTTCGCTATTGCTAGTCTCGCCTGCATCGAAACGGAGGTTTTCTAAAAGCAGAACATCGCCACCCTCCATTTTTGCAAATAGCTCTTTTGCTCTTTTGGTTATGACTGCTCCCTCTTTTGAGTCATCAAAGTATAGATTATTTTTGATTTTAAGTAAAACATCTAATCTTTTTGCAACATCTTCTAAAGAGTGTTCGTGCGTAAATTTACCTGGTTCTGGGCGTTCAAAGTGTGAAGCTAATACAACTTTGCACCCTCTATCTAGGCAGTATCTAATTGTAGGCAAGGCTGCTCTAATTCTTCTATCGTCAGTAATGTTTCCAAACTCATCTTTTGGTACATTAAAATCGCATCTTATAAATACACTTTTTCCATCTATATCTAAATCTTTAATAGTTTGCATCAAGACTCCATTGGTGAAATTTAAGTAAATTTTACTAAAAAAAAGGTTAAAAGCGAATGTAAATGCTACAATAACAAATATTTATATCAACAAAGGTTACAGAGTGCAAAAAAACGCTACATATGCACTGTTTGGTGGAAGCTTCGACCCACCACATTTAGGGCATTTAGAGATTATTAAAAAGGCTTTAGAGTTAAAAGAGATAGATAGAGTTTTAGTTATGCCAACTTACCTAAACCCCTTTAAAAGTAGCTACAATATAGAGCCAAAAAAACGCCTAGAGTGGGTGGAAAAGGCTTTTGATTTAGAGGGTGTAGAGATTAGCAGTTTTGAGATAGAGCAAAACAGAGCAGTCTATACAATAGAGAGCTTTGAGCACTTAAGCAAAGAGTTAAATATAAAATATATCATCATAGGTGCAGATAATTTAAAAAGCATAACAAAATGGGCAAGTTTTGATAAGTTAAATAGCCAAATTTGCTGGATAGTAGCAACAAGAGAGGGGCAAGATTTAGAGTTAAAGAGCTTAAGAGAGTATATTTTACTAAATATTAGCGTAGATGTTAGCTCTACTGAGCTAAGAGAGGGTAAAAAGTTAGACTTTTTAGATAAAAAAATTAAATCGCAAGTGCTTTTAGAATATAATATCAACAATAATATAAATGAGGATACAAATGAGTAACTTAGATAGTAGAGTAGAAAAATTGGTAAAATTTTTAGACGAGAAAAAAGCAGAAGAGATAGAGGTTTTTAACCTAGAAGATAGCGACTATATAGCTAAGCAGGTAATTTTAGTAAATTCATTAGGTGGAAAACATACATCCGCACTATATGACAACTTAAGAGTAGAGTTAAGAAACTTAGGCGAAAAACTAATGGGTGCAGATGAGAGTGATGACTGGGTTGTAGTAGATTTAGGTGATATTTTAATACATATAATGACACCACAATACAGAATGAGATACTCTATCGAAGAGTTTTTAAAAGAGTTAAAAGATGGTAAGTTTAAACCTACGCAAGAGGTTTAATTATCAGCACCTCTGTTAGAAGTGCTGTTATCTATTTGGATATTTTACTATATCTAATCTAACTTTTCCAATACCTTGATGGTACATACCTAATCGTTTTGCAGCTTCGTCAGTTAAATCTATAATTCTAGCTCCAGAGTAAGGTCCTCTATCATTTATTCTTACATTTACACTTTTTCCAGTAGATAGTAGTGTAACTTTTACTATTGTATTAAATGGCAAAGTCTTATGCGCAGCTGTCATTGCGTGTATATTTAGTTTTTCACCATTTGCAGTAGTTCTACCGTTCCAGCGTTCTCCATAATAAGAGGCTATTCCCACCATACTATGTTGAGAGATATTATTATATTTAGAATAATTTGCTTTATGATGTATAATACTACAGCCAGTTGATAAAATTGAAAGTGCAAAAATTGTTATAAATGTTATTTTTATGTTTTTCATATAAATCCTATTTTTTGTTTTAGAAAGTACCATAAATTTGTAACTTTCGAAGGATATTATATCTAGCAAAACTTAAATTAATGTAATTATTATGTCACTTAAAGATTATATCTGCTTGCAAATTAAAATAAACAATAAGCTATAATTAATTACTAACTTCAGTTACTAAAAAGCAAAAGGAGATAAATATGCCAACAAGAGAAGATGCACTCAATTTACTAAAAGAGTATAATAAAAATCCAGCTTTAGTACAGCACGGACTGCAAGTAGAGGCTTGTATGCAATACTTTGCAAAAGAGGCTTGCGAAGATGTTGAGACTTGGGGAATAGTTGGGCTTTTGCACGATTTAGATTACGAAATGTATCCACAAGAACACTGTTATAAGGCTGCTGAAATTATGGAGCAAAAAGGATACTCTCAAGAGATAATAAGAGCTATGATGAGCCACGCTTATGGAATATGTACAGATGTGGAGCCTAAAACAGTAATGGAGAAAACTTTATATGCCGTAGATGAACTAAGTGGTTTGGTAAATGCTTGCGTACTTGTTCGTCCGAGCAAAAGTATTATGGATTTAAGTGTAAAATCGGTAAAGAAAAAGTTCAAAAGCAAAAGCTTTGCAGCAGGAGTTGATAGAGATGTTGTGAAAAAAGGAGCCGAAATGTTAGGTATCGAGTTAGATGAACTTATAGCAAAAGTTATAGAGGCTATGAAGACAAAAGCCAAAGATATTGGTGTAGCATGAGCATAAAAAATGTAATAATCCCTGTAGCCATAATCTACATATTTGCTCTAGGCTATCTATACTTTTGGCAAGATAAGCTTATATTTTTAAATAGTTATAGCAAAGGCTACACTCCTAGTCATGTAAAAGTTATTAAATTTAAAAGTAGCGATGGAACTGTACTAGAGGGTGGCTATTTAGAGCATAAAAAGGGTCTACCACTTGTGCTATATTTTGGAGGCAATGCAGCAAATGTTTTATATTTTTTAGATGATAGGGCTATAGAGATAAAAAATTATAACTTTATAGCCTTTAACTACCCAGGTTATGGCAATAGCCAAGGAAAACCAAGCGAAAAAGCAATATTAAAATATGCACTAGAGATTGCAAAAAAATACAATCCACAAAAAATTATAGGCAGAAGTTTAGGTACAGCAGTTGCAAGTTATGTAGCTAGCAAGGTTAAAGTCGATACGCTACTTTTAATTACACCTTTTGATAGTATAGAGAATGTTGCTCAAAACAAATATTCTATATTCCCTGTAAAGTTACTGATTAAACATAAATTTCCAGAGTTAAAATGGCTAAAGAGTTCTAAAGCAAAAAAGATAAATGCAATATTTGTAAAAAAAGATGAAGTTATACCTAAAGAGAGTATTAAAAATTTAAAAAATAGTATGGAGTTTAATAAAACGGTTACTTTAGATGCAAGCCATAACTATATTTATGATTATAAAGATATATCTAAGATTATTGATAAACTGCTCAATTAATTTAAGCTAGCTTTAAAATGATAACTGTTATCATTATCATAGTTTAGATAAAGAGGGAGAGTTTTTGAAGTTATCAGAGCTTAAAAAGCAGGAAGAAGCTATAGTAAAAAGGGTTAATGCCACAGGAGATTTAAAGCAAAGATTAGCATCTTTTGGGCTTTTAAAAGGGGCAAATATTAGAGTTATAGATTTTGCTTTAGGTAAATCTACAATAGAGATAATGGTAGATGGTACATTATTGGCTTTAAGAAAAAGCGAAGCAGAAAATATAGAGGTAGAACCAAAATGGGCTGTAACAGTTGCGAAATAGATAAAAAGCCACAAAGTGGTTTAGGGGCAATAAAAATAGCGCTTGCGGGGCAACCGAATGTTGGCAAGTCTATGTTAATTAATGCTATGAGTGGTGGCAATCGTGTAAAGGTTGGTAACTTTTCTGGTGTAACAGTAGATAAAATGGAGATATGCTTCGAGCATCACTGCCACCATTTTGATTTAATAGATTTGCCTGGAACATACTCGATAGATGGCTTTACGCAAGAAGAGAAAGTTGCTAAAGATTTCTTAATGAACGAAGAGTATGACCTTATTTTAAATGTTGTAGACTCTACCAATTTACAAAGAAACTTGCTTTTAACGTGTGAGCTTTTAGAGTTAAATAAAAAGATGGTAGTTGCCCTTAATATGGCTGACGAAGCTAAAAAAGATGGTATAGATATAGATATAGAGCAGCTACAAAAGATACTTGGCGTAAAAGTTATAATGGTTTCTGCAAAAACTGGCGAAGGTGTAGATGAACTACTAGATACAATGCACGATATAGTTGATAGTGGTAAAAGAGAGCATAATAATTTAATCTATAGCGACCCTTTAGAGGAAGAGATTATAAAAATAAGAAAATTTCTTGATGAAAAGGGTTTTAGCTATAAAGATTGGAGCAATAGAGAAGTTGCAATAGGCTTACTTTTTGAGCAAGAGAGCCTATACAAAGAGTTGCACGATAACCCAATTATGATAGAGTTATATCCACTTATTCGAGACTCTCTAACTCATATTTATACTCATCACGAAACAAAAAATATTAAAGAGATAAAAGCTGTAGAGCACGCATCAATAGCTAGAGGCATTGCATTAGAAGTTGTAAAGCAACACTCTATCTCTAAAAGTTTAACACTTACGCAAAAAATTGACTCTGTTTTGTTAAATAAGTATTTGGGTATTCCTATTTTCCTTTTCTTTATGTGGGGGCTTTTTCAGCTTACATTTACATTTGGTAACTACCCAATGGATTATATTAATAGTGCTATTGGAGCATTTGGTGATTTTGTTGGTTCACATATAACAAACGATAATATACGAAGTTTAGTTGTAGATGGAATTATTGCCGGTGTTGGTGCAGTATTGCTCTTTTTACCGAACATTATTATTTTATATATTGGTATAGCTTTACTTGAAACCACGGGTTATATGAGTCGTGTTGCATTTTTACTAGATGGATTTTTCCATAAGTTTGGCTTGCATGGTAAAAGCTTTATACCACTTGTAACTGGCTTTGGTTGTACTGTGCCTGCATATATGGCAGCAAGAACTCTTAAAAGCGAAAAAGATAGATTAATTACACTATTTATTTTAGGCTTTATGAGTTGTGGGGCAAGACTACCTATATATGTTCTTTTTACTGGAGCATTTTTTAGTGAGGCAGAATCTGGAAATATACTATTTTTAATCTATATATCTGGTGCACTTTTGGGGCTGATTATGGCAAAAGTTTTAAGAGTAGTTGTATTTAAAGGCGAAGATGAACCATTTGTAATGGAGATGCCAAAGTACCGTTTGCCAAGTTTTAAGCTAATTTGGCATACAGTCTACTCTAATGCAGCTAGCTACCTTAATAAAGCTGGAACATTTATACTATTGGCATCTATGATAATTTGGTTTAGCTCTAACTATCCAAAGCAACCCGAATTAGAAAAAATCTATAGTGTAAAAATAGAGCAAGCAAGCACAAAAGTGGCTAAAAATAGACTAGCAACTGAACTTAAAGCAAAAGAGTTAGAAAATAGTTACTTAGGAAAAATTGGAAAATTCAGCGAACCATTTTTTGCACCATTGGGATTTGATTGGCGATTAAGTGTAGCCCTAGAGGCAGGACTTGCAGCTAAAGAGGTTGTAGTATCTACACTTGGCGTATTATACTCTGTGGGCGAAGTTGATGAAACAAGTAAATCATTAAAAGATATTTTGCATAAAAATTTAAACATACCAATAGCGATGTCGTTTATTGTATTTGTAATGATTTACCTACCATGCTTTGCCGCATCTAGGGTATTTACAAAAGAAGCTGGTGGCATTAAATATTTTGTTTACCTATTCCTATTTACTACTACTACCGCTTGGGTGCTATCATTTATAACTTACCGAGTCGGGCTACTTATCTTTGGGGCTTAATTGTTCCCAAAGAGTAACACTTTTTCTAAAATAGTATAATTTTTAGTTATATTTTACTATATGTTTAGATAGACATTATATAATATATTCTAATAACTAGGAGGATTTTTACTATGGAAAAAGTGTATGATATTATAATTATTGGTGGTGGACCAGGTGGTATAGGTTCTGCAATAGAAGCTAAAGTTTTAGGCTTAGAGAATATTTTACTACTAGAAAAGAGCGATAATCACTCTGATACAATTAGAAAATTCTATAAAGATAATAAACGAGTAGATAAAGATTGGCAGGGGCAAATTGTTGAGATAGAGGGGAATGTACCATTTACCGATGGAACAAAAGAGACTACACTAGACTTTTTCGACAAAATAATTGACCAGCACGAAATAGATTACCACTTTAATTGCGAAGTAGATAAAATAACTAAAGGCGAAGATGGAGTATTTAGTGTTCGTTCTAGTAAAGGTGATTTTTTAGCAAAAAATATTGTTATAGCTATTGGTAGAATGGGTAAACCAAATAAACCTAGTTATAAAATACCACCATCTATTCGTAAAAGAGTAAACTTTAACTTAGATAACTGCTCTAAAGGCGAAAAGATTTTAATTGTAGGTGGTGGTGACAGTGCAACAGAGTATGCTGTTGAATTAGCTAAAAATAATGATGTAACATTAAACTACCGACGCCCAGAGATAAGCCGTCCAAATCCTACAAATATAGAGCATATTACTAAAGCCTTTGAAGATGGATTGGTAACACCAAAACTTGGTGTAGATATAGACTCACTAGAAGCAGAACACGGTTTGGTGAAGGTAAACTATAAAGATGGAACAAGTGAAGTGTACGATAGAGTAATTTATGCAATCGGAGGTACAACTCCTGTAGATTTTTTAAAGAGTGCAAACTTAGATTTAGATGCCAAAGGCGAGCCAATTATCAAAGATAACTTAGAAACTTCGGTAGAGGGCATATATATTGCTGGAGATATAGCCTTTAAAAGCGGAGGCTCGATTGCGATTGCTTTAAACCATGGGTATAGAATAGTTAATGATATTTTAAGTAAGAAGTAATTGTTTTTTGGCGTTTTCTTTGTATAGGTAGCCATTGTAGCTACCCTTACCTTAAAATATATTTAGCATTATAATACATAATTCTGGTTAATTTACAATATTTGGGTAGCCACAAGAGCTACCCCCTACGGACAGGTCTAATGTTTAAATAGTTTACCCTTCTCCTCTTTTCTAAAGAATGTAAAGTATGTCCATAGTATTGTACCATATACAAAAATAGATAGTACTACAACACCTATTGTTACCGATTCAAAAAGCTCTTTATACTCAAAGCTGTCTGGAATTAAATGAACTAAAATAATAGATAGTGCACCTTTCATTCCAGAAAATGTTAGTATAAACCAACCCTCTACTCCAACAGGTTTTATCTGCTCTATCTTGTCGCCAATTAGAGCAAACTTTGCCATAGATACCATACGAATTATAGTAGTTACAATAAACATAGCTAAAATTTCCACTCTATATTCCCAAAGTTTAGAGAAATCTACCATTTCAGCTAAGGCAAAAAATATTATAACAGAAGCGATATATCCAAACTCTTTTGCCATTTCGTAAATATACTCTAATCGCTCTTTTGAAGTACTTGCTATACTACCTAGCCTAAGCGTTTTTGCAAAGCCTTTAACCTTTTTAGCACTCTTAGTATCAAGGTCAAAATCTATCCAAGCTTTTGTTGCTACTATGGCTACAATTAGAGTTAATATTCCACTTACATGTAACTCTTCGCCAAGTAGATACGCTACATAAGCTTCGACTACAAATGTAAATAACTCTCCTCTTCTGTCGGAGTAGAGTTTCATAAGCATATAAAAGCTATACCCCAAAGCCAATCCTAAAACTGTACTAACAGCAAAAACTCTAAGTGCATCTAAAGTAGCGTGGGTTGCATCTATATGTCCGCTTAGCATCCAAGGCATACCTATAAAGAAAAAGGCAATTACTGCTGTAGCATCGTTACCTAAACTCTCGCCCTCTATTAAAACTTTTATATCGTGGCTAATTCCATTAAATCGTGATAATACTGATTGCACACTAACCGCATCGGTAGCCATATTTATAGCAAACAGCGAAACATAAGCACCAAGAGATAAGCCAGCAAATAGCCCAAAGTAGTAAAGCAAAGCTCCAGCCGTAATAGATAGAGCAACTGCAACAACAGCTAAATAAAATATCCCCCAAGCGTGCCGTTTTATATCAGTATATTTAAGATGCAGAGCATCTCCCATAAATATAAGAGGAATACAAAACAGAATTACAGTCGAAAACTCTTTAGATAAATCTATAGGAACAGCCGCCTTAAAGTATGTATAAACAAGGTACGAGCCTGTCAAGAGTATAAAAACCGAAGGAATTTTAAGCCTGCTTGCTATAGCATCAGAAGCCACAACAAGCGAAAGAATGGTAATAAGTAAAATTTCAGGAGCAAAAGAGTGCATCTGTCGCCTTTTTTACTAGCATTATATGAATTTTTGGATTAAATGCAGATTATTTTAAAAATAGCTCTCTATATTTCTCTTCATCAAATGCAACCACAACATCGCCATTCTCAAGTTCAATAACAGGGCGTTTTATGAGTAAATTCTCTTTACACAGCCACTCTCTTTTGCCATCGTTATCTAAATTTAACTCTTTTAATTTGAGAGTTCTATATTTTGTGCCACGATTATTAAATAGTGTATCTATATCTACTTTTGCTAGCCACTCATCTATCTTGTCGCAAGATACAGGCTCTTTTTTTAAGTCTATAAACTCATACTCTATAGCATTATCTTTAAAAAATTTTAAAGCCTTTTTTACGCTACCACAAGTTTTTATACCATATACTTTTATCATTTAATTTGCCTTTTTTAACGCAATTATAGCAAAATTTTATTTTTTTAAAACTTTTTAATCTAATATGGTAAAATGGTATTTATGATATCTAAAATAAGAAATATAATTATATTTATTGTTGCATATGTTTGGTTTAGAGTAGTTAATTTAATAAATTGGTACTCTAAAAATATAAAACACCCAAATATTCACTTTTTAATTGGTTTAAGCTCTGTATTGATATACCATTTTTTGTTAGCAAAGCCAAACTTTATAGAAGAAAATGGTCTATATACACTTAGTGGCTTTTTTTATGCAATACCAATGGTACTATTTGGTAGAGGAGCTTGGAGATTAGGTGGATACTATTTGCTTGTCGTGCAGTATATATTAATATTGTCTATCTATTAAGCTTTAGTGTTATAATACAGTTATGAAATTACCAGAAATAATAAAAACAATATCAATACAATTAGAAAGAAAGGGTGCTAAGGCTATAGTAGTGGGCGGAAGCGTGAGAGACCACTTTTTAAATTTGCCTATTAAAGATTACGATGTCGAAGTCTATGGGCTTGATAATTTAGATGAGTTGGCATCGATTTTAGAGCAGTATGGCTCTGTAAATTTGGTAGGCAAAAGCTTTGGGGTATTAAAGTTTAGTTATGATGGCGAGGAGTACGACTTCTCTTTCCCGAGAACGGAATCGAAAGTAGATAGTGGACATCGCGGTTTTGATGTTACAGTAGATGGGCATTTAAGCTTTAGGGAGGCGGCAAGACGTAGAGATTTTACCATTAATGCTATGGGGTATGATATTGAGGCTAAAGAGTTTATAGACCCATTTGGTGGCTTAAACGATATAGAGGCGAAAAGAGTTAAACATATTGACAATAAAACCTTTATAGAAGACCCTTTGCGTGTATATAGAGCGGTGCAGTTTGTGGCTCGTTTTGGCTTTGAGATAGCAGAAGAGACTTTTGAGCTTTGCAAAAAAATGGTTGCAGATGGGATGCTAGAAGAGTTGCCAAAAGAGCGAGTTTATGAAGAGTGGAAGAAGCTACTTTTAAAATCTAAAAAACCATCTATTGGCTTTGAGTTGATGCGAAAGCTGGGTATTTTAGAGCGATACTTCCCTGAGTTGCAAGCTATAGTTGGTGTAGAGCAATCTCCAAAATACCACCCCGAAGGTGATGTTTGGGTGCACACAATGATGGCACTAGATGCAATGGCTAAAGAGTTAAAACAAGAGTTAGAGCCAAAGCAGAAATTAAAGTTTCTATTTGCAATTTTATGCCACGATTTAGGCAAAGCAACGCATACTAAAGTAGATGAAAATGGGGATATACGCTCTATTGGGCACGAGTATGCAGGGGTGGAGCCTACTAAAAAACTACTCTATAGGCTAACTGATGAGCACGACTTTATAGAGTCGATTTTACCTTTAGTTGAGCACCACTTAAAGCCCTCTCAGTTTTATCAAGGAGGGGCAAAAGCTTCGGCAATAAGACGGCTTGCTACAAAGGTAAATATAGAGGAGTTAGTTCTTGTAGCCAAAGCGGACTTTTTAGGCAGAACAACACAAGAGTCGATTGAGGGAATTTACCACGCAGGCGAGTGGCTACTAGAGATGTCTAGCACTCTAAATGTAGTAAACAAGCCACTAGATTGCATCTTACAAGGCAGAGACCTTATAAAGCTTGGGCTAAAACCATCGCCAAAATTTAAAGAGATTTTAGACACAGTTTACACAGAGCAGTTAGAGGGCAATATTACAAATAAAGATGAGGCAATAGAGTTTGTAAAGAAGAGGTTTTTATGAAGAGTATTATAGAGGAGTTCGAAAAAGAGTACAGAGCAAAAGTGCTCTATGTGACAATGTATGGCTCTAAACTGTTTGGTACAGACAATCCAAACTCGGATACAGACTATAAGGGTATTTTTATTCCATCAAAAGAGGATGTGCTACTTAAAAGAGATATAGAGCACTACAATTATAATACCAACAGTAAGAGTAAAAACAGCAAAGAGGATATAGATTTACAACTCTATAGCATATACAAGTGGTTTAACCTGCTTAAAAAAGGCGAAACAGGAGCTTTGGATTTACTATTTTCTATCTTTAGGGAGGATACTCAAATCTATAGAGATGAAGCTTTTTTAAATATCATTAAAGCAAATTACCAAAAATTTTATAACAAAAACTTGCACTCTTTTATATGTTACTGCGTAGGACAGAGTAAAATGTACAATATAAAAGGGCAACGCTTTAATGAATTGCACCACTTTGTTGAACTCTTTAAACAAATTGCAATAGAGAGCCCAGAGGCAAAATTAGAGAGCTATTTCGATAAGATAGAGCAGATATTTCAAAAAGAGCATTTTAAGTATGTTAAATTTGTAAAAGGTGCCATATCTCGCGGAAATCAAGCCTATAGAGAGGGGCAGTATGTGCAACTGCTTGGTAAACGCTTTGCAGGCTCTGTAACTGTTGGCTACTTTAGCGAGCATATAGAAGAGATGGAGAAGCAATTTGGACACCGTACAAGAGATGCCTCTAAGGGGATAGACTACAAAGCCCTATCTCACGCAGTTAGAGTAATAAACGAAGTCGAAGAGTTGCTAGATGATGCCTTTATTAGCTTCCCGCTAAAAAACCGCGAATATATAACTGCCATTAAAGAGGGCAAAATAGAGTTAGATGAGGTTATGGAGTATATAAACCAAAAATTAGACATCGTACAAGAGAAGCTAGATAACTCAAATCTGCCAGATAAAAGCGATGAAGAGTTTATCGATAAACTGATATTAGATTTGGTAGAGAGAAGAGTAAGTTAAGGATACTATATCCATTTTTTTAGCTTAATCTAGCCACTTCGTCACTCTCACGAAAGTGGGAGTCCATAATATTAACTGCCTAAAAATTAAAAAAGTGCTTTTTCGGCAGTTTAAACTGTGGATTCCCATTTTCACAGGAATGATATGGTGGCAAGCTTTTGGCTTTGTGCTTTAAGCTTTATGCATTTATGGAGTTAAAACTCTTAACTTAATAGCAATGGAGCTAGCCTTAAATTATTTTCGGACAGTATATGACCTAAAATTGTTTTATAATACCCTTACAAACAAGTAAGGAGAGTATTATGAAATTAAAAGAGTATGGATTTACAGATATAAATCACGAATTACTACAGAGTGCAAAAACACCATATAAAGTATATGCAGAGTGTTTAGAAGATGAAGCTCAACAGCAGTTTTTAGATGTATTAAAGCAACCTTATGTAACATATGGAGCTTTAATGCCAGATGCTCACACGGGTTATACTATGCCTATTGGTGGAGTTTGTTCTACAAAAGATATAATAGTTCCGCAATTTGTGGGCTTTGATATTGGGTGCGGAATGTGTGCGTATAAAACAGACTACACAAAAGAGCAGATAGAGCAAAAAGCAGATGAAATTTACGAAAAGATTATAGAGAGAATTCCGCTAGGTTTTAAGACTCATAAAAATCACCAATCGTTAAAGATTGATTTGCCAAGAACTGAGTATGCAGAGCATATTTTACAAAGTACTGGGCTTAAGCAAGTAGGTACTTTAGGTGGTGGTAACCACTTTATCGAAATAGGCTACGGAGCGGACCAAAAGGCTTGGATTGTTATACACTCTGGCTCTCGCGGATTCGGGCATAAGATTGCTTCGCACTATATGCTTCAGGCTTATATACTAAAAAATCCGGCAGAGGATAAGCTAGAAGCCCTTATTGCAGACTTTAAAGAGCGAAACAAAAAGTTTAAAGAACACAATCCAGAGGGTTTTGAAAAGGCACTTGAAAAATTTATACAAAAGCAAAAGTTAGCCATTGCAAAAGCTTCTAAGTTAGATAATATTAAAGGTATTTACTCTCTTGATGTAAATAGTCAATTAGGGAAAGACTATATTAAAGACCAAAAATTCGCACTAGAGTTTGCACTAGAAAATAGAAAACGAATGATTTCAGTAATTCACGAAATTATGAACGAACTTTTTGATGGAGATTTTGAGTTTAAAGATAAAGATGAAACTCGTTTTATTAACCGAAACCACAACCACGCCGAGTACGACAACAATAGAGGCGAGTGGATTCACAGAAAAGGAGCGACACACGCCGAAGAGGGTATGAGAGGTGTAATTCCTGGAAATATGAGAGATGGCTCTTTTGTAGTTATCGGAAAAGGAAACAGCGATTCACTATGCTCATCATCACACGGTGCCGGTAGAGTAATGAGTCGTAAGCAAGCCCAAAAGAGAATATCTTTAGAAGATTTCAAAGCATCAATGCAGGGAATTAAAGGAACAGTAGATGAGAATACTTTAGATGAATCACCTTTTGCATATAAAGATATATTCGAAGTAATGAAGTTACAAAGTGATTTAGTAGATATAGAAGAGCATATTAAAGTGCTCATAAATGTAAAAGATAATGCTAAAAGTAGATTTTAATAACTTCAGTTAAGTAATATATCTACTCATAGCGAGAGCCATCTAAATAATTTAACAAAACATAAAATAGTTCTGTAAGTAAAGGCGAAGCTATTACATATGGGTATAGTTTTCCTTTAAAGAGATACCACATTAAGGCTAAGTATGAACCAAAAAGTAGTACTATATGGGCTAAGAATAGTGGTGGTATTCCACGGATTAGAATAAAACCGCTATAACCTAGCGAGATAATAAGTATAAAGATAGCTAAGGCGATTGCACTCTTTTTATAATCTTTTCGTTTTTTAAAATCTAAAAAGATAAAAATTAATGTTAGAATAGTTAGTAGTACAATTCGCCCTTTCATATGTGCCTCTCCTTATATTCTATCTAATACATCTATACCTAAAATTCCTAAGCCTGTTTTTATAGTGTTTGCTGTTGCTTTTGCTAAGACTAAACGGCTATTTTTTACTTCGTTTGGAACATCATCTTTTAGTATAGGGTTGTTTTCGTAAAAACGCATAAATAGTGTTGCTAGCTCATAAAGATAGCTTGTAATTATATGTGGCATCGCCTCTGTATAGGCTTTTTGTAAGTTATCTTCCAAGCTTAAAACTTTTAGTGCTAAACGACGCTCTAAATCGTCGCCTAGTATTGGCTCTATCTCTTCAAACTCGCCAGCCTTTCTTAAAATAGAGTTAATTCTAGCGTAAGCATACTGCATATATAGAGCTGTATTACCATCTAAACTTAGCATTTTATCCCAATCGAAAATGTAGTTAGATTGGCGGTTAATTGATAGGTCGGCATACTTTAGCGAACCTATTCCTATAACGCGAGCAATATTTTCTAACTCCTCTTCGCTGTATTCATCGTTCTTTTTAATAACCTCTTTTGCTCTAGTAACTGCTTCGTTTATTAAATCTATTAGTTTAACTGTTCCACCATCTCTTGTTTTAAATGGGCGACCACTTTTATCTAGCATCATACCAAATGCAATATGCTCTAGTAGAGTATCTTCGTTTGCAAAGCCTGCTTTTTTAGCAGTAGCAAATACTTGCTTAAAATGCCCTGCCTGTCTTGCATCTACCACATAACAAATTCTCTTAGCACCCAACTCTTGCACTCTAAATTTAATAGCAGCTAAGTCTGTTGTAGCATACAAAAAGCCACCATCTTGTTTCTGTATAATTAGTGGATTTTCGCTATCTTCAAAGAATATGCATTTTGCCCCTTGGCTCTCTTTGGCAACACCACTCTCTTCTAATTGAGCTACAACATTTGCTAAATCGTCATTATAGCTACTCTCGCTTTTTACATTCGATTTATCCAGCTTTACACCCAAGCTGTCGTAAACCTCTTGGCAGTGCTCTAGCGACTTTTCGATAAATGCATTCCAGAGTCTAAGGCAACTCTCATCGCCACCTTGCAGTTTTACTACATACTCACGGCTCTTTGTTGCAAACTCTTCACTCTCATCAAACCGCTTTTTAGCAGCTTTGTAAAACTCTTCTAAGTCGCTTAGTTTTGCATCTATATCTTTTTGATTCTCTTCAAAATATGCAATTAGCATACCAAATTGTGTACCCCAATCGCCTATATGGTTTTGGCGAATTACCTCGTCGCCTAAAAATTCAAACAAGTTAGCTATTGTATCGCCAATAATTGTAGAACGCAAATGCCCTACATGCATCTGTTTAGCCATATTTGGGCTAGAGTAATCTACTACTACTTTAATTGGCTCTTCTCTTGTCCCAACGCCTGCACGCTCATTTAGTGCAGTTGGCAAATTTTTAGCTAAAAAGTCAGCATTTAGAGTTAAATTTATAAACCCAGGACCTGCCACTTCTACTTTGCTAAATATCTCGTGTTTTTGTAATTCATTAGCCAATGCAGTAGCAATCTCTCTAGGGTTTGTCTTTAACTCTTTTGCTAAAGCCATAGCACCATTGTACTGGTAATCGCCAAATTCAGGCTTTGTTGCGTCGCTAACTGTTACGCTTTTTGGTGTAGTATCGATTGCTTTAAAGCTATCTTTTATAATTTTATTCAGTTGTGATTTAATTTGCATTTAACTTATCCGTGTAGTGTTTGCACCAAAAAGGTGCGAAGTGTTGCATAAAAAATTATGCTTGTTTAGTCTCTTTTGCTTCTGTTGTTGTATCTTCAACTTTAGCTTCAATCTCTTTAGCATCAGCTTTTTTAGCTACTTCTGCTGGCTCGTCATCTTCGTTTACAGCTTTTTTGAAATCTTTAATACCTTTACCAAGACCTTTTGCTAATTCCGGAATTTTTTTACCTCCAAAAAGAAGTACAATTACTAAAATAATAGCAAATAGTTCCCATCCACCTGGCATACCCATATTGATCCTTTATTAAAAGTTTTTATGATTATACTATTTTTTTCAATTTGGTTGGCTTAAATAATTTAGCCTTATTCCAAAATAGAGTTTTTGGCTACTAAATAACTCAGTTAATGGTTTACTTTAAATAATCATCTTTAGTTACAACTAAAAAACTCTCTTTTAAATTATGTTTTACATATTTAGATTTTTTAACTAATTGGTAAAGAACTTGCTCTTTATTTACACTATTACGCCATTTGCACTCTATAAAACAGATATTTGTTTCATCCATAGCAATTAAATCTATCTCTTCATTTTTATTCCACCATCTACCAACTTTTTTAGGGATGAAATCTATATATTTTGATGGATTTTGCATTAAATCTTGGGCTACGAAATCTTCAAAAGCAAAAGATACAAATCTATCGTTAAAATTTTTCTCTATCTCTTCCAAAACTGCATCGACTTGATTTATCTCTAATAAATTGTAATTTTTATAGACATAAAAAAACCAAAATTGCAAAAATTTATCTTTAAACCTATATCGCCCCATTTTACTTTTTAAAGGGTTTGTATCGGTTATTGGTACCTCTTTAATCAAAATATCTAAATCTATTAGCTTTAAAAGATAGCGGGTAATATGGGTAGATGGCACTTGCAGTTTAGAAGCGATATTCCCAACTTTTGTATCACCTTTAGAGATAGTCTCCAAAATAGAAAAGTAGGTAGATACTTCGCCAAGCTCTTGTCTTAATAAAAAGTTACCCTCACTATAAAGAAAAGAGTTTTTATTTAATATATTATCTCTTACATTTTCTAAAAATGTTTTATCCTCTTCGTAAAGCTCCAGATATTTAGGTATTGTCCCAAAAGATGCAAATATTCTCATCTGCTCTTCTTTGCTAACAGATGGTAAAAACTCTTTAATATATTTAAACAACAGTGGCTTTAATTGTATATTAGAAGTTCTTCTTCCATACAGAGGTGCTGAGTAGTCCAAAATTTCTGAATGCATCATCGATATAACCGAACCAGATAGAATTAAATGAATATTTTTACTCTTTAACTGCATATCCCAAATCATTTGAAGCCAAGAAGAGAATGACTTATCCACCTTACATAAATTCTGATACTCATCTATAACCAATACAAGTTTTTTATCAAAACTGTACTCATTCAAAAGCTCAAATAGCTGACTAAAACTCTCTAATTTTATATCTTTCAAATAGGGTTTATCTATCAACTTAAGTAGTTGAGACTTTAAATTCTCTAACTGAATAGCAAAAGTAGCTTCGGTAGCATATATAAAAAGCGAAGGTTTATCCTTAATATACTCATAAATCAAAGCCGTCTTACCAACCCTTCTACGCCCATAAATCACAGTAAAAGCCGAACCATCTCTTTTATACTCTTTTTCTAAAATCTGCAATTCATTTTCTCTGTTATAAAACATTATGTTCTCTTTCATTATGATTTGTTTCATAATTATAGCATATAAGTGTTGTAATGTAAATTTATAGTAATAAAAAGATGAATATACTCCTTAATGGATGACTTTTTACGAAGAAGAGAGGTAATAGCAGTTGTATAATAGATAAGATGGAAGTAAATACTACTGTTACAATCACCAGACCCTTGTAAACTTATAATTTTATGCTAAATTCATTGAGCATTCCTGCACAATTTGAGATTTTCGGAAATAGAGATTTGTTTAATTGTAGTGTAAAGAAAATGCAACTGTTTGAAGCTGAAAGCTGAGTTTTGCATTTTTAGTGGAAATTCAACAAATTTCCCGAAAATCTCATTTCTTGTGCGATTTTTTTGTTTCGTTTTTTTCTAAAAAAAATGAAAAAAAAGTCTTTTGAGAAAATAATACTGTTTCCTCATATTTCAAATTATGCATACTATGTAGCCAATTAATTGGCTATATTTTAGTACATGAAATTTCTAAAAGTTCTTTTAAATTTTCTTTATATACCGTATGTCCTGAAATCTTGTTTGTAACATCAAAATTTTTAATTAATAGTTCTTTTAACTCTTTTGTTTTAATTATTTCAATTTCACTAAGACCTATTGGTATATCTAACATAGATGGTTGATATAAATTTTTTAAAACAGAATCATTTTTTGAGTAAAAATTTATTATATTATTAGATACAGAGTGTGCCACATCACTCCAATTTACAGCACTATTATTTACAGCACCACCTAATAAAAATATGCTGTCAACTTTTGTATTAGTATCTAATAATTGATATAGTGTATTAAAAATTACTCTAGCACCAAGGGAGTGTCCCATTAGAGTTATCTTGATATCTGGGTTATGTTCTTTTTTATCCATTAAATAATTACTTAAAAGATTAGATGCTTCCAAAGTTTCCTGAATTGCTTTATACCAAGTTGCCACACCACCATTCATAATTGTTTTTAAATTTTGTGACTTCCACTTAAAACCCACTATATTACTATCTGGATAATTAACTTGCAAGCTTTTCATCCAATCTTTAAACTGTTTTTTACCTCCTTCACTTAAAAAACCATCAATAACTACAACTAGTTTATTATTCTCTACGCTTTGCAATATTTCTATTCCAACTTCACTTCTATCGTTAGATATTAATTTAGCCCCAACTGTTTTTCTAGCTATATTAATAGCCTTAATAGACTTAAATATATGTGTTTGAGGCATTGCAAATAGTGCAACTTCTGCTAGTTTTAAAGAGCGATTTATTTTTTCAGCTTTTGTTTCATCGTTATATGTAAAATAAGCAGAGAAAATTAAGCTATGTAATTCTTTTAAAACTTTTAAATAGTTTTGAATGTTTTTTTGCAACTCTTTAGCTTCACTATCTGAAATAAAAAGTATCTTTTGTGCATTTTCTAAACTCTTTTTGTGATTATTTTGTGTTATTAAATATGTAAATAATAAAAAGTTTTTAAGCCAAATTTTTTCTATTAAACACTCTTTAGCATTATTATAAGTTCTTTTTTCTATATCTTTAAAATCTATTTTTAAATATAAACTCCATAACTCAATGGCTTCTTTTTCAATATCGGATATTTTATTATCATCTAACATTAAACTATATAGTGTTTCTAAAAATGCTCTTTTTTCTAATTCTTGAAGTTGTTCTAGTTTCTCAAAATCTATCAAAAAAAACTGTTTATGCTTCTCTTTAGAATTATTTGTAACTTTTAAAGCATTAGTAAATTCCATATAAAAAGGTGTCTTTTTGTCATATATAAAATAATGCATAACTATTGTGTTTTCAATATATTTTTGAGTTTGCTTTAATATATTTTTTTGTAATTGCTTATCTATTGGTAATTGCTTTAAAATTTTCTCTTTTTTATATAGGTCATCTAAGTCTATATCATCAAAAATCTCTGAAAATAGTGTCATTAGAAACAGTAAAATTTTACTTGATTGTTTAGTTAGTTTAGATATTGTATCTTTGATATTCAAATCATCTCTAGTATCAATAATAAATAAGTTTTCTAACTCTTTGTCATTAAAATTATAAAATTTTGTTAAATGTATTATAAACTGCACAATATCTGGTGTTAAAGATGTTTTTTTATACACCAAATAAATTACAGTTTTTATAATCTCTATAAATTCCTCTTTATTAACTCTATTTAAAAAAAGATTAATTGCCATGGAGCTCCCCTGTCTATTTTATGAATGAACTAAACTATTACTAGTAAAGATACATTTATCTTCTTAGATATTAATAACTGATTTCATCACAAGGTGTACTGTGATTTATTAAAAAATCATAATTTGAAGTTTTCATCACTACACATAAAACTATCAAACTCTTCAAAAGTTTCATATTGTAATTTTTGTCCATACATCGAGTTTATAGATATTAGCCCACACATCACACTATCAATGTCATTATTAGTTAATCCACTTTGAAATTCAGAAAACGACTTTTCAAAAGTTAGTCTTCTCTCCTTGTATGTCTTTTCTATTAACTCTTTAAGCTCATTTTTTTCAGCAATTAAGTCAGGTAGCAATTCTGCACATATCTCTTTTACTTTTTCTGCTTTCATTTTTGCTAATTTAGCTTGTGAAAATGTACCAAATAGTGCATTTAATGCCATATCCACACCTCTCATGCTAACTACAACTGCAATAGAACCTATAACAATAGCCAAAGCAGGAGCTAAAAAACTTGCTACAGTAGGAGTAACTAAAGGAGATAAAAAAGCTTCTAATTGTGTCTCTAAAGCAACTGTTCCAACAACTAATATAGCAGAGAGTAAGCCTTTTATAATCGTAGAAATTAACTCTTTATAAGACTTAATCTTACCTGTTATATATGAATATATCGCATTAAAGATTGATTTTGCAGCAGTTCTTAGAGATTTCCATATTGACATAAGTTTTGATGATATAGATTTGAAAATCTGAGAAAGTACCCCTATGCCAGCTTCTAAAGTTCCATATGAAGCTCCTCTTTTAAAGGTTTTATAAAAATCATCTAAAACTTTTTTAAGAAGTCTCTTTATCCTTATTTTAATTGATACATCTTCGCTTTTGTGAGAAAAAGCATCTTTTATCTCATAAATAGTTCCATTAGCCAAAGACGATAGAGCTACTACAACTGCATCAGATACTCCTGCTTGTACAATATGTTTTCCTGCTTGAGTAGCTTGTATCTTTACAGATGTTGTTCTTGCATTAATAGCTTCATCTCTTGAAATTTCACTTGCTTCAAGCTTATTTAAAAGTTCTTTTGCATTTTTTCGTGTTTCTTCATCTTTTGTATTTTGTATCATTTTTTCAAGATAATTTTTATGTTTCTCATAATCATCTTTTGCTACAACTATTTTATCATTTTGAAGATATTTATTGTTTTTTCCAAAGAGTCTAGCACTATTTTTTATTACTTTGTGTTGATAATTTTCTAACACTTCACCATCACCACTTAATTTTCTTACATCAGTAATGGGGTCATTTACATCACCTAAATTATCAGTAGTTGAATATCTTTCATCTTTATTATGGATTGCACTATCTATATTTCTCTGTGTTACATCTAAATCTTCAAAAGTTTGACCAAAATAGTTAGGATTGTTTTTATGCTTATTGTATGCCTCAAAAACATTATTTGAGCCTTTTACACTCTCCTCATAACCTGCATATGTATTAAGATTAAATATATTTAATCCAAACTTTGCTAAAGTTTGAGTTCCTATTTCATTGATTATCTCTTCATGTAGTGGTTGTATTGACATTATTGTGCCTCACTTATTTTATATATGAACTCTTTTGCTTCTTTCAAAGCTATTGTGTAACTAGTAGTAACTTCACCATATTCATCAATCATCGGAGTATCACAAAGGCTTTTAACTGTTTTTGCTATTGTAGCAGTAGCCACAACCGTTTCTTTTTCTTTTTGTGTATATGTTCTCCAATTGGTTGATTTATCAACTATCTCTTCAAGCATTCCTAGATAAGTATCAAATATATCATCAGTATGTTGTAAAAAAATAATTATTTCTTCTATTTCAGTATCTGAAATGTTACAAAAACCATTATTTGTACTGTTATCTATATTATTTTCAAATTCTATTTCCTTTATTTGTGAAAAAGCTTCTGAAAAATCCAATATGTTTTTATACATAAAATTTTTTAATTGATGCAATTCATTTATTTTAGTCATTATTGCAACTCTCTAATTTTTTCTGTTATTTTTTTTACTTTTTTCAAAACTCTTTTCGATTTTCTAGTAACTTCACCATTCTCATCAATAATAGGAGCATCACAAAGATTTTTAACTGTTTTTGCTATTGAAGCAGTAGCCATAACAGTTTCTTTTTCTCTTTGTGTATATGTTCTCCAATCAATTGATTTATCAACTATATCTTCTAACTCATCAATATAATCTTCAAGAGTTTTATCAAGAGGCTCTAATATTTCAATAAACTCCTCAACTCTTCTATGAATCCCATCAAGAACCACATAAGCACTGTCTATTTGTGCTACCCCAGCTTTTGCTTTATCATAATTTGCATAAGCTGTATGTTTTGCTTCTTCTGCTTTTGAAGCCATCATCATACCACCTACAGCCAAAACAGGACCAGCAACTATTCCACCAAGAACAGCCATACCTCCTGCCATACCAAATCCACCTGCACTTAATGCTCCTCCACCAAGCCAAGCCAATGTAGCATTTGTAGCGGCTGCTCCACTAAGACTTGCTATAGCAGTTCCTGTAGAAGCAGAAGCCAACATTCCAATACCACCTAATGCCCCAAAACCTGCTAAAGCACCACTTCCAAGAGCAGCGATACCACCACCTAGCACTTCTTGCATCTCTAAAACAGTATTTTTAATATCTAGTATGTCTTGTTCATCTACATTATTTAATAAGTCACGAGCCAAATTATTCTCAAAATCAATATTTTTAATTTTAGAGAAAATATCATCAAAGTCAGATAAAGTCTCTTCATAAATATAAACTTTTAATTTACCTAAATGCTCTAACAAAGAATTAGTTACTTCTCTTTTTGTTTCTAATTTTTCTTGTGCATCATTGTAAATTTTTTTAGCTTTTTTATTATAACTATCTGCTGTATCATAATCATCCTTAGCGTCAACACCTTTTTTGACACCATAAGCACCAGCAGCGATAGCTACACCAGCTATTATAAATGGTAATGGCATATTTTACTCCTCAATTTTTATTCTATAAGAATAATCTATATTTGCCATTTCTTGTAATTTATTGCAAGCTTTGGCATTTTCTATATAAAATTCTTTTTTTGAAAAATATTGATAATATTCCAATTCAAACATTTTATCAATTCGACAAATATTTGGTCTATTATCATATATTTCACAAGTCTTATTTGTGAAATCAAAATATTTACAAATTCCATTCCCTAAATCAAACTCACTTAATTCTGGAATATTTTTAATATTTTGACAACAAACACCACACTGAGTACAAGGAAACATATTAAATCTTAAGTAGAATTTTTCCTTGTTCTGTTAAAGCTAGAATTGATTTAGTCCACTCTTCATAAAGCATTGTTATATTTTTATCCAAACCAAACTTAGTTATCATTTTATTTACTATTTTCTCTTCTTCTTTATGAAGAATATTGTCTGAATAAACCAGAGCCATTATTTCCTACATCCCCGCCACACCTAACGAGCCCTTCCTTTCCTTATATTGGTACTTCCACATCCATATACTCATAAATCTTTTTCTGTTTTTGTAATATTTCACCTACCTGCAGTTTGTTTCCAGGGCGT